>CBFGTF010000172.1:0-5964 GCA_965651655.1 uncultured Devosia sp.
CCGGAGCCTGAGCCTGCGCCGGAGCCGGTTCCAGAACCCGAACCTGTGCCGGAGCCCGAGCCCGCGCCGGAGCCAGAGCCGACACCAGAACCTGAGCCCACGCCGCCGCAGGTGAACGTTGCCATGCCGACATCGCGGCCGAGCGATCTTGCCCAGATCCGCGAGCAGGCGCTGGCCGCCGACCGCCGCCGCCGCGAGGAGGCGCAACGCCAGCAGCAGGCAGCCGCGCAACCGGCGCCACCGACCGAAATCAGCTCGGAAACCGCCGACGAGATTTCCTCGATCATCAATAATGCACCGACCACCGGGGCGACCACGGGGCAGGGCGGCTCGCCGACCCTTGGCGACACCACCGGCACTTCGGCGCGCTTGAGCCAGAACGAGATTGATGGTCTGGTGGCCAGGATCAAGACCTGCTGGAACCTGTTGCCATCGGACTTCAACAGCGGGCTCAACGTGACGCTGTCGGTGAGCATGAACCGTGATGGCAGCGTCAATGGTACGCCGCGGGTAGTGGCCGCCGATCCGTCGACGGCGGGCCAGGCCATTGCCCGTGCGGCGCAGCGTGCCGTGGTGCAGTGCGGCCCCTATTCGATGCTTTCGGCTGATGCCTATGATGAATGGCGTCAGATCGAAGTGGAACTCAGACCCTGACCTTGAATTTGCCTGTTTGCTGGCCAAACTGCGGCCCAAACGGCAAGACCGGAGAGATTTAGGACCTATGACCCTTTTCAATCGACGCGCAGCGCTCAAGCTCGGCCTGGCCGGTGGCGCCCTGTTCGCCACGGCGCCCATGTCCTTTGCGCAATTGCGCATCGTGGTGGAAGGCGCCAATTTCCAGCCGCTGCCGATTGCCATTCCCGATTTCGCGTCCTCGGACCCGGCCTTCGGGCGGGAAATTGCCGATATCGTGCGCAACAATCTCAGGCGTTCGGGCCTGTTCCTGCCGCTCGACCCGGCCTCGCTGCCGGTGCAGGTGGGCGATGTCAATGCAACGCCCGACTTCAATGTGTGGCGGACGGCCAATGTCGACGGTGTGGTGATGGGCGCGGTGGAGCGCGGGGGCCAGATCTCGGCTTCCGTGCGCGTCTGGGACACCCAGCAGGCCGCCCAGGTGGTGGGCAACAGCTACAATACCGACCCCAGCTCGGCGCGCCGCATCGGGCACCTGGTCTCTGACGCCATCTATGCGCAGCTGTCGGGCGGTACGGGCTATTTCGACACGCGCGTGCTCTATGTGGCCGAAAGCGGCCCCAAGGCCAATCGCGTGCGGCGCCTGGCCATCATGGATCAGGACGGGGCCAATGTGAGCTACCTGACCGATGGCAATACCATGGCGCTGACTCCGCGCTTTTCGCCCAATGGCGACCTCGTCACCTATATGAATTTCTCCGAGGGCAATCCGCAGGTCTACCTGCTGCAATTGTCCACCGGCCGGCAGCAGCGCCTGGCCAATGTCGGCGCGATGACCTTTGCCCCCCGTTTCTCCCCCGATGGCGGCAGCGTGGCGTTTTCGGTGGAGCAGGGGGGCAGCACCAATATCTACCTGGTTGGCGTTGGCGGCGGGCAGCCGACCCAGCTCACCTCCGGCGCGGCGATCGATACCTCACCCAGCTTCTCGCCCGATGGCAGCCGCATCCTGTTCGAGAGTGATCGCGGCGGCTCGCCGCAGATCTATATGATGGGTGCCGGGGGCGGAAACGCCCAGCGCATCAGCTTTGGCCAGGGCAGCTATTCCACCCCGGTCTGGTCGCCCAATGGCGATCTCATCGCCTTCACCCGGCAATCGGGCGGGCAGTTCCATATCGGCATCATGAACCCGGACGGGTCGGGCGAGCGCCTGCTCTATTCGGGGTACCACGCCGAGGGACCCACCTGGGCGCCCAATGGCCGCGTCATCATGTTCTACCAGGATCCGGGCGGCAATGATGGTCCGCGCCTGATGAGCGTGGACATCTGGGGCCGCGCTGCCCAGACAGTACCCACCGAAAGCTACGCCTCGGACCCGGCCTGGTCCGGGCTGCGCGGCTAGGGTCTCAGACGCGATTTTTCAGGTGGCGCGGTTTTCGGACCGCGCCATTTCTGCTTTTCCCGGGGCAGAAACGGGGCGCATACGAAGATGGGCGCCGACTGGATCATTGCAAAAAAATCATTGAGGCAAGGGCGGCTTTTCTGCCTTGTGTGTAGCTAGAGAGTTGAATTAAAACAAGTTTTTGAGAACGTTGCAGATTTTTTCGCGGTGGTGAAACTCGCCTGTTCCGTCTGAAACTTCACCGGCGTGCCTCCCGTAGCTTCCTGCGTCCCATCGAAATGAATGGGAACAAAATTACACAGGAAGGATCTACACATGACTCTCTCGATTCGTGCTCTCTCCCTTGCCGCCGTCCTCACCCTTGGTTCGCTGTCGGGCGCTGCCTTTGCCCAGGAAAACCCGATGGTCGGCGGTGCGGCCATGCCGGCCACCAACAATATCGTCGAAAATGCCGTCAACTCGGCCGATCACACGACCCTGGTCGCCGCCGTACAGGCAGCGGGCCTGGTGGAAACCCTTTCGGGTGAAGGCCCCTTCACGGTGTTCGCGCCGGTCAATGACGCCTTTGCGGCCCTGCCGGCCGGTACTGTCGAGGGCCTGCTGGCTCCCGAAGCCAAGGATCAGCTGACTGCCGTGCTGACCTATCACGTGATTGCCGGCGACATCCACTCGGGTGACCTGGTGCAGATGATCAATGACAATGGCGGTGAGTACAAGGCCGCCACGGTCCAGGGTGGCGAGCTGACCTTCTCGCTCGATGGCGACATGGTCAAGATCACCGATGCCAATGGCGGCGTAGCCACCGTGACCATCGCCGACGTCGACCAGTCGAACGGCGTGATCCACGTCATCGACGCCGTGCTTCTGCCGGCGATGTAACCAAAGCCTGCACCGCACCGAATGGTGCAGGTAACCGGGCTCCGCCCGCCCCCAGTCCCAGAGGCGGAGTCTCACCTTGACGTGACCTGATAGACGCTCCCTTGCTTGCTATGGTCACGTCAATTCTGCCCAGACGCTGCCCGGCCCCGCCCTCCGGCCGGGCAGCGTCGCGGTCTTTGAAAGGAGACGCTCCATGCGCTTTTCTCGTCGCAAAGTCCTGATATCCGGCTCCCTGCTGAGCCTTGGTGCCGCCCTTGGCCTTGCCCGGGCGCCCCAGGCCGCCGAAGGCGATTTTCCATTTACGCTGACCGATGCCGAATGGCAGGCCAAGCTCCCGGAGCCCGCCTATCAGGTGCTGCGGCACGAGGCCACCGAGCGGCCCTTCTCCTCACCGCTCAATGACGAAAAGCGTGCCGGCACCTTTCATTGCGCCGGGTGCGACCAGGCGCTGTTCGAATCCGAGAAGAAATATGACAGCCGCACCGGCTGGCCCAGCTTCTGGGACTTCATTCCCGGCGCCATCGGCACGATGGAAGACAACAGCCTGTTCATGACCCGCATCGAGGTGCATTGCTCCAATTGCGGCGGGCATCAGGGTCATGTGTTCGAGGATGGTCCCGAGCCGACGGGCCTTCGCTATTGCATCAACGGGTTGTCGCTGCGATTTGAGCCGGCGGCTTGATCGGAAGGGGCGAACTCCGCTAAGCCAGTGGCGTCCCACAGATGCGATTGGCAATGAAACTCACCATCATTGAAGCCGGCCTGGTGCCTCCAGCCCTCGAGCATCGCTTTGCTCCCTACCGGGCCATGTTCCAGGAGATGTTCGAATCCACGGGCGTGGCGTTCGACTATGAGGTTGCCAGCGTCTTCGGCGATGCGCCGCTGCCCGACCCGAGGGGTCTGGAGGCCATTGCCATTACCGGCTCGTCAGCCGGTGTCTATGAAGACCATGCCTGGCTCGACCCGTTGCGCGAGCTGATCCGCGGCGCCTATGCGGCGCGCGTACCGATGGTGGGCATCTGCTTTGGCCACCAGATCATGGCGGATGCACTGGGCGGGGATGTTCGCAAATCCGAAAAGGGCTGGGGGCTTGGCCGCCATACCTATCGGGTGATGGAACGCCCCGGCTTCATGGCTGATGCACCGCAGACATTGTCGGTTCTCTGCTCGCACCAGGACCAGGTGATCACGCCGCCCAGCGAGGCGCAGGTGATCCTCGCCTCCGATTTTGCCCCCAATGCCGGGCTGTTCTACCGCTCGGGCGCCGCGCTGAGCTTCCAGCCGCATCCCGAATTCTCGGATGAGTATGGGCAGGCGCTGGCCGAACTGCGCCGGGGCAGGGCAAGCGAAGAGGTGGTGGACGAAGCGCTGGGTTCGTTCAGGCTTCCCTCCGACAGCGCGCTGGTTCGGGGATATATTGCCCGGTTCCTGACGCAGGCACAGTAAAAGCCCTAAAGCAGTCGTTAACCATAAAGGCGCAGGCTCGATCCCAAATCACGAGCAGCGTCAGGCCTCTTCCATGTTCAAGTTCGGGCAATTGTCCATCACCACAAAACTTGTGGCGGTGTTTCTTTCCTTTGGCGCCCTGGTGGGGGTGCTCGGCATACTGGCCGTTCTGGCCTCGCTCGATGTGGCGCGGCGCGGGGAAACGGTCGGCGCGCACCTGGCGCCGCTGGCCGATGCGGCCATGGAAATCAAGCTGACCGCGACGACGGCCCATCTCTATTTCGAGGAGATCATGTCGGGTGATGCGGGCGAGGACATCAACAATGTCTGGTCGCTGCTGGACGAGACCCAGTTCTACCTCGATGCCATCGCCAAGGGTGGCAGCAATGACGAGGGCACGTTCATCGCGGCCAGTGATCCGGCGGTCATCGCCGCCCTTCCGGCAGTGCAGCAGGCCCTGAACGACTTCCGTTCCGCTGGAGAAACACGATATGCCGACCGCGGCAATAATGCGGGAGCAGGCAGCGCCGCCGACGAGAGCTTTGACGCCAGTTTCGACGTGCTGGTCGAGACCGCCGACCAGGTCGAGGAATTGCTGCACGACAGCATGGAAGAGGGGCTGGCCGGGCTGCGGCAGGCGCAGTTCCTGTCCCTGGCCTCGCTGGTGCTGGCCGGAACGGGCGCCGCGGCAGGATGCCTGACAGTGTTCCTGTTCTTCCTCAGGCTGGTTTCGGCCCGCCTGCGTGCCCTTGTCGAGATTACCGGGGCATTGACCGCCGGACAGACCGATATCGATATTCCGGCCCAGAAGATGCAGGACGAGCTGACGGTGATGTTCGATGCCTTCGGCCGCTTCAGGACGGCGCTGGTGGAGCAGGCGGCGCTGGAGCAGGCCGAGCTTTCCCGCAATGCCGAGGCCGGGCAGCGCCGCCGCGCCGCCGACAAATTGACCGATGATCTGCAGCAGACGCTGCAGGCGGTGATGCAGGGCGACCTGTCCCGTCGTGTGGGTGCGGATTTTGAGCAGACGGAGTTACGCACCCTGGCGGGAGAGGTGAATGCCTTGCTGGAGGCGCTGGACCAGGGGCTGACCGGCACGGGGCGCGTGCTTTCGTCCCTCGCGCGGGCGGACCTGACCGAAAGGGTTACCGGCAATTTTACCGGTGCCTTCGCAGACCTGCGCGACAATACCAATGCGGTCGCCGACCGGCTGGGCAGCGTGATGGGCGAATTGCGCGAGACCTCGCGCCGGCTCAAGACCGCAACCGGCGAAATCCTGGCGGGATCCAATGATCTGAGTGAACGTACCAGCCGCCAGGCCGCCATGGTCGAGCAGACCTCGGCCACGGTCGAACAGCTTGCCGGCACGGTGGGCGCCAATGCGGCGCGGGCCGAAGACGCCAACCGGGCGGTCGGCGATGCGTCGCGGCTGGCCCTCGAAAGCGGCACAGCCATGGAAACGGCAACACAGGCGATGGAAAAGATCTCCGCTTCGTCGGCCAAGATCTCCAACATCATCGGACTGATCGACGATATCGCCTTCCAGACTAACCTCCTGGCGCTCAATGCCTCGGTAGAGGCGGCCCGTGCCGGTGAATCGGGCAAGG
>CBFGTF010000173.1:0-5940 GCA_965651655.1 uncultured Devosia sp.
CCGCCATTCGAGCGTAGCTCTCATGGCCTTCTCACCTAAAATCCGTCCACTGGACGGATTTTGCGGCCATGCCGCCGGTTCGAAGTGTCGCACTTCCCTTTGACCTGTTGCGCCATAGAGGGCTTGATACTATCTTCCGCGCGCGTCGAGCCGGCCGGTTGAGGCGGATTCCCCTTTGGGAGTCGAATGTTGGGCCGGTTCGAGTCAATGTCCACGGGGATGGACCGGCAGAGAGACCAAATGGATTCGTTTGAGCTAAACAAGATCATCGGCGCCGTGCTCGGCACCCTGTTGTTCGTGATGGGTGTCGGCTTTTTGGCCGAAGCCATCTATCACCCAATCGAGAACCGTGGACCGGGCTATGCGCTGCCGGAACCGGAAGTGGCCGAGGCCGGCCCCGTCGAAGAAGTTCCTGCCGTGCCGCTCGGGGTGCTGCTGGCCAGCGCCAGCGTCGACCGCGGTGCCTCTGCGGTGCGCAAGTGCCAGAGCTGCCACAATTTTGGCGAAGGCGAGCCCAACAAGCAGGGCCCGAACCTTTACGGCATCGTAGGCGCCTCCAAGGCGCATGCCGAGGGCTTTGCCTATTCCGATATCCTCATGCAGCAGAAGGCCGAAGGGCAGGTCTGGAGCTATGAGAACCTCGACGCATTCCTGACCAATCCGCGTGGCTATGCACCCGGCACCAAGATGAGTTTTGCCGGTGTGCGCTCCCCCGAAGAGCGCGCCGATATCCTGGCCTATCTCCAGACCCTGTCATCGAGCCCGGTGCCGTTCCCCGCCGCCGAGGAAGCAGCGCCTGCTGCCGAAGGCACAGCGGTCGAAGACGCGCCTGCGGGCGAAGTCAGCCCGACCGAGGTGACGGCCCCGCCCTCGGAAACGACGGAGCCGACGGCTCCCGACGCCGTTGTTGAAACCCCGACCGAGACCCAGGACGAGACCCAGGTCGAAGGCACCCCGGTGCAGGAAACGACGCCGGCCACCCCGGCGACGACCACCGGCCAGTAAGGGTCGGTGCGGTCCACATCCAGGATTGACAGGCCGCGCCTTTGGGCGCGGCCTTTTTGTTGAGAGAAAATCGATGCTACTTCTCCACCTATCCGACGTCGATGAAGCCAGCTGGGCCAAGGCCTTTGCCGAGGCCCTGGCGCCCTATCCCGTGGTGCGACGGGGCGACAATTTCGATCCGGCGGACATTCGTTACATCTTTGTGTGGAAGCCCAGGCCGGAGGCATTTGACCGGCTCGACAATCTCAAGGCGGTGCTGTCGCTGGGCGCGGGTGTCGACGCCCTGCTCAAGCATCCGCGCCTGCCCGATGTGCCAATCGTGCGCTTCGTGGACGAAGACCTCAGCCAGCGCATGAGCGATTATGTGGTGGCGCATGTGACCATGCATCATCGCCAGTTCAGCCGCTTTCGCGACGATCAGGAGGCGCGCCGCTGGAACCAGTTTTATCCGCCCGCCGCCGGAGAAACGACAATCGGGATCATGGGCATGGGCGTGCTCGGGCAGGATGCCGTCCGCCGACTCAAACCACTGGGATTTGATCTCAGAAGCTGGAGCCGCACGTCCAAGGCGATCGAGGGGGTCAAGGGCTATTGCGGCGACGAGGATTTTGACGCATTCCTCGCCGGGACCGATATCCTCGTCAACCTGTTGCCGTTGACGCCGGAAACCACGGGCATTCTCAACCGCGATACTTTCGGCAAGCTGCGCCGGGGCCGGCTGGCGGGTGGGCCGGTGATCATCAATGCGGCGCGGGGCGGGCACCAGCGAGAGGCCGACATTGTCGAGGCGCTGGGCAATGGAACGCTGGGGGCGGCAAGCCTGGATGTGTTCGAGGTGGAACCCCTGCCCCAGGACAGCCCGCTCTGGGCGCTGAAAAACTGCTATATCACCCCCCACATTGCCGCCATTTCCAATGAGCAGAGCGGGGTACGCTATTTTTCGCGGGCGCTCATAAGCCATGAGGCGGGCGAAGCGCTGCCCAATGTGGTAGATCGCAGCCGCGGCTACTGACACGCAAAATTCACTGGTCTGGCGTCAATCTGGCGTACAAATAGTGGAGCAGTGATGAGGAACGTTTCGAAGGCATGACCGATACAGCGCAATCCGGAAGGCCCGGGCTCTACGACCGGCTGAAAGCGGCGACCGGCCATCCGCTGGCCGAGCCAATACTGGCGCTGATCTGCTTTCTCGAAGCCATGATCGTGCCGGTGTTTCCCGAGGTGATGCTGGCGCCGATGATCCTGGCCGATCGCCGCCGCGCCTGGCGGCTGGCCGCAATCTGCACGGTGTCTTCGGTGGTGGGTGGCGTATTCGGCTATGCCATCGGCTTCTACCTGTTCGACCTGGTCGGAAAGGGTATCGTCGAGTTCTATGGCGCCGGCGGGAACTTCGAGGAATTGCGCCACAGCTTTGTGGCCAATGGTCCGTTCATGATCATGATCGGCGCAGTCACCCCAATCCCCTACAAGATCATCACCATTACCAGCGGCGTGGCGGGGGTGGATATCTGGACCTTCATCCTGTTCGGCTTCATCGGGCGCGGCCTCAGGTTCTTCGTGCCTTGCGGTCTGTTCTACTTCTTCGGTCCGGTGGCCAGCCGGTTCATCGAAAGGCACAAGAAATGGGCCGGCTGGGTGATGCTGGCAGCCGTCATCGGCGGCTTTGCTGCAGCCCCCCTGCTGTTCCCCAAGCATGGAACCGAAATCACCGACACGGTGATCGAACAGACCACCGGTTCCGACGTCATTCCGGGACAACCCTAGAGCCAATAGTTCTATCGCGTTTCGCTGGCGCGGCCCTTCGGGTCCGAACCGCAAAGCTGAATCCTGAATGTCGATGCAGCCTAGAGCTCCAGGGTCCAATACTGGCCATTGAGATCGGCGCCAAAAGAATGGTGCGGCTCCTCGCGGGTGAGGGTGAAACCGGCGGCCTGGTAGATGCGCCGCGCCGACACAAGGCAATCCTGTGTCCACAGCATGACCCGGCGATAGCCGGATGCCCGGGCGAAGGCTACGGCCTGATCGACCAGGCGCCCGCCAATGCCCTGGCCGCGAAACATCGGTTCGACATAGAGCATGCGCAATTGCGCCGTTCCCGCGTCTGATGCGGCGGGCATGATGAAGACCGAGCCGGCCACTTCTCCGCCCAGATCGGCGACCCACAGGCCCTTGGGCGGGTCACTGGCAGCCTCTTCATATTCGGCATAGATGCGGGCGATCAGCGCCTCGAACTGGCCGTTCCAGCCCTGCTCGAGGTGGTAGAGCACCGCCTGGCGGTGAATGAGCCAGCCCAGTTCCCCGATGCGGTGCGGCCGGATCAGCAGCGGCGTGTCATCGGGCTCGGCCAGGATGGACTGGATGCGGCGCATGGCGCTGACAAGATCGCGTTGTTCGAAGGGGCTGAAGGGATCGAGCAGGGTCCGTGCCGCCGCCTCGTCGCTCATGGCATTGAGCCGCTCGGCCACGGCGCGGCCATCGGCGGTCAGTGCCACCGGGGCGGCGCGGCCATCGCCGGTGCGGGGCAGCAGCGCAACCAGGCCCTGCTCGACCAGCCGGGCCATGATGCGGCTCATCTGGGCGCGATCCATGTTCAGCGTGGCGGCGATCTGGGCCGCCGTGGTGATGCCGTCCTTGCCCAGCTCGTAGATGACCCGCGCCTCGGCCAGGGTATGCATGGTCTTGTGCATGCCCTCGTCGAGGAGGCCGATGACCCGCGTATAGAAGCGGTTGAAGGTGCGGATCTGGGCAATATCGGCGGGATCGGCCATGGTGCATTTCCTGACTGGTTGACAGTATCAACCAGTCAGTTGTCATCGTCAACTATATTTTGATCACCCCTTGTAGCGGTCCCGCAGCATTCCGTAGATGGCGCGGATGCCCTGATCGGTGGCGCCGACGGGGCGGCCGGGGCGGGATTCCGGCGCCCAGCCGAAAATGTCCAGATGCACCCAAGCGCCAGCAGTCCTGACGAAACGCCGCAGGAAGAGAGCCGCCGTCACCGATCCGGCATAGCCGCCGGCCCCGGCATTGTTGATATCGGCGATCTTGGAGGCCAGCAGGGTCTCATAGCTGGACCAGAGCGGCATGCGCCAGAGCGGGTCTTCGGCGGCGAGCCCGGCGGCGAGGAGCCCGGCTGCGACATTGTCATCGGTGGAATAGAGCGCGGGGAGGTCGGGGCCGAGCGCCACGCGCGCCGCGCCGGTGAGCGTTGCCATGTCGATCAGCAGATCGGGCGTTTCCTCATCGGCCAGCGCCAGCGCATCGGCGAGGATCAGCCGGCCTTCGGCATCGGTATTGCCGATCTCGACGGACAGGCCAGCGCGTGAGCGCAGCACATCGCCGGGGCGGAAAGCATTGGAAGAAATGGAATTTTCCACCACCGGCAACAGCACGCGCAGGCGCACGGGCAGATTGGCCGACATGATGACATGGGCCAGACCCAGCACATTGGCGGCGCCGCCCATGTCCTTCTTCATGGTCAGCATGCCGGCGGCGGACTTGATGTCGAGCCCGCCGGTATCGAAGGTGACACCCTTGCCCACCAGCGTGACCTTGGGCGCGTCCGCATCGCCCCAGCCCAGATCGATGAGGCGCGGCGCCTGGGCGCTGGCACGGCCCACCGCATGGATCATGGGGAAATTGGCGCTGAGCAGATCGTCACCCAGGGTGACCGACACGCTCATGCCATGTCGCCGGGCAAAATCGCGCACGGTATTTTCCAGCACATCGGGACCAAGGTCATTGGCCGGGGTGTTGATGAGATCGCGGGCGAGCGTTGCCGCCTCGACCTGGCGCTCGACTTCGGCGGCATCGGCGGCCTCGGGGAGGCTGAGCGTGGGCGATTGCTGGCCATCGCGATAGCGGTCGAAGCGATAGGCGCCAAGCCGGAAGGCGATGGAGGCCAGGGTTGGATCGCCCAGATCGCCGGCCAGGGCATAGGTCGCGGCCGGGAGCGCGGCGGCGGCCACGCCCGCGATGAAGGGCGAGCGGCCCGCCGGCTTGCCGGTGCCGAACAGGACGGCGGCAATGCTGCCCTCGGCATCGGGCAGGGAGAGCAACCGCCCCCGCTGGCCGGAAAAGCCATTGGCCATGCTCCAGGCCTTTTGCGGCGCGGTGATCGACACATCATCCAGCCCACCCTCGGGCACGAAATGGAGCGGGATGATGGGCGAAGTGGTCATGGTGGCCTCCGAAATTTCACCCCCTTCTAGACGGCGCGGCGGATGCGGGCAATGTCGGCCCGGGCTCGTTTAACCGGGCGTTAGGGTTAATGATCTATTGCTCGGAGCATGATGGTGACGGCCCGGATAGCGGCCGGGAGTGCGACGTGCTTGATCCCAAAATGATCGCCAAGGCTTTGCGTCCCCTGCTGCTGGCAGGGGTGGCCGCGCTGGCGCTTTCGGCCTGTGCGTCCAATCGCGGACAATTGGGCGCGGCCGATTATTCGGGCATGAGCGCCACCCAGAGCCAGGCGAGCCTGGGCGAATTGACAGAGCGCTACCGGCGCAATCCGGGTGACCGCGCCGTTGTCATCCACTATGCCGCGGCCCTGCGCGCCGCCGGACAGCCGCAACAGGCGGTCGCGGCGCTGGAGCAGGCCATATCGCGCCATCCCGGGGACGTGGCCATTTCCACCGCCTATGCCAAGGCATTGACGGCCTCGGGCCGGTTCGACCAGTCGCTGGAAGTGCTCAGGAACGTGATCCGCCCCGATGCGCCGGACTGGAATGCGCTGCTGGTGATGGGCGCCACGCTCGACCAGATGGGACGGCATGACCAGGCCCGGAAGATCTATGTGCAGGCATCGGTGGTGGCGCCGGGCGAGGCCTCGATCGAGACCAATCTGGGCCTTTCCTACGCCATGACCAATGAACTGGCGAAGGCCGAGAGCCATTTGCGGCGGGCGGTGCAGATGCGCGGCGCGACCACCCAGAC
>CBFGTF010000174.1:0-5931 GCA_965651655.1 uncultured Devosia sp.
GCCCATGACGCCGACGGTCTGCACCGGCAGGAGCACGGCGAAGGCCTGCCAGATCTTGTCGTACTGGCCCGACTTGCGGATTTCGTCGAGATAGATGGCGTCGGCCTGGCGCAGGATGTCGAGCTTTTCGCGGGTAATGCCGCCGGGGCAGCGGATGGCAAGGCCCGGGCCCGGGAAGGGATGGCGGCCGATGAAGCTTTCGGGAATGCCCAGTTCGCGGCCAAGGGCGCGGACCTCATCCTTGAACAGTTCCCGCAGCGGCTCGACGAGCTTCATGTTCATGCGCTCGGGAAGCCCGCCGACATTGTGATGCGACTTGATGGTGACCGAGGGTCCGCCGGTGAACGAAACGCTCTCGATCACGTCGGGATAGAGCGTACCCTGGGCGAGGAAGTCGGCGCCGCCGAGCTTTTTGGCTTCTTCCTCGAAGACCTCGATGAACAGGCGCCCGATGATCTTGCGCTTGGTCTCGGGGTCGGACTGGCCTTCGAGCTCGCCGACGAAGAGGTCTTCGGCGTCGACATGGACCAGCGGGATATTGAACTGGTCGCGGAACATGGTGACGACCTGTTCGCTCTCATTGAGGCGCATGAGGCCATGGTCGACATAGATGCAGGTGAGCTGGTCGCCAATGGCCTCGTGGATCAGCACGGCGGCAACCGAGGAATCAACGCCCCCGGACAGGCCGCAGATGACCCTGCCGGTGCCGACCTGCTCGCGGATTTTCTCGACCATCTTCTGGCGATAGGCGGCCATGTTCCAGTTGGACTCGAGACCGACGATCTTGTGCACGAAATTGGCGAGCAGCTTGCCGCCATCGGGGGTGTGCACCACTTCGGGGTGGAACATGGTGGTGTAGCGCTTGCGGCTTTCGTCGCCGGCAATGGCAAAGGGGGCGTTGGGCGAGGTGGCCATGACCTTGAAGCCCTCGGGCAGCTCGGTCACGCGGTCGCCATGGCTCATCCAGACAGGGTATTTGCCGCCGACGTCCCAGATGCCGTCATAAAGTGCGCTGGGCTCAAGCACTTCCACATCGGCACGGCCGAACTCGCGATGATGGCCCCCCTCGACCTTGCCGCCGAGCTGCAGGCAGAAGGTCTGCTGACCATAGCAGATGGCGAGGATCGGCAAGCCGGAGTCGATGATGGCCTGCGGCGCCCTGGGGCTGCCTTCATCGGTGACCGATGCCGGGCCGCCCGAAAAGACTATTCCCTTGGGCCGCATCGCCGCGAAGGCGGCTTCCGCCTTGTTGAAAGGGTGGACTTCGCAATAGACGCCCGTCTCTCGTATCCGGCGCGCAATCAACTGTGTGACTTGCGAACCGAAGTCGACAATGAGAATGGTGTCGGTGAGGGAGGCGGTGTCTGGGTGCTGCATGGCGAGGCTTTAGCCGCGCCAAACGGATTCCGCAAGCGGAGCGTTCGCACAGGGCCCGTGCATATTCCGGGGGGAGCATGTCGGATCAGTCCAATCGTCTTCTGGGTGCAGACTTCGTGCGCGCAAGCGCCTGCCTGATCGTGCTTTTCCATCACCTGACGCAGAAGATCGATTTCCGCTCGTCGCTGGGGGATGCTGACATTGCGCAGGTGCTGGCCAATGGCGGCACGTTTGGGGTGGGTATCTTCTTCGTGCTCAGCGGTTTCCTTCTGGCGCGGCCATTCTGGCAGGCGCTGGACCGGAATGAGCCCCTGCCCTCGCTGCGGATCTATGCGCTGCGGCGCGCGGCACGCGTCCTGCCCGGCTTCTGGGTGGCGCTGACCATCAGCTTCGTGCTCAGCATCGTGGTCTGGGGCGCGACTGCGGATATCTGGCTGTGGGTGCGCTATGCGGCCGGGTTCCTGCTGGTCAGCGACTGGCATTGGCTGACCTTCTTCCCGGTCGAGGTCAATGGCCCGCTCTGGTCGATCGGCTTCGAGGTCACGTCCTATTTGCTGCTGCCGCTGGGCTTCGTGCTGCTCTATGCCTTTGGCCGGCAATTGCCACACTGGCTTGCCCGTATCGCATTTCTTGGCGTGATCGGCATGGCGCTTCTGGCGCATATGGCCTTCAGCACCCTTGTGGTGGTCGATCCGCACCGGCTGGGCTGGGAATATGGCTTGCAGGGCGGCGCCAAGACCTGGATGCCCTGGTTCAACCCATTCTCTTTCTTTGCCATGTTCGCCATGGGCGCGCTGGCTGGCGGTGTCCAGGTGATGCTGGCGCGGGTCCGGCACTGGAGCATGGATGCCATCTGCCTGGCCGCCCTGGTGGCCGTGGCAGTCTATATGTGGGGGGAAGCCTATCGGGAGGCGGGCGAACTCTATGGCTGGCTTCGCGTGCCCTATCGCTTTCCATTGATGCATGCATTGGTGGGCGTCGTGCTGGCGACCGGCCCTTCCACGCTGCTGCTCGGCCGGACGCTGGACAATCCCGTCACGCGGTACCTGGCTCAGATTTCCTTTGGCATCTATATCTACCACACGCTGGTCATCGAGCTGATCCAGGTCTATTTCGTGCCCAAATTCCTCTATGGCACGATGACTGACGGTACGGTGTGGCTCACGGCGACCGTTGCGGCGGTCGGCATATCGGCCATCATCGCGGCCGCGTCCTATCGCTGGCTGGAAGCGCCCGTCATTGCCTGGGCGAGGCGGCTGGAGAAACCTTCGACCAAAGCTGCGCTGGCGCAGCCCGCCTAGTTCAGGAGGGCGATGGAGAGGTTGAGATATCCTGCAAAACTCACCCAGGCCAGGTAGGGCATGAACAACCACGGGGCTATCCTATCGTGCTTCCTGGAGGCAAGGATAAATCCGGCGATGGAGAGCCACATGGCCACCAAGATGACGAAGGCAAGCCAAGGCTGCTGGGCGAGGAACCAGACCGGCGACCAGGCCCAGTTCAGCAGCATCTGGGCACCCCAGAATTTCATGGCACCCGATTGCGGCGCCACCACCCAAATGCGCCACCCAGCCAAGGCGATCATCACATAGAGCGCGAACCAGACCGGGCCGAAGACCCAGTTGGGCGGATTGAGCGGGGGTTTGCTCAGCGACTCGTACCAGGTGCCGGGTTGGGACTGGGTGCCGACCAGGGCGCCGACGCCGATGACCAGCGCAAGGAAGACTGCGAGGGCCACCCAGGAGGCCGGGGTGCGGTAGTCGGTACTGGCTGCGGACATGACGTTCTCCCGAAGGTTCTGGTGGAGAGAACGCTGGAGGTGGGCCGGCGGTTCACTGAGAGCACCCAGTTCGTGGCCATCCCCACCCAGCCTCCCCGTCCAGGGGGAGGAGTTGCATCGAGACTGTTGCCCTATCTCAGTTCAGACGCCTTAGCAGGCGGCAGTAGAAGCCGTCGGTATTGGTGCGGTGGGGCGTGAGGCAGAGGCCGCCGCCGCTGGTGGCCAGGCCATCGGGCAGGTCGGTGATCAGGGCGCTGCGCCAGGCTTTAGCCATGTCGATGGTTTCAAAGCCGGGACTGGTGGCAAGGAAAGCCGCAATCTGATCGTCGTTCTCCTCGGGGAGGATGGAGCAGGTGATATAGACCAGTGTGCCGCCGGGCTTCACATAGCCTGCTGCCTCAACCAAGAGAGCGGCCTGTTCGGATTGGCGCTGCGCCAGGAGATCGGGTGTCAGCTTCCATTTGGTGTCTGGGCGGCGGCGCCAGGTGCCGGTGCCGGTACAGGGCGCGTCGACCACGACACGGTCCATCTTTCCCATGAGGTCGTCGAGCGCACCGGGATGCGGAGCGCGGACCTGGGCATTTCGGACGCCATTGCGTTTCAAACGATCATAGATGGGCGCCAGTCGCGAACGGTCGCTGTCATAGGCGAATATCTGACCCTTGTTGCCCATGGTGGCGGCGAGCGCCAAGGTCTTGCCCCCTGCCCCGGCGCAAAGGTCGAGCACCTGTTCGCCCTCGCGGGCGCCGGCCAATGCCGCAACGATCTGGCTGCCCTGGTCCTGAACCTCGAACCAGCCCTTCTGGTAGCCCTCGTCGGTGGTGACATTAGGTGTGCGCGCATCGCGCGGCCCGGCGGGCATGGTGATACCGAAGGGAGCGATGGTGGTGGGCTGGGGAGAAAACCGCGCCAGCGACTTCATGACCTTTTCGGGCGAGGCTTTCAGGGCGTTGGCGCGCAGATCGAGAGAGGGACGGCCTGCCATCGCCTGCCCTTCGGCAATCCAGCCGGCTCCAAACGCGCGTTCAAGCGATGGCGCCAGCCATTCAGGGATATCTGCCTGGACGGTCGGCGGCGCGGCGGAGAGATCGGCGGTTGCGGCGGCGGCTTCGGCGTCCGTCAGGGTCGCCGGCGCATGGCTGTCCTCGGCAAAGGCGGCATTCAGCGCCTCGGCGGTCTCGCCCCAATCGCGCATGGCAACGGCCAGAACCAGAGCGCGCGGACTATCACTGCCCATGGCAAAGGCGTGTGACGCGCGGCGGCGCAGGGCGTCATAGACCAGGTTGCCGATGGCGGCACGGTCTCCTGCTCCGGCGAAGCGGTTGTTGAGCCCCCAGGCCTTGAGCGCTTCGGATACGGGCCGCTTGCGCGTCTCGACGTCCGAGAGAACTTCGATGGCAGCGGCAAGACGGCCTGGCAGGCGCATGGATCAGATACCCGGAGCAAGAAGGATGCGAAGGGCCAGCCATAGCCAGAACAGGGTGAGTACGGCAAGTCCGGCGGTGTAGACGACAAACCGGCGCGGCACGCGATTGGTGGTGACGTGGATGAGCGCATGGGTGAGGCGCAATGCCACGAACAGCCAGGCCAGGAGCACATCGGCCCAACCGACAAGGCCAAGCTGAAGCAGCACGAGCGCGCCGACAAAGAACAGCACCGGGAGCTGGAACTGGTTGTCGAAACTGTTCGAGAGCAGTTTTGCCTTGAGCGGATAGGCGGTGCGGTCCACCGCAATATCGGCAATGCGGATTTCGCCGCGGGCGATGCGTGGTACGCGCTCAAACCCGAGCCAGAAGACCAGTGCGATAGCCAGGAAGGCCTGAATGGCCATGGCCAGGATCAGCAGCTTGTCGAGCAGAGGCAATGTTCAGGCTCCAGCAGAGATTCGGTTTGAAGCAGTAACGGCTTGTAGCAGAATCGGTTTTGCGGATGCGCGGAATTGCTGTGCGGCCCGAAAGCCCACAGTTTGGCTGGAAGAGCGGAGTCCCGAGACGGCTTTCGTCCCTGAAACAAATAAAAACTGAGACAGAAGCCGCCTCGGGACGCCGGGATTTCGCATTAGGGGGAACCAGACCACCTGCCTTTTTAACGGCAAGTGTTTGTCCCCGAGACCACGGCCGACAAGCGACTGTCCCGTGCCCGGCTGTCTCCCCACATCTGGTCGCTGCAGACCGCCCTGTCGTGGGAAGATGGGGGGAGTATGAGGGAGGCTTTAGTGGCGGGGATATCTTTTTAGGTGGGCGGCGCTTTTCTGGAAGAAATACCCCCACCCAGTTTCGCTATGGCCTTCCGGCCAAGCTTCACTACCTCCCCCTGATAGGGGGAGGAGCGCAGGATAATTGCTCCCGGGTAAGCATAACACTCAACGCTGCTCCTCCCCCTTCTTCAGGGGGAGGTCGGGTGGGGGTGCCGTGCTACCGCCCGCTGCGGTAGTTCGGGGCTTCGCGGGTGATGGTCACGTCGTGGACATGGCTTTCGCTGAGGGCGGCGCCGGAAATCTTGACGAAGACGGAGTTGTCGCGGAAATCCCGCAGATTGTGGGCGCCGGTATAGCCCATGGAGGCGCGAAGGCCGCCAGCGAGCTGGTGCAGCACGGCGTTGACGGGGCCCTTGTAGGGCACCTGGCCTTCAATACCCTCGGGGACCAGCTTCATCTGGTCGCGCACATCCTGCTGGAAATAGCGGTCGGCGGAGCCGGCGCCCATGGCGCCCACCGAGCCCATGCCGCGATAGGATTTGTAGGAACGGCCCTGGTAAAGGAAGACCTCGCCGGG
>CBFGTF010000175.1:0-5920 GCA_965651655.1 uncultured Devosia sp.
CGCCCGAAGTGCTGGCCGATATCGACGCCACCTACCGCCAGCATCCCCGCCCGGTCTGAGACAAGGGGGCGGCCGGCAATCCTGGCCGGTCGCCCCTGCCCTTTCCGGCATGGCTATCGACCGGCACGGCGCTATAGTCGTCACGAATCTGCGTCGCCCGGAGCCCTGTCGTGACCACGCTCTTTACATCCGTCCTGCCGCTTCTGGCCTATCTCGCCTACAACATCATCGTCCCGCTGGTGGAACGGAAAAGACCGTCGCTCTCGGTGATCATGAACATGCAGCGCCGCCGCTGGGTGGCCAATGCAGCGCGGCGCGAAAGCCCCTTCGACGCCATCCTCTCGGGCAATATCATGGGCTCGGTCAGCTTCCTTGCCTCCACCTCGGTGCTGCTGGTTCTGGCGGTCTTTGCCGTCTTCGGGCAATTGCCGGCGCTGATGGATGCGCTCGACTCCCTCTCGCTCGACCGGGTCTATACCGAGCTCGACGTGCAGCTGCACCTGGTGGTGATGCTGGCCATGTTCGTCCTGGCCTTTTTCGCCTTCACCCTGTCGCTGCGCCAGTTCAACCATTTCTGCATCATGCTGGGCGCCCTCGACCATGACCGGGCCACCACCGAGGAGGAAATCGAAGCCATTGCGCAGATGAACGGCCTGGGCGCCCGGAATTTCAACTCGGGCATCCGCGCCTATTATTTCTCGGTGCCCAGCGTCGCCTGGTTCGTGTCCGAATGGCTGGCCGTTGTCGTCACGCTGGTCACCATATTGATCCTGGCCCATCGCGAATTCTTCTCTTCGGCCCACCGCACCGCCGCCTCGGCCGCGGTCATTGCCGCCCGGCACCGGAAGGAGAGAGCCTCCTAGCGTCCTTTGCGGCCATGGCCTTCCGGCCCGTCACGCTGGCCAGAAAGTCGCGGCATTCGCGCATTACCGGCGCCAGCCAGCGCAACGGCAGGCTGAGAGCCAGGAGCGTCTCGGCATGTCCGAGCCGCGCATAGACCTGCACCCTCGCCGTCACCCCCGCTGCCTCCAGCGCCGCGCCCAGCCGGGTGCTGTTGCGCGGCAGCACCAGCTCGTCCCTGCCGCCCGAGATCAGCAGCATGGGCGGCGCATCGGCGCTCACATGGTTGATCGGCTGGGTCCCCTGCTTGTCCTCCGCAGCGCCAAACACGCGCCGCGAAATCGGCCCGTCAAAGGGATAGAAATCATAGGGCCCCGAGAGCCCGATCACCCCCACGATGGTCTGGCGCACCGCATGCGACAGCCATCGCCCGTCCAGCGCCAGGGTGGCTGCATTATAGGCACCGGCGGAATGGCCGGCCAGCACCAGCCGCGTCCAGTCCCCGCCATGGGCGGCGATATTGTGGCTCACCCAGTCTACGGCCAGGGCACAATCCTCGATGAAGGCGGGATATTCCACCGCCGGCACCAGCCGATAATCGGGCACCACCACCACATGGCCCAGCGCCGCCAGCGCCCGCGCCGCAAAGCCGTAATGCCGCCGCGCGCCCTCGCTCCAGGCCCCGCCATAAAAGAATACCACCACCGGCAGCGCCACCGCGCCCGGCCTGCGCGGCGCATAGATATCGAGGCGCTGCCGGTCATGCCGGCCATAGGCGATGTCGCGCGCAAGCCTTGTAGATCCGGGATCCTTGGGAACCAGGGTGGTGATGCAATCGAGAATGGAAATGGCCGGCCCCTTCTATATGCATCCAGATACGCACAAAGGGCGATTTTGGTTTCGGCCAAGGGTGAATTATCGCCGTCACGTCCGGCCTTCACCACGCGACAATTTATGACGTTGACATTCATGAATGAGGGGCGTTTATTCCGCCCCGTTGAGAACTTTTGTGGCCCCCGCCATGCTTGTCTGCCAGTGCAACATGATTACGTCCCGCGAGATCGAGGACATCGTGCTCGACCTCCTGAGGGCCGATCCCTGGCAACTCGTGGTGCCCGCCAAGGTCTATGCCGAACTCAACCGTCGCGCGAAATGCTCGGGCTGCGTGCCGAATGTGGTGGACATTATCGTCCGCGTCACCGAAAATTACCACGCACAGCAAGCCCATCAGCCAGCAGAGCTCGTCGAGCTCCAGTCGGGGCTGGACAAGCTCAAAAAGCAACGGAACGGAGTACGTCGTGAAAGGCGAAGCACAAGTCATCGAGCGGCTTAACGAGGCCCTTTTCCTCGAGCTCGGCGCGGTCAACCAATATTGGGTGCATTACCGCCTGCTGGACGATTGGGGCTACAAGCGCCTCGCGTCCAAGGAGCGCGCCGAATCCATCGAAGAGATGCACCACGCCGACAAGCTGATCGAGCGTATCATCTTCCTTGAAGGCCATCCCAATCTGCAGCGGGTCGCCCCCCTCAGGATCGGCCAGACCATCAAGGAAGTGCTGGAGGCTGATCTCGCCGGCGAATATGACGCCCGCGCCGCCTACAAGGCCAGCCGCGAGCTCTGTGAACAGCTCGGCGATTATGTCTCCAAGAACCTGTTCGAGGAACTCCTGGCCGACGAGGAAGGCCATATCGACTTCCTCGAAACCCAGCTCGAACTGCTCGACAAGATCGGCCCGGAAAAATACGGCCAGCTCAATTCCGCCCCGGCCGACGAAGCGGAATAAGCCGTCTAGTTGCCAGAAATTGACCAACCGCCCGGGCACCATTCCCGGGCGGTTTTGTTTAAGCCTTTGCCAGAAGGAGGCGAGCGATGAAATTCCATACCGGCCGTTTGATCGACCATGTCCACCTGCGCGCGCGCAACGTGGCCACCACCCGCTATTTCTATGAAAATGTCCTGGCCGTTCTCGGCATTCCCATCACTGCCAAGGGCGATGGCTGGTTCCAGGTCGATGAACTCTTCGTCGATGCCGCCGATGCCAGGACCGTGCCCAGCCACGTCCACCTGGCCTTCCAGGCCAAGGACCAGCAGACGGTCGACGCCTTCTATAAGGCCGCCCTCGCCGCCGGCGGCACCGACAATGGCGCCCCGGGCCCCCGCGACTACCATCCCGGCTACTACGCCTGTTTCGTGCTCGACCCCGACGGCAACAATATCGAGGCTGTCTTTCACGGCCCCAACACGCGCTCCGCGCCCTCGGTCGTCATCGAGCCGGGCGCCTGAGCAGGCACGGGCCTTGGCGTTCACCTATTCCGGCCAGGGCACGATCTCCAGTTCCGGCCAGATCGCCTTGGCCCGCGCCGCCTTGCGCTCATGCGTCTCCCGGTTCGGCAGCACCGGATTGGGCGTCACCCGGAACGAAAACATGTCATCGAGCCCGAACGGCGCGTGGATGGACATCTGCCCATCCGCCTCCAGCCGCGCCGCCACCGCATGGGTCTTGCTGGCAAAATAGAGCATCATGTCGGCGCTGCAGGTCAGTTGCGGATAATCGAACCCGAACCGCCCCGAAAACCACAGATGCACCCGCGCCTGGTTGCGCACCTGGATAGGCACCGGAAACCCGCTGAAGTAAGCCTCGGCGCGCCGGATCACCCTGTCCTCGGCCTCATAGCTGGAGTCGGCGTCGTCGAAATAGACCACATCGGCATCATTGATCCCGGTCAGCACCGGGCGGCCCGTCAACACGTTCCAGACACTGTTGTAGATCGCCCCTGACCCCAGCAGCGCATCCGGCAGGCCGAGGTCTTTCATGCCTCTCAGGATCGCCATCAGATGCGGCTGCGCCCTGATGATCTCGATCAGCACAAGGCGCTGTGTTTCCGGATCGGCCCCGGCATGGCGCAGATGGTTTGGCATGCCGCGAGCATAGTCCGATTCGCCACCCCGATACGCCCACCCTCCTTGATGCCCGAATAGGGCGGAGCAATACAGCGCTGGCCGGCTCGTCCCCCGCCGATGCCTTGCTTTTTTGGCACGCCATTGCCCGCTGCCGCCGGCTCAGGCTTGCCATTCGTTGCAGACTAAGTCAAAGAGCCATCATTCATCCTGGACCCGGTGCAATTCCGGGTGGCTCTTCCGGCCGCCGATCCGCCGGACAATCAAGCAAAGCTGAATATTCACGCCTGGCCGCCCCTGCAGGCCACGCTAGCTTCTTGGTGTTTCATGTTCTCTGTCCAAACTATCCGCCGCGACTGGTTCTCCAATATTCGAGCCGACATCCTGGCCGGCATCGTCGTTGCGCTGGCGCTCATTCCCGAGGCCATCGGTTTTTCCATCATTGCCGGGGTCGATCCCAAGGTCGGGCTCTATGCCTCGGTCGTCATCGCCATCGTCATTGCCTTTGCCGGAGGTCGACCGGCAATGATCTCCGCCGCCACCGCTGCCACTGCGGTGCTGTTCGGCAGTCTCGTGCGCGAGCACGGCCTGCAATATCTCCTGGCCGCCACTATCCTGGCAGGCCTCATCCAGATAGGCCTTGGGTGGCTGCGGATCGGCTATGTCATGCGCTTTGTGTCGCGTTCGGTCATGACCGGCTTCGTCAACGCGCTGGCCATCCTTATCTTCATGGCACAATTGCCTGAGCTGATCGGCGTTACCTGGCAGAGCTACGTGATGATCGCGGGTGGCCTTGCCATCATCTATCTCTTGCCGCGCGTCACCCGCCTCGTGCCTTCGCCGCTGGTCTGCATCCTGGTACTGACCGCCATAGCGCTGGCCTTCGGCGTCGATACGCGTACCGTTGCGGATCTCGGCGCCTTGCCCGATGCCCTGCCGATACTGCTGTTTCCGCAAGTGCCGCTCGATCTCGAAACGCTGCGGATCATCCTGCCAACCGCTATTGCCGTCGCTGCCGTCGGCCTGCTGGAAAGCCTCCTTACCGCATCCATCGTCGACACCATGACCGATACCCGCAGCGACAAGAACCGCGAAAGCGTCGGCCAGGGCATCGCCAATATCGCCAGCGGCCTCTTTGGCGGCATGGCGGGTTGCGCCATGATCGGCCAGTCCGTCATCAACGTGAAGTCGGGCGGCCGCACCAGGCTTTCGACCTTTACCGCGGGCGCGTTCCTGTTGTTCCTGCTTCTGGTTCTGGGCGACTGGGTCGGCCTCATCCCCATGCCGGCGCTGGTCGCCATCATGATCATGGTGTCAGTCGGCACATTCTCCTGGTCTTCGCTTCGCGACCTCGCCCATCATCCCCGCCGCTCCAGCCTTGTCATGCTCGCCACGGTCATCACCGTGGTGGGCACACATAATCTGGCGCTCGGCGTCGGCGTGGGCGTCCTGCTGTCGGGCATCTTCTTTGCCTGGAAGGTCTCGCAGATATTTCGTGTCACATCCACCCTCGAAGAGGGTGTCCGCACCTATCGGGTAGAAGGACAACTTTTCTTCGCCAGTGCCGAGGACTTCCTCGCCGCGATGGACTTTGAGGAGAAGGTGTCCACCGTTCGCCTCGACCTGACAACGGCGCACCTCTGGGACCTGACGGGCGTCAACGCCATCGACATGGCCGTGCTCAAGTTCCGGCGAGCCGGTGCGGTGGTCGAGGTAATCGGCATCAGCGACGCCAGCGCCACCATCATGGACAAATTGGCCATTCACGACCAGCCGGGCGCCATGGAGAAAGTCTTGGGGCACTGACATCTGCCCAATGCGAGCGATCATCATATCGCTCGCAACACCCGCATTCCGCAGGGCCGTAGCAGAGCTGGTGGGGGTGCGCCACGCGCTGGAAGTCAGTGAAGGGGTCGGGAGCCGCTATTGGGTCCACTTTCGCCTCCCCCACCGAACGTCACCCTCGGGCTCGACCCGAGGGGTCTGCACTTGCTGAACTGGCACCCTCATCTGACCGCCGCCCGAAGGAGGGGCAGCAGAGTTCAGCTTTTCGTTCATCCTGCAGGAGCCACCCACGCCCCTCCCCCTTTCAGGGGGAGGTAGTGAAGCTTGGCCACCAGGCTATTGCGAACTGGGTGGGGATATTCCACACCCACAGCACCGCCCTCGGGCCTGACCCGA
>CBFGTF010000176.1:0-5897 GCA_965651655.1 uncultured Devosia sp.
CCCCACCGCACAAGCCGCCCGCGCCAATCGCGAACGCGTCCGCAAGAGCCTTGCGCGACGCCACCGCAACGAATCCCTGTTCCGCTGGGCCGGCATCCTGTCGATTGCCGCAGCCCTGGGCTTCGTGGCCATCCTGTTCGGCATGATCCTGTCCAAGGGTCTGCCGTCCTTCTGGCAGTCCACGGTCCACATGGAGGCCTATTTCGATCCCGAATTGATCGAAGGCGGTCCCCGCCCCGAGCGCAGTGACAGTGGCTCGGATGCGGATTACCAGAAGGCCATGGCCACCTGGCAGCGCAATGTCACCCTCTCGAACTGGAACGCCATCGTCGAGACCGCGCTCCGCGCCCAAGCCCCCGATTTCGAGATCGAATCCCGTGACCTGCTCGAGCTGGTCACCTCGTCTGCCCGCTTCCAGCTGCGCGACATCTATTTCGCCAATCCCGAGGTCCTGGGCCAGACCCTGCCGGTTTCCATCCTGGCCTCGGCCAATACTGACAATTGGCTCAAGGGCACCATCGATCGCTCGCAACCCGACGAGCGCCAGCAGCTCGCCGCAACTACCCGCGCACTGGCCGACCAGTTCGAGCAGACCGGCGCCATCACCTTCGATTTCGCCTGGCACATCTTCACCAATGTCGACAGCCGCTCCGCCCCCGCCACGGCGGGCCTGGCAGGCGCCTTCATGGGTTCGCTCTACATGATGATGATCGTCATAGTGCTTGCGGTGCCCATCGGGGTCGCCAGCGCCGTCTATCTCGAGGAATTCGCGCCCAAAAATCGCTGGACCGACCTGATTGAGGTCAACATCAACAATCTCGCGGCCGTGCCCTCGATCGTGTTCGGCCTGCTCGGCGCCGCCGTGTTCATCAATTATATGGGCCTGCCCCGCTCCGCCCCATTGGTAGGTGGCCTGGTGCTGACCCTGATGACCCTTCCCACCATCATCATCGCCACGCGCTCTTCGCTCCGCGCCGTGCCTCCGTCGCTGCGCCAGGCAGCGCTCGGCCTGGGTGCCTCGCACAACCAGACCGTGTTCCACCACGTGCTGCCCATGACCTTTCCGGGCATCCTGACTGCGACCATCATCGGCGTGGCCCAGGCCTTGGGCGAAACCGCGCCCCTGCTGCTCATCGGCATGAGCGCATTCATCGCCAATATCCCATCCAGCGCCATGGATTCAGCCACGGCGCTGCCCGTGCAGATCTATCTCTGGCAGGGCAATGAGAACCGCAATTTCTTCGAGGCCAGAACATCGGCCGCCATCATCGTATTGCTCGGCCTGATGCTCCTGCTCAACGCCATCGCAATCATCCTGCGCACACGCCTCGAAAAACGCGCTTAAGGGGACGGAAAATGGATATGCTCGCCGGCAAGGTCAAAGTAACCGCCAAGACACTGGATCAGGCCATGAACCCCTCCGAAACGATGGATCACCCGATCCGCCTCACCACCCGCGATGTCACCGTTCATTACGGCACCAAGCAGGCCCTGCACGGCATTTCGCTCGACATCCCCGATCGCATGGTCACCGCCTTTATCGGCCCCTCGGGCTGCGGCAAGTCGACCTTCCTGCGCTGCATCAACCGCATGAACGACACCATCGAAGGCGCCCGCGTCGGCGGCAAGATCCTGCTCGATGGCGAGGATGTCTATTCGCCCGATCTCGACGTGGTCGAGCTCCGCGCCCGCGTGGGCATGGTGTTCCAGAAGCCCAACCCCTTCCCCAAGTCGATCTACGACAATGTCGCCTATGGCCCGCGCATCCACGGCCTGGCGCGCAACAAGTCCGATCTCGACGAGATCGTCATTTCCTCGCTGCGCAAGGCAGGCCTGTTCGAGGAGGTCAAGGACCGCCTCAACGAACCCGGCACCGGCCTTTCCGGCGGGCAACAGCAGCGCCTCTGCATTGCCCGCGCCATTGCCGTCGGCCCCGAAGTGATCCTGATGGATGAGCCCTGCTCTGCCCTCGACCCCATCGCCACCGCCATCATCGAAGAGCTGATCGACGAGCTGCGCGAGAACTACACCATCGTCATCGTCACCCATTCCATGCAGCAGGCCGCCCGCGTCTCACAGAAGACCGCCTTCTTCCACCTGGGTAATCTGATCGAGCATGGCGACACAGAGGACATCTTCACCAACCCGGTGAACAAGCAGACCCAGGACTATATAATGGGCCGTATAGGCTAAGGGCCGCGGCAAGAGGAACAGACCATGCCCAATACCGGCACCGACCACATCGTCACCTCCTATAACGAGGAATTGCTCGCCCTCGCCCAGGCCATCGCCGAAATGGGCGGCCAGGTCGAACTGGCGGTCGAGAATGGCACGCGCGCCCTTTTGAAGCTCGACCGTGAACTGGCCGACCTCACCATCATCGCCGATCAGCGCATCGACGACATGCAGCGCGCTATCGACGAAATGGCGGTGTCCATGATCGCCCGCCGCCAGCCCATGGCCAGCGACCTGCGCGCCATCATCACCGCCATTCACGTCGCCTCCGATCTGGAACGCGTTGGCGACATGGCCAAGCAGCTGGCCCGCCGGTCCCTGAAGCTCGAAAGCCTCAACCTGCAGCCCACCTTCTACAATGGGGTCAAGAACATGACGGCCCTGGTGCTCCGGCAGGTCAAGGACGCGCTCGACGCCTATGGCAATCGCGAGGCCGGTGCCTCGGTGGACGTGTGCAATCGCGATGACGAGGTGGACGCCATGTACACCTCCCTCTTCCGCGAACTGCTCACTTACATGCTCGAGGACCCGCGCAATATCACCACCTGCACTCACCTGCTGTTCTGCGCCAAGAGCCTGGAACGCGTGGGCGACCACGCCACCAATATTGCCGAGCGCGCATACTACCTGGCCACCGGCAAGCAGCTGACCAGTGACGTCCAGGAACTGCAGAGGCAACAGATCAAGGCTTAGCACACCACCGAACAAGCGGCTCCTGTCCTCCCCTCTCCCTTGAGGGGAGGGGTCGGGGGTGGGGGTCGCGCAGCAGTCCACCGAACCACCCCCCGGCCCTCCCCTCAGGGGGAATGGGAACATAGAAAACCCATCGGCCGCCCAGGGCGCCGATTGACGGAGCACACCCATATGCCCGCCACCATCCTTGTTGTCGAAGACGAAGGCGATATCGCCATCCTGCTGCGCTACAACCTCGAGGCCGAAGGCTTTCGCGTGGTCACCGCCGAAAGCGGCGACGAGGCCCAGCATGCCATCGCCGAAAAGCTGCCCGACCTGATCCTGCTCGATTGGATGCTGCCCGAGATTTCCGGCATCGAGCTCTGCCGGCGCCTGCGCGCCCGCGAGGAAACCGCCCGCGTGCCCATCATCATGCTCACCGCCCGCGGCGAGGAAGAAGAGCGCGTACGGGGCCTGTCCACCGGCGCCGATGACTATGTCGTCAAACCCTTCTCGGTGCCCGAACTGGTCGCCCGCATCCACGCCTTGCTCCGCCGCGCCAATCCGAACCTGGTCACCACCGCCCTCAAGGTCGGCGATCTCGAACTCGACCGCACCACCCACCGCGTCCGCCGCGCCAATCGCGACGTCCACCTGGGCCCGACCGAATACCGCCTGCTCGAATATCTCATGCGCCATCCCGGCCGCGTCTATTCGCGCGAACAGCTCCTCGACGGCGTCTGGGGCAATGACGTCTATGTCGACGAACGCACCGTCGACGTCCATATCGGCCGCCTCCGCCGCGCCATCAACCGCGGTCGCGAAGCCGACCCGATCCGCACCGTCCGCGGCGCCGGCTATGCGTTCGATGAGAGATTTGCGGCGAACGCTTAAGGGCGTTCTTCCCCATATTCTGGACGGCCCCGATGGGGCTCCTCCCCCTATCAGGGGGAGGTTGGGTGGGGGTATCCGCCCAAACCCCTCAACCCTGCGCCTCTTCATGTACCCATTGCCGACCCCTCCCGCATAAGTCATACTTTTGCGCGAGGAGATCCCATGCGCCGCTATTCCCCCGTCGATTTCACCCGCGTCAGCCTCACTGGTCCGTTCTGGGCCGAGCGGCTCGAAACCGTGCTGACCCGCACCGTGCCCGGCCAGTATGAGAAGCTGCGCGACAGCGGCATCCTCGAATCCCTGGAACTGAAAGATCCGCCGCCGCCCCTGCGTATTCCGCGCATGGGCGGCCCCGATGGCCACACCCACCAGGTGTTCTGGGACAGCGACATCGGCAAGTGGATCGAGGCCGCAGGCTATGCCCTGCGCCATCGTCGCGATCCCGAGCTGGAGGCAAAGGTTGACGCCATCGCCGCACGCCTCGCCGAGGTCCAGATGACCGATGGCTATCTCAACCTCTGGTATCAGGGTCATGAGATCGAAAAGCGCTGGACCAATCTGCGCGACCGCCATGAACTCTACAATGCCGGGCACCTCCTCGAAGGCGCCATCGCCTACTATCAGGCCACCGGCAGGCGCCAGCTGCTCGATGTGCTCGAACGCTATCTCGACCATATCCGCACAATCTTCGGCACCGGTCCCGGCCAGAAGCGCGGCTATTGCGGCCATCAGGAAATCGAGCTGGCGCTGGTCAAGCTCTACCGCCTGACCGGAGAGCGCAAGCAGCTCGACCTGGCGTCCTATTTCATCGACCAGCGCGGCGCCCAACCGCACTATTTCGACGAGGAGGCCCTGGCCCGTGGTGCCGATCCGAAGGACTTCCACTTCTACGCCAACGGCAATCACCAATATTCCCAGTCCCACAAGCCGGTGCGCGAGCAGGACAAGGTCGTCGGCCATGCCGTGAGGGCCATGTACATGTATTCGGCCATGGCGGACCTGGCCGCCGAACTGGACGATGACAGCCTCAAGCATGCCTGCGAAGTGCTTTGGAAGGACGTCACCACCACCCGCATGTATGTCACCGGCGGCTTCGGCCCTTCGGCCAGCAACGAGGGCTTCACCACCGATTACGACCTGCCCAACGACACCGCCTATTGCGAGACCTGCGCCTCCATCGCCTTCGTCTTCTGGGCCCAGCGCATGCTCAATCTCGATCTCGACGGCCACTATGCCGAACTGATGGAACTGGCGCTCTACAATGGCGTGCTCTCGGGCCTCTCGCGCGACGGCACCCTCTATTTCTACGAGAACAAGCTCGAAAGCGACGGCTCGCACCGCCGCTGGCCCTGGCATCCCTGCCCCTGCTGCACCATGAATGTGTCGCGCCTCGTCGCATCGGTCGGCGGCTATTTCTATTCCACCGGCCCCGACGCCATCGCCATCAACCTCTATGGCGGCAACAGCGCCACGCTCGATCTCGATGGTCGCCGCATCCGCATTGATGAGTCTTCGCTCTACCCCCTGTCCGGCAGGATCCGCATCACCATCCACCCCGATGGCCACGGCCCTTTCACGCTCAAGCTGCGCATTCCCGCCTGGACCGGCGAGGCCCTTGCCGATCTCAACGGCAACCCGGTCGACGTGCCCGGCCAGACCGAACAGGGCTACCTCACCATCACCCGCGACTGGATTGAAGGCGATGTCATCGACCTCGACCTGCCCATGCCGCCGCGTCGCATCTATGCCAATCCGAAAGTGAAGATGGACCGTCACCGTGTCGCCCTAGCGCGCGGTCCTCTCGTCTATTGCGCCGAGCAGGTCGACAATCCGGCGCCCGTCCCCGATCTCATCCTGCCCCGCGCCGCCATGCTCACCGAAAAGTCCCGCCCCGACCTCTTCGACGGCATCGTCACTCTCATCGCCGAGGCCCAGACCATCGCCACCGATGACTGGGGCCCCGACCTCTACCGCACCACCCCGCCCAGGCCCTCGCCCGCTACCCTCACCGCCATTCCCTACTACCTCTGGGCCAACCGCGATCCCGGCCCCATGCAGGTCTGGATCCGGGAGGGATAGGACGCCCGTTGACACCC
>CBFGTF010000177.1:0-5888 GCA_965651655.1 uncultured Devosia sp.
CGATAGCGATTATTTCGGGTCCGGACGCGGATATGAAAGACGTGGAGATCCTGCTCATCGATCCGCATGAGCACCACAACGAGGCCTGGTCCCCCCTTCTTGCAACCTGCTACCTCGGTGGTGTCGAAGTCATGCCTTGGACGCGCTACATGGAGCAGACGCGGGGACGCCTGGATGTAGCGAGCTTTGATATTACGCACCTCTCCTACAGCCCGAGCCAGCTGATCTACGCCCGTTCGAAGCGCTTTTTCGACCTTTGCATTGCCATTTTCACGCTGCCCCTCACTGCGCCGATCGCTGCCCTGGTTGCGCTCTACATTTTTGCACGGGACGGCGGACCTGTCATTTTCGTGCAGATCAGGCGCGGATATGGCGGCCGTCGGTTCCGCATGTACAAGTTTCGCACCATGTACAGAGGGACCGATGGCGGTTCGACAAAGGTGGGAGATCGTCGGATCATTCCGGGCTGCAAGCTCATCCGTAAACTTCGGTTTGACGAGATCCCGCAGATCTACAACATTCTCAAAGGCGACATGAGCTTGATCGGTCCGCGCCCAGTGGCCGAGTATGTGTCCCGTTCGAGCGAGGCCGTCGAGCCCAAATATGCGCTGCGGTCGCTGGTCCTGCCCGGCATTACGGGTTGGGCCCAGGTGAGCTCGGGTTATGCCGGAACCACCAGGGAGGAGATCGAAAAGCTCTCCTATGATCTCTACTATATCAAGCACCTCTCGCTCGACCTTGATCTGCTGGTTCTGTTCAAGACCGTAAAGACGGTCCTCTTCGGTTCAGGCGCGCGCTAGGACCGTTCCGAAAGGATGCAGGTTCGGGCTCTTGCGCCGGACTCCTGGTGCTGTCCGGGCGAACGATGTGGGCAATTCTTCTTCCGGAACGAGTCCGTTCTCCGCACGCGCATCGATGGCCCATTGGTGCCAAGCGGCGAACTGGCTGGCTCGGTGACCTTCGGCGCGATCATCTCGACGCCAACGCCTGGCGCCAGTGGCTACAGCAGCTTCCCGTCCGCGATGATGGCGCGCACCTCGACCTCCACCGTGTCGAGAATGCGGTTGATGGCATCGACCGCCAGTTCCGCATTTTCCGCCAGGATGGCATCGGCGAGGTCGCGGTGGATGGGGAAGGATTGCAGGCCGAAGGCATCGCGGTTGAAGGGCGAGATGTCGCCCCGCTCCAGCGCATGGTCGAGATTGGTCAGGATCTGCCCATACATGGGGTTCCCCGACGCGTCATAGATGGCGTTGTGGAAGGCATGGTCGGCCTTGCGCCATGGGCGGCCGGAATTGACGTCCGCCAGCAGGATGTCGCAGAGCCGGGCGATCTCTTCGCGCTGCTTTGGCGTGGCCTTGAGCGAGGCCTTGCGCACCACGTCGTTTTCCAGCGTCCGGCGGATTTCGATCAGCCGCAGCAGCGCCTCGCCTTCGAGCCGCACCATGGTCGGCACCAACCCGCGCGAGGTCTGCACCCGGGCCGAGAGATAGGTGCCGTCGCCCCGCCGCCGCTTGATGATCCCCAACCCCTCCCAGCGATTGAGCGCCTCGCGGATGGTCGATCGCCCCACGCCCAGCGATGCCGCCAGCGACACTTCGGGCGGCAGACGGTCGCCGATGGTGAGGCCGGCCCGCTCCACCATTTCGGCAAGCGCATCCAGCACCGCCACGTTGCGCGTGCGGTTCTCAAGCGGCTCGAGATAGCTCAGGGCGACATCCCGACTCATCGGTGCCCGTTCCTCCTGGGTGGTCAAGCTGGCGTCACTCACACCATATCCTGACCGCTTTGTCAGCCTTGCGCTGCGACAGCCGGCGCCTTGAGGTCCAGCAATTCCCTCAACGCCGCAATCAGCCGGTCCATCTGCGCGGCCGAATTATAGCCCTGCACCGAAAGGCGCACGATGCATTGGTCCTGCCATTTGAACACCGGGATTTCGATCCCGTAGCGCTCGAACAGGGTCTTGTGAACCTCTGCCGTGTCGCATTCGGGGATGGGCATGGCCACCATTTGCGGGGCACAGAATTCGGGGCTGCCGAGCGGCGGGAGCCCCGTCAATTCGCCCAGCCGCCGTGCTGTCTCCTGCGCGAGGGCATGGCAATGGTCGGCCACGGCCCACCAGTCATTGTCCTTGCGGAACTCAATGGCCGCCGGAACGGTCAGCCACGGGGCGGGGTCGCGTGTTCCCTGGATTTCGATTTCGTCGATGAAGGGTGTATTGCCGAAGGCGCCTCTGGCCCCTGGTTCCTTGGAATCCTTGGTCCAGCCATGGCTGATGACCAGCGGATTGAGCAGGCCCTGAACCTCCGGCCGGGCGTGCAGGAACGCCGACCCCTTGGGCGCCATCATCCATTTGTGGCAATTGCCCGAATAGAAGTCGGCGCCGATGGCATCGAGATCGAGCCGAATATGCCCCGGCGTATGCGCCCCATCGATCACCGACCAGATGCCGCGCCGCCGCGCTTCGGCAATGGCGGGTTCGATGGGAAAGAGCAGGGCGGTGGGCGAGGTGATGTGGCTGAGGAACAGCACTTTGGTGCGCTCCGTCATGCCGTCGATGATGGTCCGGGTGAACGCTGCCTCGCTCACCAGCGGCATGGGCACATTCACCACCACGATTTCCGCCCCGGTCCTGCGGCACACATAGGCCCAGGTCTTTTCCAGCGCCGAATATTCGTGGTCGGTGGTCAGGATCTGGTCGCCGGGTTTGAGGTCCAGCGACTGGGCCACGATGTTGAGGCCATTTGTGGCGTTGAGAACACCCACAATGTCCTCCGAACCACAGCCCAGTTCTGCCGCCAGCGCCTCGCGCGGGGCGCGCAGCAGGTCGTGCAGCCGCCGGCCCAGGAACTCCACCGGCTCCTGTTCCAGTTCGAGTTGCCAGCCCTGATAGGCCTCGAAAACCGGACGCGGGCAGGCGCCGAAGGAGCCGTGATTGAGGAAGACGACATCCTCGCGAAGGAGGAATTGCCGGGCGAGATTGTCGGACACGGTTCAGCGGCCTTTCAGGGTGGGGTCGAGGGCATCGCGCAGTCCATCGCCGAACAGCGAGGTGGCGAGCACGGTGATGGCCAGCGCAGCCGTGGGAAACACGGCCAGGTGCCAGTAGTAGAACATGAAATTGATGCCCTCATTGATCATCTGCCCCCAGGTCGGGGTCGGCGGCGGCACGCCGATGCCGAGGAAGCTCAGCGAGGCTTCGAGCATCATCGCCATGGGGATGGCCAGCACGAAGCCGACAATGATCGGGCTGATGGAATTGGGAATGAGATGGCGGCGGATGATATACCAGGGCGAAGCGCCCAGCGCCTGGGCGGCGCGCACGAATTCCTTCTCGCGAAAGGCTTTCACCTGCGCCCGGACCAAGAGGCACACCTGCACCCAGCCGAACAGCGCTGCAATCGCGACGATGGACGGATAGCCGCCCCGGACAAGGGTGCCCAGCAGCATGGCCGCCAGCAGCGGCGGCACCACCGAGAACAGCTCGATCACGCGCATGATCACCCAGTCGGTCCGGCCGCCGAAATAGCCGGCCAGCGCCCCCAGCGGAATCCCGATCAGGACCGAAAAGCCGGCAGCGATGAAGCCGATGGAGAGCGATACGCGGGCGCCATAGACGATGCGCGTATAGAAATCGCGGCCCAGATTGTCGATGCCGAACCAGTGCTCGGCCGAGGGGAAGGCCAGTGACTGGGTCAGGAACAATTGCGCCTCGGGCGGCACCGGGGTGATCAGCGGCGCAAGGATCGCCATCAGGATCAGAACGCTCATGACAGCGCCACCACCCACGGCGGCCTTGTTGGACAGGAACCTTTGCCAGGCAAACCAGAGCGGGCTGCGCTGGCGGGCCGGTGCGGTCTCGGGCAGGGGCGTGGCGGTCTCGGTCATTCTGCGCCTCCCACGCGGATACGCGGATTGATCAGCGCATAGACGATGTCGGAGAGAAGGTAGGCGATGCAGTACATGAAGGTGATCATCAGCATCAGCGCCATTTCCAGCGGATAGTCCCGCGTCTCGATGGAGGAGACGAAATAGGCGCCAAGCCCCGGCACACGGAACATGGCTTCTACGAAGATCGAGCCCGTGGCCGTGCCGATGAACATGGGGAGGAAGACCGTCACCAGCGGGATGGCCGAATTGCGCAGCACATGCTGGAAGATGACGCGCTTCTCGCTCAGGCCCTTGGCCCGCAGCACGGTGACGAAGGGCCGGCTCATCGTGTCGAGCATGGCCGAGCGGGTATAGCGGGCATAGGTCGCCACCGGGATGGCGGCATAGGCGATTATGGGCAGAATCCAGCGCTCCGGATGCGGCCAGCCGCTGGCCGGAAGCCATTTGAGCCAGACCGCAAACACCAGGATCAGCAGCATCGAGGTCACGAAGACCGGGATGGTCAGGCCGATGGTCGCGACCGCGGAGGCCAGGTAGTCGATCCACGTATTGCGGTTGAGCGCGGCGGCCATGCCCAGCAGGATGCCCAGCGGCGCGCCGATCACCACACCCAGCCCGCCCAGCACCAGGCTTGGGATCCAGGCCCGCGACAGCAGCTGCAGCACGCTTTCGCCCGGGCTCTGATAGGGCACGCCGAAATCGAAATGCAGCACCCCCCACATATAGCGCAGGTACTGGACATGGAGTGGCTGGTCGAGCCCGAGCTGCGCCATCATCCTGGCGCGCACCGCCTCGGAAACCGGCATGTCATTGGCGTCGAACGGCCCGCCGGGCACCGCGTGCATCATCAGGAAAATGATGATGGAGACGGCAATGAAGGTGAATGCCACCGAAACGAGCCGGTTGAGAATGTAGCTCAGCATGGAACGGCCTCCGATGCTCGGCGCACGTCCGGGCCAAAGCCCCTCCCCCTTGAGGGGAGGGGTTGGGGTGGGGGGTCTGCAATCTCCACTTGGGAATTGCTCCAGGATGTGTCGGAGCCCTCACCCCTGGCCCCTCGTGCCGGGCGCCTCCTCCCCCCTTGAGGGGGAGGGTTGGGGTGGGGGGTGGTTGAGTGATCCACCGAAGGACCCCCACCCTTGATCCCTCCCCACAAGGGGGAGGGGAGCAAGGGAGCCTTGTCCTCTGGCATAGTCGAAAATGCCGGGCCGTCCTCGGGCTTGACCCGAGGACCACTGTCAGGATGTGCCGAACCGAGAGTGGCCCTCGGATCAAGTCCGAGGGCGGCATCGAGGCAATTAGAAAGGCTGCGGCTCATCTCACCCTCCCTCAATTGGTCACATAGGCCTCGACCCGGTGGCCCGGGGCGATGGCGACGAGTTGCGGTTCGCTATGCGGAGCAATACCCGCCTGCAGCGTGGTGACGCGCGGGGTCTGCGCAACGATCTCTTCGGCGGTGAGGAAACTGCGCGCGCGCTTGTCGCGCGGATTGGTCACCGGCACGGCATCGAGCAGGGCCCGGGTATAGGGATGTTGCGGATCGGAAAAGATGCGCTCGGTTGGCGCTTCTTCCACGACGCGGCCGCGATACATGACGACGACGCTGTCCGTGAGGGATTTCACCGTCGAAAGGTCATGGCTGATGAACAGCATCGACAGGCCCATCTCGGCCTGGAGTTTCTTGAGCAGGCCGATGATCTGCGCCTTGACCGTCACGTCCAGCGCCGAAGTCGGCTCATCTGCCACGAGAACCGAAGGCTCCAGTACCAGCGCCCGGGCAATGGCCACCCGCTGGCGCTGTCCGCCGGACAGTTCATGCGGATAGCGATGGGCAAAACTGCGGTCGAGGCCCACCCGCTCCAGCCAGGCGAGCGCCGCTTCGCTCTGCTCGCGGGCGCTGCCCACGCCATGGATATGCAGCGGCTCGGCAATGATCTGGGTCAGCGTCATCATCGGGTCGAGCGCCGAATAGCTATCCTGGAACACGACCTGCATTT
>CBFGTF010000178.1:0-5808 GCA_965651655.1 uncultured Devosia sp.
CTGCCATCATCATTGGCGGCATTGCGGGGTGGCTGGCCAGCCGCTTCATGAATGCGGGCGGCGGTATCCTGATGAATGTCATTCTCGGCATTGTCGGTGCCATATTGGCCAGCTTCCTGCTGGGCCTGCTGGGCATCTCGTTCGGAGGCTGGATCGGCTATCTGATCGCCGGCTTCATCGGTGCCTGCATCATCATCGTGATCGCGCGGGCCGTGCGCAAATAGGGTCCTGGCCGGGCGCCCCGGTGCCCGGCCGATCCTGCCCGAAAGGAATTGGCGCGGAATGCGCCCCCCGCGAAACGTCATTGCCGCCGCGCCTCGACCGGTAAATTACTCATCCTGAGCAGGCATTTAGCCCTTTACGGCACCCTGCTCCGCGTCGCATCACCATCGCCAACTCGACCTGACCGATGGATTTTGCGTCATCATGAACAAGCTTTTCGCCCCTGCATTCGTCACCCTGGCCCTTGCCGCCACGCCGGCCCTGGCCCAGCCCACTGACCTCCTCAACGCCTCCTACGACATTGCCCGCGAGCTGTTCGACGAAGAGAACGCGGCCTTCATCCCGGCCTATGAGGCCGCCAATGGCGTCACCGTCACGGTCAACCAGTCCCACGCCGGCACCTCCACCCAGGCCCGCGCCATCCTCGAAGGCCTGCCGGCTGACGTGGTCACCTTCAACCAGGTCACCGATATCGAAAAGCTGGTCGAGGGCGGCTTTGTTTCCGCCGACTGGCAGAGCGAGTTTGCCAATTCCGCCTCGCCCTTCTATTCGCTGCCCGCCTTCCTCGTTCGCGCCGGCAATCCCAAGGGCATCAGCGACTGGGGCGATCTGGCCCGCGAAGACGTGCAGGTGATCTTCCCCAATCCCAAGACCTCGGGCAATGCGCGCTACACCTATCTGGCCGCCCGCGCCTGGGCCAATGAGGAGTTCGCCGGTGACCAGGCACTGGTCGCTGAATACCTCACCAAGGTCTTCCTCAATGTCCCCGTCTTCGAGACCGGCGGCCGTGGCGCCACCACCGCCTTTGCCGAGCGCGGCCTCGGCGATGTGCTGATCACCTTCGAGGCAGAAGTCTTGAGCGCCGTCACCCTGCTGGGGGCCGACAAATATGAGGCCGTGGTCCCCTCGGTCAGCCTGCTGGCCGAATTCCCGGTTGCCATCGTCGACAAGGTCGTCGATGCCCGCGGCAGCCGCGATCTGGCCAAGGCCTATCTCGATTTCCTCTATTCCGATGAAGGCCAGCGCATTGCCGCCGGTCGCAACCACCGCGTCAACAACGAAACCGTCGCCGCAGAATTCGCCGACCGCTTCCCCGCAGTGCGCCTGGTCAATGTCGATGAAGCCTTCGGCGGCTGGGCCAAGGTCTCCGAAGAACACTTCGCCGAAGGCGGCCTGCTCGACCAGGTTTTCGTCAATCAGTAGCTTCGAGGCGTCCCGAAGGGCAAATCTCTCCAGCGGCGAGATTTGAGGCAAGAAGGCCATGAGAGCTATGCTCGAATGGCAGGTAGCGGAGCTGGGCCGAAGGCCCTAGCAAAGCTGGGGTGGGGTGGGCAAAGCGCACCGTCTGTGTGCCTTGCCCACCCCACCCTCATTCCCTCCCCATCAAGGGGAGGGATGCGCAAGAAACGAGACATCTGCCGCCAGGACGCTGGAGCCCTGTCATATGCCCAACACTCGCAGCAAACACCTGCTCCCCGGCTTCGGTCTCACCATGGGCATCTCGCTGTTTTACGTCACCCTGGTGATTCTCCTGCCGATCCTGGCCATGCTGCTCAAGCTCACCGGCATGGGCTTTCCCGAATTCTGGCGCATCATCTCCTCGCGGCGCGCCATCGCCGCCTACCAGATCACCTTTTCCTCGGCCTTTTACGCCACCATCATCAATGGCGTTGTCGGCCTGCTGCTGGCCTGGGTGCTCACCCGTTACCGTTTTCCCGGTCGCCGCATCCTCGACGCTCTGGTCGACCTGCCCTTTGCACTGCCCACCGCCGTCGCCGGTCTGGTCCTGGTCACTCTCTTTGCCGATACGGGCTGGTATGGCCAGTTCCTCGAACCGAACGGGCTCAAGATCAACTACACCCAGGCCGGCATCGTCGCGGCCATGAGCTTCACCTCCATCCCCTTCGTGGTCCGCGCCGTCCAGCCTGTCCTTGAAGAAGTCGATGAGAGCCTCGAAGCCGCCGCCGAAACGCTCGGCGCCGGCCGCTGGCAGATATTCACCCGCATCATCTGGCCAACCATCCTGCCCGCCTTCATCGGCGGTTGCGTGCTGTCCTTCGCCCGCTCGCTGGGCGAGTTCGGCGCTGTCGTCTTCATTGCCGGCAATATTCCCGGCGTCACCGAGATCGTCTCGCTGCTGATCTATATCCGCCTCGACGAATACAATTACGAGGCCGCCGCCGCCCTCGCCTTCGTGCTGCTGCTCGTCGCCTTCCTCACCCTTGTCGCCACCAATGCCCTGGCCGCCTGGCAGACCCGCTATGTGGAGAGGAGTACGTGATGAGAGCCCCCCACCCAACCTCCCCCTGGAAGGGGGAGGAGCAGATCGCGTTCATTCTCGACAATTTCGGCAACCACCGGCCAGACTCCTCCCCCTATCAGGGGGAGGCTGGGTGGGGGTATCCATGACAAGAAGAGCCCGCTCCCTCGGCGAAATCACCCTCATTGCCCTCGCCATCATCCTGGCCGCCTTCGTGCTGGTCATCCCCCTGGCGCTGATCTTCTCCTTTGCCCTGCGCGAGGGCATCGGCGTCTATGTCGCCAATATCATCGAGCCCAATACTCTCCACGCCATCTGGCTGACGGTGATGACCGCCCTCATCGTGGTGCCGGTCAATATCGTGGTCGGCGCGGCCCTCGCCTGGCTGGTCACCCGCTTCAGCTTCCGCGGCCGGCAATTGCTGATTTCCATCATCGAGCTCCCCGCATCGATGAGCCCCATCGTCGCCGGCGTGGTCTATCTCTTCCTCTATGGCGGCCAGGGCCTGCTCGGGCCATTCCTTCAGTCCAACGGCTGGCAGGTCATGTTCACCCCGCTGGCCATCGTGCTGGTCAGCCTCTTCGTCACCGCCCCCTTCGCGGCCCGCGAGCTCATTCCGCTCATGAGCCAGCAGGGTACCGAGGACGAGGAAGCTGCCCTCTCGCTTGGCGCCAATGGCTGGCAGATGTTCTGGTACGTGACCCTGCCCAACATTTCCTGGGCCATGGTCTATGGCGCCGTCCTCACCAATGCCCGGGTCATGGGCGAATTCGGCGCCGTCTCGGTGGTCTCCGGCGCCATCCGCGGCCAGACCAATACCCTGCCCCTCCAGATCAATCTCCTGTTCAACGACTTCAACGTCACCGGCGCCTTCGCCGCGGCGTCCACCTTGACCCTGATCGCGATCGCCACGCTGATCCTGAAATCGATCCTCGAATCCCGCCGCCACGGCTGAAAGGAGCTCGTCCTCTCACTCCCGTGATCGTCTACTCAGAAGGTCGTGCTCATCGTCCCCCTCCCCCTTGAGGGGAGGGGTCAGGGGTGGGGGTTCCGGCCCCTCAACAAATGTGGAGCTGGTGGCTCGCAAACGCGACTTCCGCCGGTGATAGGTCAGCGCCTCCCCAATGCAGATTGCCAGCGCCTCGCGTGACCAGCCCGCCCCCGCCGGCAGCACCAGCGCCCTGTTCCCCTCAAAGGAAAATTCATCGGCAAACCGCTCCCGAAACCCGTCGACCAGGCTCGTCTTGCAGTTGAAATAGATCGCACCGCGCGGCGGGTCCGTGCGCGTCGCCCCCAGCCTGATCGTGGTGCCGCTTCTGGAAGCCTCCGTGAGATAGGCCGGCTCCCCCCATTTGAGCGTTTCGGTCAGGGGCCCGGCGTCCGCCGCTGCCGCCACCTCTAAGATCAGGCCCCGCACCTCTTCAAGCGCCGGGCGCAGGGCAGCGGGAAGCCCGGCAAAGGCCTCCCGCACCGCCGCGGGCATCAGCGCCGAGTTCACACCCTTGCCTTCAATGGCAGGTGGATATCGGTCCGCAACTGGCTCTGCGGCACCTCGCGCGGGTCGTTGAGATAGGCCTCGAAAATCGGGGCATCCCCCGGCTCATGTCCGGATGCTGGAAGCCACGTGCCCAGGAGCCAGCGATAGGCGCCGCGCATATCGGCATAGGGGCCGGTATAGCTCAGCCGCGCATGGGGGCCACCCGCCAGGATCGTCTCGACCATCGGCGCCGCGATCGGCCCCGGGCTGGTCACCGGCAGCACGGCACGTGACCGCAGCTCTTCCTCCGGCCCCAGGTCAGGATCGTCAAAGAACAGCCCGATCATCTGTGGCTCGTCCGGGATCATCTCGCGCGCCGCCAGCTCGCCAAACAGGCGCCCCATGGCATGGTCGATCTGCATATAGGAGCCGACATGGTCGATGCCGGCGCATCGGCGCGGCTCCAGCGTCACGATCTCCACCGGAAAGCCCGATGCAGCCACATTGGCTTCGGCCCGTTTGAAGGCGGCATGGGAGCCATTCTCGCGATAGGCGGCCGGAGCCAGGTCGAACATCTCCTTGAAGGCCCGCCCGAAGGCCTCCGCAGAGGCATAGCCGGCCTTCTGCGCAATCGTCTCGATGGCCAGGTCACTATTGGCCAGCCGGTCTGCCGCCCGTTGCAGGCGCAGGCGACGAATGCTCGCGGCAATGGTTTCGCCCTGCATCGCCGCATAGATGCGGCTCCAGTGATAGGGCGAAAGGCAGGCAATCTCCGCCATCTGGTCGAAGGACAGGGCCTCGTCCAGATGCGCATGGACATGATCAATCACGCGATTGAGGCGGTCCCGATAGCTGGCCTGGGTGATTTGCTTGGGCATGCTTCATTCTTCCTTGCTTGAAACCATAGGAAGTGTTCCATGACCGCGACAGACAAATCCTGCGCTTTTGCCCCATGCATACCACCCACACCATCGCCCTGGCGCACCGTCCGCCGCTCGTCCTCGGCCGGCGCGCGCTGATCATGGGCATCCTCAACGTCACGCCGGACAGCTTCTCGGACGGCGGCCGGCATGACCATGTCGACGCCGCCCTCGCCCATGCCCGACTGATGCTGGCCGAAGGCGCCGATATTCTCGACATTGGCGGGGAAAGCACCCGTCCCGGCGCCGAACCGGTGCCGGTGCAGGCCGAACTCGACCGCGTCATCCCGGTCATCGACGCCATTCGCGCCGCCGGGATTTCTTCCCCGATTTCCATCGACACCATGAAACCTCTGGTCGCCCACCAGGCGCTCGAGGCCGGCGCCGATATCATCAATGACGTCAACGGCCTCCATGGCGCGCCCGAAATGGCCCAGATCGCCGCTGTCATGGATGCGCCGGTCATCGCCATGCATTGGGATCGCACCTGGACGGCAGAAACCGACCCGATCCCCGCCATGGAACGCTACTTCCAGACCACCCTCGATATCGCGAAGAAAGCCGGCATCGACCCGGCCCAGGTCATCCTTGACCCCGGCTTCGGCTTCACCAAGACGCTGAATCAAAACTACAGCATCCTGCGCCAACTCGCTGATCTGACTCGCGCATTCCCGGCCAGCGCCCTGCTCGTCGGTACCTCGCGCAAATCCATGATCGGCAAATTGCTCGACATTGAGCCCACCGAGCGCCTGCCTGGCACCATCGCCACCACTGTCCAGGGCTACGAACGCGGCGGCCACATCTTCCGCGTCCACGACGTCGCCCCCAACCGCGACGCCCTTCGCGTGGCCGAAGCGACTGTATATGGTCTGCAGGACCATTGATCGGCTACTTACTCGTCGCTCCTGCGCCTCCCTCCCCCTTGTGGG
>CBFGTF010000179.1:0-5720 GCA_965651655.1 uncultured Devosia sp.
TGAGACGCACGCGCCTCGGGACACGTCCACATCACAACCGGAGACAGCAATGCCGCCCGGATCTTCGGTATGCCCTGCGCATCGCGGGGCGTTATTTGACACGCCCCAGGACAAGGGACATGCCCCTTCAAAGACCTTGGTCCTCGATGGGCTGGAACATGGCATTGAGCTCGCTGACGATCTGATCGATCGGCGCCACCGAATCGGGCAGCATCTGCGGCGCTTCGGGCGCCACGGCCAGATAGGGCACGCCGCTGGGGAAGGCGCCAAAGCGCTGGAAGAAACCCACCATGTCGTCCAGCACCGGCATGCGCCAGCGCCACAGCGCCCCCATGGCGAGCACCGGCTCCATATGGCCGAAGCCCTGGTAATATTGCGTCGTCACCCACACGCCGCGCGCCCGCAACCGATCGGCGAAGCCCTCGGAATTCTGCACGCGAACGATCGGATCCGTGGTCCCGGAAGCCAGGTACATGGGTGGCGCCTCGGAGGTGATCAGGTTGATCGGTTGAGTGCCCTGCGGATTTGGCGCCTGGCCGAACACATCCCGGACCTCATTATATTCGAAGGGATAGAAGTCATAGGGACCCGACAGCGCCGCCACCGCCAGGATGGGCATGGTGACGCCATACTCCTGCCGATAGGACGGATCGAGGGCCTGCATCACGGCATTATAGGCACCGGCCGAATGCCCGGCCAGAAACAGCCGGTTGGGGTCTCCGCCATAATTGGCGATATTGTCCTGCACCCAGCGCAGCGCCCGGGCCCCGTCCTCGAGGAAGTCGGGATAGCGTACTTCGGGATAGAGCCGGTAGTCGGCGATCACCGCGACAAAGCCGCGCGAGGCCAGGGCGCGCCCCACAAATTCATATTCACCGCGCTCGCCGCGGCTCCAGCCGCCGCCATAGATGAAGAACACCACCGGCGCGGCCGCACCACGTTGTTCGGGCGCATAGATATCGAGCTTGTTGCGGGCGCCGTCGGCATAGGCAACGCCATCCCCCACCTTGGCCGTGCCGCCATCCATGGCTGCCGGCAGGTTGAACGGGTCCATTACCGAAACCGCTTGGGCAGCACCGGGCATCAGAAGCGCAATGGCGATCAGCGCGCCAAGAAAGGGTCGAAGAAAATTCATCTGCAGGAATTCTGGAAGTTTGAGGAGAAGCCGTCCGGGCCTTATGCGCCGGGAAACCGGGGATATTGTGGCGGGCACCACTGGGTTGAGCCTGTCGGCAGGGTGGAGCGAAAATGGTCGTTCGCGAGAACCGAAGCGGAATGTGCGTGAGGTACATGAGCACCGGAAGCGCAGGGAATGGCCATTTGCAACCCGCCCTGGTGTCAGGATCGCCCAATGGAAATGGGCGAGGGCAGGCGCGCCGGCTATCCGGTCGCTGGCCTGCCCTCTACTTAAGCCGATAAATTCTGCGCCGAGTTTATTAACAGCTCCTTAACGCTATGCTCAGCGCTTCAACCGATCGAGCAACAGGCCGGACACATGTCCGTCAGCGGGCAGGCCCCGGGCCTGCTGAAAGGCAAGCACCCCGGCACGCGTCTTGGGACCGACCACCCCATCGGGCGTGCCGACATCGAAACCGGCCCGGCCCAGAAGGGACTGCAATTCGGCGCGCTGGTCCTTGCTCAGCGCATAATCGCCCGCCGGCCAGGGCGTGGCGAAACTTCCCCCGCCCAGGATTCGGTCCGCCAGGTGACCCACGGCCAGGGCATAGCTGTCGGAGTTGTTATAACGCTTGATCACATCGAAATTGGGCAGCAACAGAAAGGCAGGACCGCTTGCACCGGCCGGCATATAGAGCCGCCCCACATCGCCGGCCCGCGGAAAGGCGCGCCCAGAGACCCGGGTAATCCCCATGGCCTGCCACTGGCTGAGCGGCGCCTTGCCCATTTCCCGCGCTGCGGCAAAGTTGAAGCCATTGGGCAGCTTGACCTCGTAGCCCCAGGTTTCCCCCGGCCGCCAGCCGAAACTGTTGAGGTAATTGGCCGTCGAGCCCAGGGCGTCGGGCACCGAGTTCCAGATGTCCTTGCGCCCGTCCCCATTATAGTCGACCGCATAGCGCATGAAGCTCGAAGGCATGAACTGGGTATGGCCCATGGCCCCTGCCCAGGAGCCGACCATGGCGCCGGGCGACACATGCCCATCCGAGATGATGCGCAAGGCCGTGACCAGTTCGGAGCGGAAGAAGTCGGCGCGATAGCCCTTCTCGGTCAGGGTTGCCAAAGCGTGAATGGTGTTGTTGCCGCCCATGAAGCCGCCGAAATTGGTCTCCATGCCCCAGATGGCAAGGACGATTTCGGGCTGCACGCCGTAGCGCTGCTGCGCACCGGCCAGGGTCTGCGCCCACTCGCCCCGCATGGCCTGGCCCTTGCTGGCCTGCGCGGCGGTGACGCGCTTGTCGATATATTGCTGCACCGTCTGGGTGAACTCGGGCTGCTTGCGCGTCAGCTCGATCACCTGGGGAATGGGATTGTAGCTGGCAAAGGCCGCGTCGAACGCCTGACGGCTCACCCCGGCGCGCTGCGCCTCCGGCCAGAGACTGCGCACGAAGTCACTGCTATTCGCCTGGACTGCCGCCGGCGCCAGAAGGCCCATGGCAAGGCTAAGCACCAGGCCCCCGAGTGGCAGACGTGAAAGGAAATTCCCGGCGGATCGGATCATCTTGGCCTCGTGCATACGCGCTACTGGAAAGTCACGAACGCACCGGCTGTGCCGCAACGGGTGCGCGTATCAAAGCATTAACGCACTCGATTAAGATGAGCTTAAGGCAAACCCGCCCACCCGATCACATCGCTGTCACTGGCCTTCGGGAAGTCCATCCCCATCATCCGGCTTGCCGGGTTCACGCAGGACACGGCCAGAAGCGCGGGCCTCGCCACCCTGGACATACGTGACATGGGGATAGGGAATCTCGATGCCGCGTTCGGCAAAGATGGTCTTGACCATCTCGCTATATTTGCGCCCGGTGCCCCATTGTTTGCCCGGCAGGGTCTTGATACGGGCCCGTACCGTGATCGCGGAATCGCCAAAGGCGGTAATGCCCTGCATATCGAGATCGTCGAGGATTTCGTCCTTGTGCTCGGTTTGCATCAGGCGCTCGAACGCGTCGTGCATGGCAAGCTTGACCGCTTCGATATCGCTGTCATAGGCCACCCCGATCTCCGCCACATGATAGGAGAAGCCACGCATCATATTGCTGACCTGGTCCACGGACGAAAACGGGATCAGGTGCACGGTGCCGGAGAGATCGCGGATCGTCACCGAGCGGATGGTGAGCTTTTCCACCACGCCGGACCAGCTGCCCACAGCCACGACATCCCCTTCGTTCATGATGTTCTCGAACTGGATGAAAATGCCGGTGATGATGTCCTGCACCAGCTTTTGTGCGCCAAAGCCGATAGCCAGGCCCACCACCCCGGCACCGGCCAGGAGTGGAGCAATATTCACCCCGATCTGGGCCAGGGCCAGCATGGTCCCGAACACCACCAGGGCGACGGTGAAGGCATTCTTGAACAGGTTGAGCAGCGTCTTCTCGCGCGAGGTCGGCACCTTGCCGAAATTGACATTGAGCCGGTACTCGACCCAGGAGGCCACCACCACATGCAATACGATGGCTGCAAGCACGATCAAGGCCGCCGAGACGACCGAACCGGCCACGGCCAGTCCTTCTTCGCTGCCGATCCAGGCTGCAAAGTCGAACAGCGCCCAGGCCTGTCCGATGGCCACCACCACGGCGGCAATGATGATCCAGCGGACCACCCGCATCACGGCGGGGACGAAGGATTTGAGCCGCGTTTCGAGCAGCGGCAGCCGCTCCCGCACATCCTCGGGCAGGCTCAGTCCCGCGCTCACGAAGCGCGTGATGAACCCCACGACCAGCGAGCCGATCAGGATGGCAAAGCCGGACTGGACGGTGGCAGCAATCATGAATGGCAGCGCTGTTTCCGGATTGGCAAACCACACCACCAACAGGGCAAGGAGGTAAACAATGACCAGCACATGCCACTGCTTGCCGATAGCAGCGAGGACGCGGCCAATGCCGTCATTGTCGCGATCCGTCGATATCTGTTGCAGCCAGACCCGTACATCGTCCTTGTTCTGCAGCACGATGATGATGCCGATGGTCACAGCCGTTGCCATGGCCAGAACCTGCACCCCGCTACCGGCGGGTCGCGACACCAGGCCGCTGAGCATGGGCGAGACAAACAGGAAGGTGTAGCCCAGCAGCGAAATGATGCGCGCCATCCAGAACGACCAATAGGCGGCGTTGCCGTCAGTCACCGGCAACAGCCGCAACGCCGGGAAGCGTGGCACAAGAACCAGCCGGACCACCAGCTTGATCACCTCCACAACCAGGAACGCGTTGAGCAGCAGCGACTGGTTGATGCCCATCTGCCCACTTGGCAGCGTGCCGAAATTGAGCGCCAGCCCATAGCCGAGCGCCCAGGCCAGGACGATGCTGCCAGTGTCCACAACGATCAGCCCCACCAGACCCACCAGCCTCCGGATGAGGCTTTGCCCGGCTGCGCGTGCGGCGATCTGCCGGCCGAGACCATTGGCAATCAGGCGCAGCACGAAGAAGCTGCCAAACAGGGCCGCGACCAACAGCCCGATATTGATAGCGAATTCCCGCAGGGCATCGGTGTCGGCGCTCACCGAGCCACTGAACACCTGCTGCAAATTGCCAAGCGCCTGTCCGACCGAGCGCAGCGTCGCCGAAGCCCCTTCGGCAACGCTTCTGGTATATTCCGCCAATTGCCGGGCAATGCTGAGATCGGCAGGCGCGGCCTCGACGTTTTCGGCGCTGCCCTCGGGCGTTGCCTGCTTCAGCCGCTCGATCAGAGCGGCACGCGCCGTATCATCCTCGAGAATGCGGATGAGGTCGTCCACAGCCGCCGCACTGGCCTCGGGCTCTGAATTTGCCGCCCCGGTGAGCACATCCTGGCTGCTGACCGGAACGACCAGGAGCAATGAAACAATTATAAGGCGGATCAGGAACATGCGGCTTGTCTACATATTGGAGGAGGTGCCGCCAGCATGGCCTTTGCCGGCCCGAGGTCAACCCCTCCTCTGGTCACGACAAAGAGGCACAACGCCAGTTCAGGCAGGCAAATAGTCCGCCAACCCCCGGAGAAAGACTTTGCCTTCGCCCAGGACTGCCTGTGCGGTGCCGGTGACGTCGGTGTCGTATCCATCCGCCTCTGTGGCCACGCGCGCCAGCAGTGCCAATCGCTCACCATGCAAAGCAACCGGCAGGTCCAGGCGCGCCGCAGTCTCGAGCGCCTGCCGCATTTCCTGCAGCAGCAGCAATTGCGAAAAGCGAGCATGAAGCCGACGGGCTATACCCGGCTCTGCGCGCCAGTTGAGGGCCGCAAAGGCGGCACTCGCCCGTTGTCCGGCACCCAGGCAATCGAATGCCTCGCAGCCGCCGTAACCAAGCGCCTCGCGCTGCGCATGGATCCGGCACCGAAAATCGGCTTCCAGATACTGGCAGGGCTGCCCGCCCAACTTGTCGTGGCCGAACTGGCTTGACCGCTCGAACGACAGGGCCGTGCAGCAGAGCCCGAAGCACCTGCTGCAATCGGCAGTGAAAATGGCATCATCCACGCGGCACCTATGGGGATGTGTTGCGGTTGGGGGGCTGAACCTGATCCCAAAAAGCAAAAGCCCCCGCATTTGCGGGGGCTTTTGGTTTGGTTTTGAAGAG
>CBFGTF010000180.1:0-5635 GCA_965651655.1 uncultured Devosia sp.
CGCATCACCTGCCGCGACTGGTTCCAGCTCTGCCTCAAGGAAGGCCTGACCGTCTTCCGCGACCAGGAATTCACCTCGGACGAGCGCAGCCGCCCGGTGCAGCGCATCCACGACGTGCAGAACCTCAGGACCAGCCAGTTCCCCGAGGATGGCGGGCCGCTGGCTCACCCGCCGCGGCCCGACAGCTTCCGCGAGATCAACAACTTCTATACGACCACGGTCTACGAGAAGGGCGCCGAGATCGTGCGCATGCTGGCAACGCTTTTGGGCGAAGACGGCTTCCGCAAGGCGATGGACCTTTATTTCGAGCGCCATGACGGCGACGCGACGACCATCGAAGCCTTCATCAAGGTGTTCGAGGACGCCAGCGGTCGGGACCTCAGCCAGTTCGCCACCTGGTATCTGCAGGCCGGCACGCCGCAGGTCAGCGTTTCCGACAACTATGACGCCGCCAGCCAGACCTATTCGCTCACCCTCACCCAGAAGGTCGATCCAACCCCGGGCGAGCCGACCAAGAAGCCATTGCTGATCCCTGTGCGCTTCGGGCTGATCGGCCCCAATGGCAGCCCGATGGGCTGGAGCGCGGTGTCCGGCGGCACAGTCAGCGATGACCTGATCGTGCTCGACAGCGAAAGCGTTACGCTGACCTTTGCGGGCGTCGCCAACAAGCCGGTCCCGTCGCTGTTTCGGGGCTTTTCGGCGCCGGTCAAGGTGTCGTCGGGCCTCGGGCAGGAAGACCTGCTGTTCCTGGCCCGGCATGACAGCGATCCGTTCAACCGCTGGGACGCCCTGCAAACAGCCTCGACGACGCTGATCGCCAATGCGGCGCTGGGCACGAAATGGTCGGGGGACGAGGTGGACGCGCTGCGCCAGGCGTTGCTGGACACGCTCGAAAATCCCGATCTCGACGACGCCTTCAAGGCCCAGGTGATCGATATTCCCGCCGATACGGTGGTGGGACGCCATATCGGCCGGGATGTGAACCCCGATGCCGTCGCGGCTGCTCGCAAGGCTCTGCTCACGGCGCTGGTGGCGCCGGTGGCCGACAAACTGGCGGCGATCTACCAATCCCTGGCGGTTTCCGAGCCCTATAGTCCCGACGCGACGCAATCCGGGCGCCGCTCCCTGCGCAATGGCCTGCTGGGACTGCTCACGGCGGGCTCGGATCGCGGTGCCGCGCTGGCCGCCAGCCAATATGACAGCGCCACCAACATGACTGACCGCTATGCGGCCATGGCCATTTCGGCGCGCAACTGGACCGCCGAGGCCCCTGCCCTGCTCGGGGATTTCCGCACGCGATTTGCCGGCGATCCGCTGGTGTTCGACAAGTGGCTCACCGCTTCGGCCCAGGCCAGCGATGACGGCGTCATCGAGCGGATGCGGGCAACGCTGGCAGCGCCGGACTTTCCCAGGACCAACCCCAATCGCCTGCGCTCGCTATTGGGCAGCTTCGTCATGACCAACCCGGTGCAGTTCACCCGCACCGACGGGCTGGGCTTCCGCTTCATCACCGAGGCGGTGGCGGAAATCGACAAGGTCAATCCCCAGGTGGCCTCGCGCATCCTCACTGGTTTCCGCATCCTGCCGACATTGGAGGCAAGCCGCCGGGAGGCAGGTGTCAGCGCGCTGCGGGCGCTCAAGGACCAGCACCGACTCAGCCGCAATGTCGGGGAAATCCTGGACCGGATTCTGGCAGGCTAAGGGTTTCAAACCATGGGTTTCCGGGGATGGTGCCCGCCATTCCCGGACCCTTCCCAAGCCGGGCGATGGCTAGATATTTTTTGGAAGTTTTTTTCTTCCCCGCTAAGTGATTCAGCCGACTCCGCTTTTTCCATTTCACCCGATTTTGCCCCTCAAGGCGCTCTGGACAAGCCGGGGCGACCTGATTCATACCTAGTTAAGGGCAAGATCGGTTTGGGGCTAAACCCCTTTGAAAGATGGAGAAATTCATGCGTTCGTCGGGGGCATCCGGCGCCGGCGCACCCGGATTCCGCGTCGGCACAGGACAGGACAAACTGCGCCATCGCCCGCGCCAGCACTCTGCATCCTTCTGGTGCTTCTCGCGGACCACGGCCGCTGTCGCCGCCACCGCCTTTCTGGCCGCCAGCCTCTTTGTCGTCTATGACGCCACCCGCACCTTCACCGGCGTCCGGCGCGACCTTGTCGTCATCGGCGACATGCTCGCCGCTGACATCGCAAACCGTACATCCGAGGAGGCCCTGCGCAGGCTGGAAACCTCCGAACAGCTGTTTGACGGGGTCGTGCAGGCGAGCCTGACAGGCACCGACGAGCGTTCAGACTCTCCATTGTCCATGGCCGTCGCTGCGGGACCGCATGGGGCAATCACGGTCGCCGCCACCCCGACCGGCACCTTGGCGGGCATTGCCGGCCGCGGCGCTGCGGCCTTTGGGCTGGCAGCGCTGCTGACGCTGGTATCAACCCGCCGCCGTCCGGGCATGCCGGACCGGTCGCAGCGGGACAATTACAGCGAACTTGCGGCCGCGATCCCGATGGGTGTGGCCTGCTGGACAGGCACCGGCCAGTTGATCGTCTGCAACGACCAGTATCGCCGCCGTCTTGATCTGGACGACACCAAGCTCACCTATCATCAGGCGGTCAGCCGGCTGATTGCAGGGGGCTATATGAAGCTGGTGCGGGACGACAGCAGCGTCCGGTTGCTGGAACTGCATTGCGAGGACGGCACGTGCCTGCAGATCGATGAGCGACCGCTTGGCGACGGCGCCTTCATGACGCTGGTATCGGATATTACCGAAACCAAGCGCACCGACGCCTTGCTGCACGCCATCCGCGACGAACAGCGCCTGTTGGCGCGGCGCTATCACGAGGAAAAGCTCAAGGCCGAGGCCGCCAGTCGCGCCAAGACCAACTTCCTCGCCCATCTCAGCCACGACATCCGAACCCCGCTCAACCACATCATCGGCTTTGCCGACCTGATGCAACACCAGACCTACGGCCCCCTGGGCGACGAGCGCTATTCGGACTATGTCGCAACCATCAAGACTTCGGGCGAGCAATTGCTGGCCTCCTTCGCCGCCATTCTCGACCTGGCGGAACTGGAAAACGGCAGCAAGGCGCTGCGGCAGGATCCGGTGCTGCTCGATGAGGTCCTCGGGGCCGTTGCCCAGCGTTTCCGGGGCCAGGCGCAGCGCGCCGGCATCATCCTCGATATCGGACCCGGCACCGGCGCCGTGTTGCGCGGCGACCGGCTTGGGCTGATCCGCATGGTGGGCAATATCATGGACAATGCCATGCGCTTCACCAGCGCGGGCGGGCAGGTGACGCTGGCCAGCTTTGCCGCTGACGATGGCGTGGTCATCGAAATCAGCGATACCGGCGTGGGCATGAATGAAGAGCGCCTCGCCAGCCTCAGCCAGCCATTTGCGCTGGGTGACGCCAGCTTTGCCCGCAATGGCGTCGGCCCGGGCCTGGGCATTTCGATCGCGCGGGCGATAGCGGAATTGAGTGGCGGGCACATGGCCATCGACTCGAGCCCCACGCTGGGCACCACGGTCGCCATCTCCCTGCCCATCGACCCGGCGGCCGCATCCCTGATCGCGGCCTGAGGCGAAAGCCGAGATGCCGTTCAGGCGACCACAGTTTCGCGGCCTTTCCCTTCTCCCTTGAGGGGGCGCAGGAATGACACTCCCCTGCAAACCTCAACTGGCTAAAGCGCCGCAGCCCTGGCGTACCAGTCCGACGCAGCGGCCTGCACTTCCGCCTGCATCTGCGCAATGTCCAACTCCAGCCGGCCGATGTCAGGGTAGTTGGAGAGATGGGCCAGGAGGTCCTTGAAAGCAGGCGTCCAGGCTTCCTCCTTGAACGGACTGACAAGCGCCGAACTCATGACCTGCAAGGCCGTCGAATAGACCGAATGGATTTCCGCCAGGCGCTGGCCGGACGGCACGAGGCCGATTTCACCCAGTCGCGCCAGGACGCGGGCGGTCGGGGCCTGTGGCAAGGCGATCTTGACGCCCGCCACCAGTTGGGCCGACTGGGCGATGAATTCGAGATCGACCAGGCCACCATTGGCGAGCTTAAGGTCGAAGGCGTGGCGGGGCTTGCGCTCCCTGGCCATCAACGCGCGCATCGAGACCACATCCTCGATTGTCTTGGCCACATCGCGCGGGCGGGACATGACCTCGGCAATCTCCGCATCCACCTTGGCGCCGAGATTGCCGGTCGCAGCGATAATGCGGGCGCGGCTGAGCGCCAGGTGCTCCCAGGTCCAGGCATTGTCCTTGTGATAGGCCCGGAAGCCGCCAAGGCTTGTCGCCAACGGGCCGGAATTGCCCGAGGGCCTGAGCCGCATATCGGCCTCATAGAGCACGCCTTCCGCCGTGGGCGCCGAGACGGCGGCCACGAGACGCTGGGTCAGGCGGGCGAAATAATGTGGCGTGGAAAGCTGGCGCTCGCCATCGGATTCGATGTCCGGCGCGTCATAGAGCAGGATGAAGTCGAGATCGGAGGTGAAGGTCATCTCCCGGCTCGCCATCTTGCCAAAAGCCAGCAGCGCCACTTCAGCGCCTTCTATGCGGCCGTGACGGGTGGCGAATTCGTCCTGCACCTGGTCGAAGAGCCGATGCAGCAGGGTTTCGGCCAGCGCCGTGAACTGCTCCCCTGCCCCCTGGGCCGTCACCGTGCCCGACAGGAGCCCGGCCGCCACGAGGAATTTCTGCTCCTGCCCGATGATGCGGGCGCGGTCGATCAGGTCTTCATAGGAGCGCGCTTCAGCCAGGAAAGCATCGACCTTGGCCACCAGCACCTCGCGATGGGTGACATCATTGGCGAAGGCGGGGTCGATGAGCCCGTCCATGACATGGGCGCGGTGAATGACAGCCTCGGCCATGCGCGGCGCCGAGGCCATGAACTGCACCAGTAGGGTACGCAACTGGGCGTGGTTGCGCAGCAGCGCGAAGAGCTGGACCCCGCCGGGCAGTCGCGAGAGGAAATCATCGAAATGAGCCAGGGCCGCATCGGCATTGCCGGCACGGCCAAGGGTCTGCAACAGGGCCGGCAGGAGTTCAGTCAGGTGGGCGCGGGCCGCCGAAGTACGCGTGGCAGCGTAGCCGCCATAGTGCCATTTGCGCACGGTCTCGATGACCTTGTGCGCATCGGCAAAGCCCATGGCGGTGAGGGTTTCGAGCGTTTCAGGATCGTCGTCGCTGCCGGTAAAGACCAGGCTACCCTCGTCCGATCCAAGGGTCTCGCCCTGGGTGAAGAGTTCGGCATAGTAGCGTGCCACGCGCTCCAGCGCGGCGCGGTATCTGCGCTCGAATTCTTCCCGGTCCGGCTCGCCCATGAGCCTGCCGATGACGGCGACCTCCTCGGCGGTATCGGGCATGATGTGGGTCTGCTCGTCGCGCAGCATTTGCAGGCGGTTTTCGACGGCGCGGAGAAACCAATAGGTCTCGGTGAGCTCTTCGGCGGTCTGCAGGCTGATCCAGTTCGCCCCGGTCAGGGCGGCCAGCGCCTGTGCGGTGGGGCGTACGCGCAGGGCCTTGTCGCGGCCGCCGGCAATCAATTGCTGGGTCTGGGCAAAGAACTCGATCTCGCGGATGCCGCCGCGGCCCAGCTTGACATTGTGGCCTTCGACGCGGATGTCGCCGACCTTCTT
>CBFGTF010000181.1:0-5572 GCA_965651655.1 uncultured Devosia sp.
ACATATTCCCAGGCGTCGTGCAGGCGCAGGGAGAGTTCCTCGTCATTGATGCGGTCGAGGTTAACGAGGACCGCGTTCCTGCCCACGAATGGCTCGGTCTCGAAATAGAGGCCGGGCGAAATATCCATGAGCAGCACTTTCTGGTCGTTGGGGCAGGCCAGGATCACCGTGGCGGGTTCGAGCATGGTGGCAAGCGCGTTGTCGGCGACCAGCAGGGCCGGCGCGCCGTCGCGCAGACCTCTCGTGATGCCGGGCAGGTGCCGATCGGAGAGCAGACGGACGATCCGGGCGAACCCGGGTTCGAGGTCCTTGGCTTCAGGCATTTGCGTGCGACCTCCGCATTTGACGAAAAAGCGCTTCCATCACTCTGGCGCATGGCGGAGTGATTGGCTATGGCTTGTGTTGCCCCTGAAACCCCCAGGATACGCAAAGGGCTCCCAATGAGCGACGATTCCGAAATGGCGCCCGGCCTCGAGACCGGGAATGACATCGATGTGTTCCGCGATGCGGACGGCCGGATCAGCGCGCTCTGGCTGGAGCGGCTGCGCGCCTTTCTCGCGGCATCGCGGGTGGAAGACGTCGCCCTGGTCATGGAGCCGCTGCACATTTCCGATGTGGGCGACGTGCTCGAGCAATTGGTGCATGAGGACCGGCTGGCGCTGGTGCGCATGCTGGGGAACAGGTTCGATTTTTCGGCGCTGACCGAGGTGGACGAAAGCATCCGCCTCGAGATCATGGATGCGCTGCCCAATGCGGAAATCGCACGGGGCGTGGCCGAGCTGGACAATGACGACGCGGTCTATCTGCTTGAGCACCTGGAGCAGGAGGACCGCGACGAAATTCTCTCGGCCCTGCCGACCTTCGAGCGGCTGGCGCTGAAGCGGAGCCTGGATTTCCCCGACGAGTCCGCCGGACGGCGGATGCAGACCGATTTCATCGCCATTCCCCCGTTCTGGACGGTGGGGCAGGTGATCGACTACCTGCGCACCGAAAAGGACCTGCCGGACGAATTCTACCAGCTCTATGTGGTGGACGCCGGCTATACCGTGCTGGGCACGCTGCCGCTGGACAAATTCCTGCGCAGCCAGCGGGCGGTCAAGATCGATGCGATCATGAACACCAATTTCGTGCTGGTGAATGCGCAGGATGACCAGGAAGAGGCGGCGCGGTTTTTCGAGCGCTATGACCTTGTCGAGGTCGGCGTGGTGGACGAAAGCGGGCGCCTGGTCGGCGTGCTGACCATCGACGATATCGTGGACGTGATCCACGAGGAGGCCGACGAGGACATCAAGCTGCTGGCGGGCGTCGGTGACGAGGACGTCTCGGACAGCACCTTGGATACGGTCAAGAGCCGCGTGCCGTGGCTGGTGGTGAACCTGTTCACCGCCGTCATGGTCAGCTTTGTCATCGGCCTGTTCAACGCCACGATCGAGCAGATGGTGGCGCTGGCGGTGCTGATGCCGATCGTTGCCTCGATGGGCGGCAATGCCGGGGCGCAAACCATGACCGTGACGGTGCGGGCGCTGGCGATGCGCGAACTGGATGGCGGGCGCCTGAGACGGCTCATTCGCCGCGAGATGGTGGTGGGCGTGGTCAATGGCGTGATCTTCGCCATTCTCATCGGCCTGGTGACGGTCCTGCGCTATTCCAATGTGCAACTCGGAATTGTCATCGCGCTGGCCATGATCATCAACATGATGGTGGCCGGAACCTTCGGGATTCTTATTCCCCTGACCCTTGAACGCCTCAAGGCCGACCCCGCCATTGCCTCGGCGGTGTTTGTGACGACGGTGACCGATGTGATTGGCTTCTTTGCCTTTTTGGGTATCGCCGGGCTCTGGTTCGGGCTGTTCTGAGGCCAAAATTCACAAAAAACGTGGCTGTGGAGTGTTGCAGTTTGGTCGCTTGCTTCCCATCTGCGACACGGCTAACGATTCATTACCGGCCGTGGGGTGTCTTCGGGACACGCTGCCAAAAGGGGAATGGGGGGACACCTTCCTTTCCCGGGCAGTATACCCCAGGGGCCGGCGTGGACGACTGACAAGGAGCGATCTATGCGCAGTCAAACCAAGGCCAATGTCTGGCAGACGATGAGCTGGGCGCTGGTATGCCTCGTATCGATGGGGCTGGTTTTCTCCGTAGTTGCTAGCGTCTAGAAAGGCGCTGGAGTTATTCACTACAGAATGGTTCAAGCGGAGGGCGCCCGGCCACTGGGCGCCCTTCTTTCTTGGGACAAGGACAGCAGATGAAGCTCCTGATCGGGAATCGCAATTACTCAACCTGGTCGCTACGCCCCTGGCTGGTGCTGCGGCATTTCGAAATCCCCTTCGAGGATGAAGTGCTGCAATTGTCCGGGCCGGGGTGGCGGGACAATCTGGCCGCAAGGTCTCCGACTGCGAAGGTGCCGGTGCTGCTCGACGGGGACCTGGTGGTGCCCGAGACCATCGCCATCATCGAATATGTCGCGGACTGCTTTCCGGATAAGCCGATCTGGCCGGAGGACCGCAGGGAAAGGGCGCTGGCGCGCGCCGCTGCCGCTGAAATGCATGCCGGTTTTACCAGCCTGCGCAGCCACGCGCCGATGAATTTGCGCGCCAGCCATCCGGGCAAGATCGATCTCGACGCTGTGCGCAAGGACCTGCACCGGGTGGAGGCGTTGTGGGGCGACCTGCTGACGCGGTCAGGGGGGCCGTATCTGTTTGGGGCGTTCACGGCCGCCGACGCGATGTTTGCGCCGCTGGCGACGCGATTGCGCACCTATGAACTGCCGGTGTCGGATGTCGCGCAGCGCTATGTCGAGGCGATCTATGCGCTGCCAGCCTTCCAGGACTGGCTGGCGCAGGCGCTGCAGGAACCGTGGATCGTCGATGATGACGAGATCGACGTGATCCAGGGGCGGGTGGCGCCGGGGACGCTGGCATGATCCATATGGTCAAGCTCTGCGTTGGCGTCGCCAGTGTGGAGGAACTGGAGAGCTATCGCGATGAGCGCGCCCATTGGTGGGGCGCGGACTATGGCGAGGATGTGCATGTCCATCGCACGCGCATGATGCCCAAGCGCGGTGCCGAAATGGAAGGGCAGGCCTCGATCTACTGGGTCATGTCGGGCACGATCTGCTGCCGGCAGAAGATCCTGCGGCTGGCGCCCTATAAAGATGCCGAGGGCAAGGATTATTGCGACATCATCATGGCGCCGGACATCGTGCGGACCGTGCCCTATCCCAAGCGCCCCTTCCAAGGCTGGCGCTATCTGAGGCCCGAGGACGCGCCGCCGGACATGGAAGCGGGCGGCAATGACAATTCGGCGGAGATTGCGGCAGAACTGGCGCGGATGGGGTTGATTTAGGCTTCTTCCCTTCTCCCCTTGAGGGAGAAGGTGCCCGAAGGGCGGATGAGGGGTATTCTGTCACACGCACCGAGTGCGTGGTGAGAACCCCTCACCCGGTTTGTCCGCTGAACGCGGACGAAACCACCCTCTCCCTCAAGGGGAGAGGGGCAGGGCCTGTGCCTTACTCCGCCGCCTTGGTCACGAAATGCGGCCGGCGCTCCATGACTTCCTTGAGATAGACACCGGTATGGGAGCGCTTGTTCTCCGCGACCTCTTCAGGCGTGCCGACGGCCACGATCTCGCCGCCGCCATCGCCGCCCTCGGGGCCGAGGTCGATGATCCAGTCGGCGGTCTTGATGACCTCGAGATTGTGCTCGATGACCACGACCGTATTGCCGCCCTCGACCAGTTCGTGCAGCACTTCCAACAGCTTGGCGACGTCGTGGAAGTGGAGGCCCGTGGTCGGCTCGTCGAGCATATAGAGCGTGCGGCCGGTGGCGCGCTTGCTCAGTTCCTTGGATAGTTTCACGCGCTGAGCCTCGCCGCCCGAGAGGGTGGTGGCCGGCTGACCAATCTTGACATAGCCCAGGCCCACGCGCTGCAGCGTGGCGAACTTGTCGCGGATCACCGGGACGGCGGAGAAGAATTCGACGCCCTCGTCGATGGTCATGTCCAGCACGTCGGAGATGGACTTGCCCTTGAACTGGACCTCCAGCGTTTCGCGATTGTAGCGCTTGCCCTTGCAGACGTCGCAGGTGACGTAGACGTCGGGCAGGAAGTGCATTTCGATCTTGAGGACGCCGTCGCCCTCGCATTTCTCGCAGCGTCCGCCCTTGACGTTGAAGCTGAAGCGGCCGGGGCCATAGCCGCGGGTCTTGGCTTCGGGCAGGCCCGCAAACCATTCGCGCAGCGGCGTGAAGGCGCCGGTATAGGTGGCCGGATTGGAGCGCGGTGTGCGGCCGATGGGCGACTGGTCGATATCGATGACCTTGTCGAGGAATTCGAGGCCGGTCAGGCTTTCATGCGGGGCCGGGACCACGCGGGCGCCGTTGAGGCGGCGGGCGATGGCCTGGTACATGGTGTCGATCATCAGGGTCGACTTGCCGCCGCCCGAAACGCCGGTAATGGCGACGAACATGCCCAGCGGCACATCGACCGAGACATTCTTGAGATTGTTGCCGGTGGCGCCCCTTATCGAGAGGGCCTTGCCCTTCTTGCCTTCCCGGCGCTCGGCCGGCACGGGAATGCCCATCCGGCCCGAGAGATATTTGCCGGTGAGCGAGTCGGGGTGGTCGAGAATGTCCTGGGGCGAGCCTTCGGCGACGATATTGCCGCCATTGACGCCGGCGCCGGGGCCGATATCGAGCACATAGTCGGCCGTCAGGATCGCGTCCTCGTCATGTTCGACCACGATCACGGTATTGCCCAGATCGCGCAGGCGCTGGAGAGTTTCGAGCAGGCGGGCATTGTCGCGCTGGTGGAGGCCGATCGAGGGCTCGTCCAGCACATAGAGCACGCCGGTCAGGCCCGAGCCGATCTGGCTGGCCAAGCGGATGCGCTGGCTTTCGCCACCGGACAGGGTGCCGGAATTGCGCGACATGGAGAGATATTCCAGACCCACATCGAGCAGGAATTTCAGGCGTTCGCGGATTTCCTTGAGGATGCGCTCGCCAATCTGGCTCTGGGTGGGGGTGAGCTTGTCGGAGAGGTCGATGAACCACTGGCTGGCATTGCGGATGGACATCTCGCTGACCTTGCCCACATGCAGGCCATCAATCTTGACGGCGAGAGCTTCGGGCTTGAGGCGATAGCCGCCGCAGGCCACGCAGGGCTTGGCGGACATGTATTTCTCGATTTCCTCGCGCATGCCGGCGCTTTCGGTTTCCCGGTAGCGGCGCTCGAGATTGCCGATGACGCCTTCGAAAACCTTGGAGGTCTTGTACTGGCGCAGGCCATCGTCATAGACGAAATCGATCTTGGTCTTGTCGGTGCCATAGAGCACGGCGTGCTGCACATCGAAGGGCAGTTCGTTCCAGGCGGTGCCGGTGGAGGCGCCGAAATGCTTCACAACGGCCTGCAGGGTCTGCTGGTAATAGGGCGCGCTGGTCTTGGACCAGGGCAGGATGGCGCCGTCGCGCAGCGACAGGGTCGGGTCCGGCACGATCTGGTCGGGGTCGATCTTCTGCTCGGTGCCCAGGCCATCGCAGACCGGGCAGGCGCCGAAGGGATTGTTGAACGAGAACAG
>CBFGTF010000182.1:0-5553 GCA_965651655.1 uncultured Devosia sp.
TCAATCCCGACAGCGACGCGCCCAAGGATGCCTCGGTGCTGTCCAAGCCGTTTCATCTCAAGGACCTGGTGAACGAGGTCGAGCGCCTGCTGGCGGCCTGAGGGAAACTCTACTGCGGCGGCCATCTGACGCGCAATTCTGCGCTTCCGGTGCTCACGTACCGATGTACGCTCCGCCATAGCCCTGCGAGCGTAGCTCTGCGGGCGTTCTTACTGGAAAATGTCCACCGGACATTTTCCTCGCGTGCGAACTTCTCGAATTACGCACCAGCTGGCTCACCGCAGCGAGTTTCCACAGAGTGCCAAGTCTGCGGTTTTGGGTCTTGACCCTTCAGGGGGTTTTATGGTCTATCCGCGCCACTGGAACGGCCTTGCGGCCGGACCATCCCGGAGAGATGGGCGTATAGCTCAGCGGGAGAGCACCTCGTTGACATCGAGGGGGTCACAAGTTCGATCCTTGTTACGCCCACCATCTCTCTGACTTTCGCCTGCCGGCGATGGGAGTATAGCTCAGCGGGAGAGCATTCGCTTCACACGCGAAGGGTCACAAGTTCAATCCTTGTTACTCCCACCATTTGCCTTTTCCTACGGTGAAGGCGGCCTGCAAATCCCAGAATACTCCGCTTCCGATGCTCACGTGCTCATGCACGCTGCGCTTCGGTTCTCGTATTCCGGGATTTTCGTCTCGCCTTGACCGCGTAAAAGCCAAATGGTGCCTTGAACTAATCTCAAAGCAACTTACCACATCGTCTGCTTCGCCCGTTCGGGCCAGGCCTGGTCGTAACTGTCGCCGCCGACCTGGTTTTCGGTCATCGACGCCAGGATCTGGCCGGGGCTGGGGAGCGTCGCGGGGTCGACATGGCGCTGGGGGTTCCAGAGCTCGGAGCGGATGATGGCGCGGGCGCACTGGAAATAGAGTTCATCGATCTCGAGCACGATGACCGTGCGCGGCGGCTTGTCCTCGACGGCGAAGCTTTCGAGCAGGGCAGGATCGGCCGAGAGATGGGCGCGGCCATTGGCGCGCAAGGTCGTGCCCGAGCCGGGAATGAGGAAGAGGAAGGCGCAGCGCGGATCGCGCACGATATTGCGCAGCGAATCGATGCGGTTGTTTCCGCGGCGGTCGGGCATCATCAGGGTCCGGTCATCGGCAATGCGGACAAAGCCGGGCTTGTCGCCGCGCGGCGAGCAGTCAATGCCTTCCGGGCCGATGGTCGCCAGCGCCGCAAAGGGGCTGGCCTCGATGAGACGCCGATAGTCCGCGGTCATGGAGCGGGCCACCTTGACGGTGGACGCGGCGGCGGGGGCGGGCTGGTAGAGCGCTTCGAGCTGCTCGAGCGTGGTGATGCGGGTCATGCTGTGTCGAACCTGGGAACCGCGTTGTGATGGAACGCGCGCTGGGATTGGTATGTAACTATGACTATATGAACTGCGAATAACAGGCCGAAAAAGGAGTGTGATGCCATGGATGCCCATGCTTTCCCCGTGACCCGGACCGATGCCGAATGGCGCGAGCGCCTGAGCGAAGAGCAATATTACATCATGCGCCAGCACGGCACCGAGCGGCCGGGGTCCTGCGCGCTGCTATATGAGAAGCGGCAGGGCACGTTTTCGTGCGCCGGCTGCGACAGCCCGCTGTTTGCCGCGACGCTGAAATTCGAGAGCGGCACCGGCTGGCCGAGCTTCAACGATCCCATTCCGGGGGCGGTGGAAACCACCACCGACCGCTCGCACGGGATGGTGCGCACCGAGGTGCATTGCGCCACCTGCGGCAGTCATCTCGGCCATGTGTTTCCCGATGGGCCGCCCCCGACGGGCCTGCGCTATTGCATCAATGGCGTGGCGCTGAATTTTACGCCCTCGGAGTGAGGGTCTCGGCAAATCTGAGCATGCTCTATGGCGAGCATGACTTTCTCGACCGGTTCGACGCTGCTGCAGCCGATGGCTTTGGCGGCGTCGAATTTGTCTCGCCCTATGAATATTCGCCTGAACAGGTGGCCGAGGCGGCGCGGGCTGCGGGCGTTGCGGTGGTGCTGTTCAATTCACCGGCGGGCGACTGGGCGGCGGGGGAGCGGGGCTGTGCCTGCCAGCCGGGGCAGGAGGATGTTTTTCGCGCCGGGATCGAGCAGGCCGTGGACTATGCGGCGGCGCTGGATTGCCCAAGGCTGCATGTGATGGCCGGCCTCGTTCCCGAGGGTGTGCCGGCGGCGGAGGCAGAGGCGGTTTTCATCGGCAATCTCGCCTGGGCGGCGGCGCGGTTGGGCGAAGCGGGGATCACGGCGCTGATCGAGCCGATCAATGGCGTGGACATGCCGGGCTATGGGCTTTCGAGCCTTGAGCAGGCGGAGCGCGTTCTGGCGGCGGTGGGGCACGCCAATCTGCGGCTGCAATATGATTTCTATCACATGGCGATGATGGGCGAGCCGCTGGTGGACAATTTCCGGCGGTTGCTGCCCAGGATCGGCCATGTGCAGGTGGCCGACATGCCGGGCCGGCATGAGCCGGGCAGTGGCGATGTGGATTTTGCCACTGTGTTCGCGGCCATTGAGGCCAGCGGCTATGAGGGCTGGGTGGGGGCGGAATATCGGCCTGTGGGGCGGACGTCGGATGGGCTGGGGTGGATGCGGGGGCTCAATACGAAGCGCTGAAATTGGCGTGCCCGACCTCGTGGTTCGAGGCTACGCTTCGCTACGCACCTCACCATGAGGTCTCCGGGAGGGCGGTGTCGATGCAGCCATCCTGGTCAGGTGCCTCGTGGCTTGGCCCGCGCTGTTGGCGGGGCGGCGATGGGGTCGTCGGGCCAGGGGTGGCGGGGGTAGCGGCCCTTGAGATCTTTCTGAACATCTTTCCAGGAGCCGCGCCAGAAGCCGGGCAGGTCGCGCGTGGTCTGGATGGGACGATGGGCGGGGGAGAGCAGCACCAGCAGGAGCGGCAGCCTGCCATTGGCGATGGAGGGGTGGCGGTCGAGGCCGAAAAGCTCCTGCACGCGGATTTCCAGTGCCGGGCCGTTTTCGGCCGCATAGTCGATGGGCAGGTGGCTGCCCGAGGGGGCGTGGAAATGGCTGGGGAGGAGGCGATCAATCTCCTGCCTTCTGGCCCAGGGCAATATCCCATCGAGGGCGGCGCCGAGATGATCCGGGCCAATGGACGACAAGCGGGTTTCGCCAAGCAGATGCGGCACCAGCCAGGCCGGGTCGGCACCAAGTGCTGCGTCTGACAGGTCCGGCCAGTCGGCGCCCAGGGTCTGGTGCAGGAAGGTGGCGCGGGCGCGCAGGGCTATTTGATCCTTGCTCCAGTTCAAGGCCCCGGGGCGCTTGATCGCGGCCTCGGCCAGAAGCTGCGCGGCGGCTTCCAGATCGGTCACTGGCGCAGTTTCGTCGGCCAGGCGCAGGGCATCGAGGCGGCGCTGGCGGCGGGCACGGACCGAGCCGGTGGCGGCGTCGAAGGTCAGCGTCGTGTCGCTGGTGATGTGGGCGGCAAAGAGGGTTTCGATCTCGGCCGCATCCAGGCTGGCGGCGGAACGGATGCGGCCCTGATTGGCGCTGCCGGTGAGGTCGGCGACAACGAGGAAGGGCGCGCCGGCCAGGGCATGGGTCTCGTCGAGCTGCGCCTGTCGGCCATTGGCGAGGCGAAAACGGCCGCGCGGACCGGCGGGCTGGGCGACGCGGTCGGGGAAGGCGCGGGCGAGATGATGACCCGCCGACAGATTGGCGCCGGACCTGCCGCCTGCCTGTTTGGCCCAGCGCGCGGCGAGGGTGCGGGCATCCTCGGCGCGCTTGCTGCGGTCGGTGCGGAAGCGTTCGAGGCGACGCCCCAGGTCTATGTCATCGCCTCCCAGGCCGCGCTCGCCGATCAGAACGGCCAATTCGGCGGCGGTGCGCGCGTCGCCGTCCTCGGCACCGGCGACGACCATATGGGCGAGGCGCGGATGCAGCGGGAGCCTGGCCAGAGCCTTGCCGGCGGGAGTGAGGTGTCCTTTTTCGTCGATGGCGTCGAGACGGGTCAGTAGCGCGCCGGCCTCAGCCCAGGCGGGGGCGGGCGGGGGATCGAGAAAGGGCAGGGCTTTTGGGTCGGTGACGCCCCAGGCAGCGAGGTCGAGCATCAGCCCGGAGAGATCGGCGGCAAGGATTTCGGGCGTATCGAAGGGTTCGAGCGCGGCGGTCTGGCCGGCATTCCAGAGGCGGATGCAGACACCGGGACTGGTGCGGCCGGCGCGGCCGCGGCGCTGATCGGCCCCTGCGCGGGAGACGCGGCGGGTGGCAAGCGTGGTGAGGCCGGTAGCGGGCTCATAGACCGGGACGCGGCGAAAGCCGGAATCCACGACAATGCGCACGCCCTCGATGGTCAGCGAGGTTTCGGCAATCGATGTGGCCAGGACAACCTTGCGGCGGCCCTCGGGCGCGGGCTGGATGGCGCGATCCTGTTCGGCGGGGCTGAGCTGGCCATAGAGCGGGGCAAGATCGGTATCGGGCGGGAGGCGGGCGGCAAGGCGCTCGGCGGTCCGGGTGATTTCGCCCTGGCCGGGCAGGAAGACCAGGGCGGAACCCTGATGCTCGCGCAGGGCCTTGAGGATGACAGCGGTGACCTGGTCTTCAAGGCGTTGCAGCGGGTCGGGCTCGACATGAAAGGTTTCGACCGGGAAGGTGCGGCCAGGGCTGTCGATGACCGGGGCATTGTCGAGCAGTTGCGCGACGCTGGCACCATCGATGGTCGCGGACATGACCAGCAGCCGCAGGTCGGGGCGAAGGGCGCGGGCATCGAGTGTCAGGGCCAGGCCCAGATCGGCGTCGAGGCTGCGCTCGTGGAACTCGTCGAAGATCACGGCGGCCACGCCGCTCAGCTCGGGGTCATCGAGCAGCATATTGGTATAGACGCCCTCGGTGACCACTTCGATGCGGGTGCGGGCGGATGTCCTGGCTTCCATGCGAACGCGGTAGCCGACGGTCTCGCCCACATCCTGACCGAGCAGCCTTGCCATCTGCCTGGCCGCGGCGCGGGCGGCGAGACGCCTTGGCTCGAGCACAATGATGCGGCCATCGCCGCGCCATGTTGCGTCGAGCAGGGCCAGGGGGACCCGCGTGGTCTTGCCGGCGCCCGGTTGCGCAACGAGCACGGCCGCGTTGCCATCGGCCAGCGCTGCCATCAGGGCAGGCAGTGCAGCATCGATGGGCAGGGGCGGCAGTGATTTCGACATGGCTTGGCGATATCGCTTGTGACGGGGCCACCGCAAGGGGGCGGACGAAAGACGCGGCTTTAGCGGCTTGTTCACCCCGGGCGTACTTGTCAGTTCTCTTAAGCGAAAGAAGCGTTTAGGGTGCGGCCGCCTCAGATCCCATCTGCCCGGAGCGGTGCATGCAACTCACCCGTATCGCCAATGACCAGATCACGGTCGATGTTGCGGCCCTCGGCGCAGAAATGCAGTCGATCCAGACGCGGGACGGGCGCCATTGGCTCTGGCATGGCGACGCCACCCACTGGACCGGGCGGTCGCCGGTGCTGTTCCCCATCGTGGGCAAGGCGCCCAATGATTCGGTCAGCGTGGATGGCGAGCGCTTCC
>CBFGTF010000183.1:0-5540 GCA_965651655.1 uncultured Devosia sp.
AGGAGATCGATATCGGAGCCCGGTGCCAGCGTGCCGCGGCCATAGCCGCCGACCGCTGACAGCGCGATGGCCTCGGCGCCGGAGGGATTATCGACCGGATAGACCCGCGTGGTGGCAAAGCGATGCACGGCGATGATGATTTCGTCCTGCGCGGCCGAAATATTCTGGGCGCAGCGCGTGCCCTTGCCATTGGCCAGAAGCTCGGCTTCAGCGCTCTTCCTGGCATTGGCCAGCGTCTGGCGGATATGGGCCAGCACTGCTGCCCGTGCCGTGGGGGAGCGGGCCGGCTCGGCGCCCAGCAGGGCGTCGAACTCAGCCAGAATGGTGTCTGCGGTCTTGAGCGCGAACTGTGCCTTTTTGGGCTTGGCCTCAGCTTCGGCGAGCATCATCGCGGAGTTTCTTCAACTGGTAGAGCGTCTCGATGGCCTGCCGCGGCGTCATCTCGTCGGGGCGGACGGCATCGAGCGCTTCGTGGATGGAATCCTTGCCCTTTGGGGCCGGGGCGGGCTGATGGGCAAAGAGCGGCAAATCGTCTAGCACGCTGGCTTTCTGGCTGGAAGAGGCGGTGCCCGCCGAGCGTTGTTCGAGCACGTCGAGAACCTGCCTGGCGCGGGCAATGACCGGCTCGGGGAGCCCGGCCAGGCGCGCCACCTGGATGCCATAGGACCGGTCGGCGGCTCCTGGACCCACTTCATGAAGGAAAACCACCTCGCCCTCCCATTCGCGCACCTTCATGGTGACATTGGCGACGCGGGTGAGGGTCTTGGCGAGGCTGGTCAATTCATGGAAATGGGTGGCAAAGAGCGCGCGGCAGCCGGTCGTCTCGTGCAGGGCCTCGACCGCCGCCCAGGCGATGGAGAGGCCATCGAAAGTCGCCGTGCCGCGGCCGATCTCGTCCAGCACGACCAGTGAGCGGCGGGTGGCGCGATTGAGAATGGCGGCGGTCTCGACCATTTCGACCATGAAGGTCGAGCGGCCATGGGCGATGTCGTCGCTGGCGCCGACGCGCGAAAACAGCCGGTCCACCACGCCGATATGGGCCGAGTCGGCCGGCACGTAGCAGCCCATCTGCGCCAGGATGGCGATCAGCGCGTTCTGCCGCAGGAAGGTGGATTTACCACCCATATTGGGGCCGGTGACCAGCCAGAGCGATCCACCGCCGGCCTCCTCGCTGCCCGAGAGGTCGGCGTCATTGGCGACAAAGCTCTGGCCCTCGGCCTTGACCATCAATTCCACCACCGGATGACGTCCCCCGGAAATGGCGAAAGCAAGGCTGTCATCCACCAGCGGGCGGCAATAGGCGCGCAGGGCGGACACTTCGGCGAGAGCGGCGGTGACGTCGAGCTCGGCCAGGGCATCGGCGAGCCCCTGCAAGGGAGCGGTCAATGCCAGCGCCGCGTCGCGAAGGCGGGCAAATATCCTCAACTCGATGGCCAGGGCCGCATCCTGCGCCTTGGCAATGCGTCCTTCGAGTTCGGCCAGCTCGGTGGTGGTGAAGCGCATGGCATTGGCCAGCGTCTGGCGGTGGATGAAGGTCTCGCGATGGGGCGCTTCAAGCAGCTTCTGGCCGTGGGCCGCCGGCACTTCGACAAAGAAGCCCAGGACGCCATTGTGCCGGATCTTGAGCGATTTGAGATCGGTCTCCTCGACCAGCCTGGCCTGGAGCGCAGCAACGACGGCGCGGGTTTCCCGGCCCAGTGCGCGCTCCTCGTCGAGGGCGCCGTCATAGGCCGGGCGCACGAAGCCGCCATCACGCGCCAGCAGCGGCAATTCATCATCCAGCGCCAGGGCCAGCTCGCTCGCCAGCGGGCGCGGGGCGGCGTTCAGGGTCTGCGCCAGCGCCGCCAGAACCGGCGGCAGGTCGGGCTGCTGGCCCAGATGTCCGGCAAGGTCCAGCGCCGCCCCGACCGCCTTGCCGATGGCGCTGAGGTCGCGCGGGCCGCCGCGCTCCAGCGCCAGGCGCGACAGGGCGCGGGCCAGGTCCGGCACGGTCTTGAGATCGGCCCGCAGCCGCGTGCGCAACAGCGTGTCCTCGACCAGCCGGCCAACGGCATCGAGGCGCGCATTGATGGCGCCGGCCTCCCGCAGGGGTGCGGCAAGCCGGCTGGCGAAGAGGCGCGCGCCGGGGGCCGTGACCGTCAGGTCGATGGACTGGCGCAGCGAGCCCTTGGCCTGGCCTCTCTGCGTCTGCAGGATTTCAAGGCTCGACCGTGTGGCCGCGTCGATGGCCATGACGGTGTCGGCTGGATTGCTCTGGGGCGGGCGCAGCGGCGCCATGCGGCCTTTCTGGCTTTCCCCGACATAGGCTACCAGGGCGCCAAGGGCGGCGCGGCCGGCGCGGCTAAGGGCACTGGGATCGAAGCGATCCGCCGGAAAGGCCGCCCGCAGGACGGGAAGGGCAGCCTCGCTATCGGCCATTTCGGCCGGGATGGCGGTGGCGATCCCGGCCCAGGCCGGGGCGAAGAGATGCTGTTCAACCAGGGCGGCGCGGGTTGCATCGGCCAGGATGAGCTCGGCCGGGGCAATGCGGGCCATCTCGTCGGCCAGAACGGCAGCAGGCAGATCGGAAACAAAGGTCTCGCCGGTGGAAATATCGGCCCAGGCCAGGGCGAAATCGGTGTCGCCATGGCGCACCATGGCCAGGGCCGCCAGGTAATTGGAGGCGCGCGCATCGAGGTGATCGTCCTCGGTCAGCGTCCCGGGCGTGACCAGGCGCACCACGTCGCGCTTGACCACCGATTTGCTGCCGCGCTTCTTTGCTTCCGCCGGGTCTTCCATTTGTTCGCAGATGGCGACCCGATGACCCAGCCGGATCAGCTTGTTGAGATAGTCATTGGCGGCGTGAATGGGCACGCCGCACATGCCGATGTCCTCGCCCAGATGCTTGCCGCGCTTGGTCAGCACGATGCCGAGGGCGGCGCTGGCGATCTCGGCGTCCTCGAAGAACAGCTCGTAGAAATCGCCCATGCGATAGAACAGCAGATAGCCGGGATTGACTGCCTTGATCTCGAAATATTGCGCCATCATCGGCGTCAACGCCGCAGGTGCGGCGCCGGTGGGGGCCTCGAAGGGGGTCTGGTCCATGGGGCGCTAAGCGGTCAGGGCTCGAAAATGAACCCGGACCTTAGGCGGTTCGCACACAAAATCCAACCGGCAGAACGCAAGTTTGCCCGTCCTGTCGCCACAGCGCTCAACTGCCCCGGATGATCGAGGCCGGCTCCACCAATTTACGATAGAGATGCCAGGTGGCGTGGCCGAAAATGGGCAAGGCCACGGCCAGGCCGACAAAGAGCGGCAGCGAGGCCAGGAAGATGCCGGCGCCCACGATCACGCCCCAGGCAAAGAGCGGCACGCGATTGTAGATTACGGCACGGAACGAGGTCTCGACCGCCACATAGGCCCCCACATCGCGGTCGAGCAGCAGCGGAAAGGCGATGACGCTGGTGCAGAGCACGACAAGGGCGAAAAGCGCGCCCAGACCGGTGCCGACGGCCATCAGGATCATGCCGGCCGGATCATTGGTGACCTGGGTCAGAAGGGCCACCAGCGTGCGGGGCGGCGAGGCACCGAACAGGCTCTCGTAAAGTGCCTGGGCGCTGGTCAGCCAGAGGGTGAACAATACGAAGAGCATGGCGCCCACCGTCAGGATGGATCCCATGGCGGGCGATCTGAGAACGCTCATTGCATCGCGCCAGCTTGGGTCTTCACCCCGTTCGAGCCGCCGCGACACTTCGTAAAGCGGCAGGGCGGCAATGGGGCCGAGCAGCGCGAAACCGCCGATCAGCGGATAGAGCAGCGTCCAGGCATGCCAGCCGTTCATCCAGACGGTCAGGACGATGCCGATGACGGGATAGATGAGCATGAGCAGGACATAATGGCTGGGCCTGGCCCAGAAATCGGCGGCGCCGCGCCGCAGCACCTCACCCAGGTCGGAAAGGGTGATGGTCCGGATCACCGGCATGTCCAGCTTATCGCCGGCACCGGCCATGATATGCATGCGGGTCATGGTCAACACTCCTCCGTGCTCGCCTGGAGGCCGCAAAATCTGCGAGAGCGCATGACCGGCGCGAGACGCAAATCTGCGACCGCTTGTGAGAGGAGAATAGGCCCGGAACCGGAGGCTGTCGCCCCCGGTTCCGACAAATGTGATCAGCCCTTTTTGGGCCCGGAGACCAGGGTGTCGATCTCGTAACGATCGGCGGGATCGTGCTGGGGCCGATAGGTGAAATAGTCGAAATGGGCCGGGCTGGCCGTGCCGTTGAGGTCATGGGCGGCAACACCGACAAAGGCGCCGGTAAAGCTGCCATGGGCCTGGTGGCCGCCGCACTCGTCCGAAAGGATCGAGGCGTCCAGAACTGGCCCGATCGGCTGCAGGTCCTGCCCTTCGAGGGCGTAGAAGAATTGCAGCTTCCTGCCACGAATGGTCAGCGCCAGCTTGACCTTGCCCTCATTGGGAATCTGCACCGGATCGGCCGGGAAGCGCATATTGCCATCCGGCCAGGAGATTTCCGAGCTCATCAGCAGCAGTTCGCGCTGGCCGTCGGAATGGGCGGTGACGGCCAGGTAGAAGAAATTGTAGCGGCTGTAATAGGCGGTCAGCCCCGCCATGGTACGCTCGTCGGTGGTTTTGAAGTCCACCACGGTCTCTGCGTCATACGAGAAGTGCTGCTGCCGGCGGGCGACCAGCGCCTGCTCGAACCACGAGCCGATGCTTTCGCGCCCGAACAGCGTCAGCTTGCCGCCTTGCGTGGAGAAGATGCGGTCCGTTTCGGGCGTGCGCAGCCACTGGAAGTCGATGGGCAGGCCGTTTTCGAAGGTGTAGCGCTGCTCGGCCCAGTACTTTGCCTCGTCGCGGCTGCCGGGCACCTCGACATGGAGCGAGGGCACGGGACCGTTCTTGACATAGAGCCAGTCGTCCTCGCCCCAATAGGCTTCCTGGATGGCCGTCTCGCGGCCCAGCACGCAGCGGCGCTCCTGGGTGGTCGGGCGGCCGGTCAGGTGCACCAGATAGGTCTTGCCATCAGGCGTCTCGACAATGTCGCCATGGCCCGAACGCTGCAGGGCGGCCAAAGGCGCGTCCTTGGAGGTCAGGATATGCTGGTCCGGATGGGTCTCGTAGGGCCCGTCGATATTGCGCGAGCGGGCAAAGGTGCAGGCATGGTCATAGGCCGTGCCACCTTCGGCCGTCAGCAGGTAGTACCAGCCGTTGCGCTTGTAGATATGCGGACCTTCGACCAGCTTGAGATCGGTGCCCTTGTAGATATTCTTGATCGGGCCGACGAGCTTGCCGGCAACCGGATCGAATTCCTGCAGCACGATGCCGGCAAAGAGCAGCGGACGGCGGCGGTGGTCCCAGGTCATGTTGACGAACCATTTTTTCCCATCGTCATCATGGAAAAGGGACGGATCGAAGCCGGACGAATTGGTGTAGATCGGGTCGGACCAGGGGCCCTCGATCTTGTCGGCCCAGACGATGTAGTTGTGGGCGTCCTTGAACGAGCCGTCCTTGCGCTTGACGTCGGTATAGACCAGCCAGAACT
>CBFGTF010000184.1:0-5500 GCA_965651655.1 uncultured Devosia sp.
AGCCATAGATGGACTGGTCGTCGTCGCCCACCACGCAGATATTGGCCTCGCTGGCAGGCTTGCCCTGGGCGAGCAGGCGCAGCCATAGATATTGGGCGGTATTGCTGTCCTGGTATTCGTCGACGAGGATGTATTTGAAGCGACGGTGATACTCCGCCAGAACCTCGGGGTTCTCGCGGAACAGGCGGATGCATTCGAGCAGCAGGTCGCCGAAATCGGCAGCATTGAGCGTCTTCAGCCGGGCCTGATAGTCGTAATAGAGCTTGCCGCCCTTGCCATTGGCGAAATAGCCGCTGTCGGCCGCCGGCACGTCCTTGGGCAGGAGGCCGCGGTTCTTCCAGGCGTCGAGCATGCCGGCGAACTGGCGTGCGGGCCAGCGCTTCTCGTCGATATCCTCGGCCGCCAGCAATTGCTTGATCAGCCGGATCTGGTCGTCGGTGTCGAGGATGGTGAAACTGGGTTTCAAATCCACCAACTCGGCATGACGCCGGAGGATGCGCGCCGAAATCGAGTGGAAGGTGCCCAGCCACGGCATGCCTTCCACCGAGTCCCCGGCCAGCCGGGCGATGCGGTCCTTCATCTCGCGCGCGGCCTTGTTGGTGAAGGTCACCGAGAGGATTTCGGATGGCCAGGCGAGGCGCTGGCTCAGGATATGCGCGATCCGTGTCGTCAGTACCCGCGTCTTGCCCGTGCCCGCGCCCGCCAGCACCAGCAGCGGCCCCTCGGTCGAGAGCACGGCGTCGCGCTGCTCGGGATTGAGCCCGGCCAGATAGTCCGGCGCCTGCCGGTTCAACTGACTGGTGATCGGGCCACCCATCGGGCGGGGCAGGGGTGCGGTATCGGCCATATTCTCTTGACGGTTTGCCGGGCGCTGGTGTCGGGGCGGACACGCGGCCGAGCCTTGACGAATCTTATTTTGTTCTCATGGGGCAATATAGGGATTGGCGCCGCGCCTGTATAGAAGCGGGGCCTGTCACGCCATCGTCACCGCGGTCAGGCCAAGCCCTCGGATTGCAGCGCGGTTGAGCACTACCGGCGTCTTCTTCGGTCGGCAGAGCCCCCAAACGGAAACCCATCTCAACCCCGCAAGCCGAGCCGTCCTCGGGCTCGATCCGAGGGTCGCCATCAAGATGCGCCGATCCATCCGGCGGGCCAGGGGCGGCCCCCGGATCAGGCCCGAGGGCGGCAGAGTATTCGATCGCCCCCAGATCGGTCGGCATCTCCCGGTGGGAAGTATGGTGAGTTGCCCCTTTCACCTGCTCAATTCGGCCTCATCGGCCTTGCGCCTGCTGGCCAAGTGCCTACACTCGCGTCTGTTTCCAGCCGGGGCAGATCAGGCACAGTGCTCAATCGCATCTATATCGTGGTCGGCATGTTCGCCATTCTGGTGCTGGCCGGCGCCTTCATTGCGCCGCGCTTCATCCAGTGGGGCGACTATCGCGACCGCATGGAGGTGCTGGCCAGCGGCGTGCTGGGCGCCGACGTCACGATTCGCGGCGATATCTCGTTCTCGCTGCTGCCTTCTCCGCGCCTGGCTTTCTCCGATGTGGTGGTGGGTGACCCGGAGGGACCGGCGGCAACGGTCGGCGCGGTCGAGGCCGAATTCGTGCTGATGGATTTCCTGCGCGACATCTACAATGTCACCGCGCTCAATCTTGAGGCGCCGGTGGTGCATCTCACGGTCGACGAGAATGGGCTCTTCGGCAGTGGTGTCGATCTCAGCGGCGCCGGCAGCGGCGTGGCGCTGGGGCAAGCGCGCATCGCCAATGGCAGTATAAGGCTCGAGGATCTGCGCTCGGCCGAGACCTTTGTTCTCGACCGCATCGATGGCGACCTGCGGCTTTCCAGTTTTTCCGGACCCTTCCAGTTTCAGGGCGGCGCCGATTACGGCGCGGCGCGCTATGACCTTCGGATCAATTCGGGCGCGGCAGATGCCGAGGGCAATGCCCGCATTTCCAGCTTTGTGCGCGAGGCGCTGGGCGCGTTCTCGGTGACCGTGGAGGGCGTGGTGACGTCCGGCGCGGCGCCGCGGTTCGAGGGCAGCCTGTCCTATCGGCAGGCGCCGCCCGAGGCCGAGCGCGCCGACGATATCCGCGGTGACCTGCTGCTGGAAAGCGCCATGACGGTGTCGACGGATCGTGTCGTCTTGTCCGGCTATACGCTGCACCCGGACGAGAACCGGGCCGGAATGCGTCTCACCGGCGCCGCCAGCATCCAGTTGGGCATGCGCCGCAGCTTTGATGCGGTGATCTCGGGCGGCGTGTTCTCGCTGCCGCCGCGCGACGCTACCGAGGTGGCGGGCGAGCTGCCCTATGAATTCGTGCGCCTGCTCTCGGAGATTCCCGCGCCGCCATTGACGCCCATGCCGGGCCGGCTGGGTATCGACCTGGCCGAGGTGGGGCTGCGCGGCTTTGCCTTGCGCGAGGTGCGGGTCGACGCCACCACCGATGGCGGAAGCTGGACGGTCGAGCAGGCGGTGGCGCGGCTCCCCGGAGAGACCGAACTACGCCTGTCGGGACAGGTGACCAATGAGGGTGGGCTTGTCGGTTTTTCGGGCGATGCCCGCATCGAGGCGGCCCGGCTGGAGGCGCTGTCGCAATTGTGGAAGCGGCCACAGGAGGACAACCCGCTCTTCAACATGCCCGGTGCCTTGCAGGGCCGCGTCATGCTGGCCGGGGACGCCTTTGGGTTGAGCAATGGGCGGCTGACGCTGGACGGCGAGGAGCATGGGCTCGAACTGCGCCTCGGCTTTGGCCCCGAACCGCGCCTGGACACTGTTCTCAAGCTCGGGCAGCTCGATGCCGGCGAGACCGAGGCCCTGCTGGCGCTGGTGCCCGATGTGACCGGCGAGCGCAATTTCGGCATCAGCTTCCCAGATGGCAGCTTTTCGATCACAGCGGGCACGGTCGATGTGCTGGGCCTGCCGGCGCAGGATCTGGTGGCCGAGGCGCAATGGTCACCGGCGGCTATCCGCTTTTCGCAATTGGTGGCCCGCGATTGGGGCGGCCTGGCCATCAATTCCACACTGCGTCTTTCGGGGACATTGGCCGAGCCGCATGTCACCGGGTCAGGGCAATTGTCCAATGCCTCGGCCGAGGCGCCTGGACTGCTCGCCATCTACGAGATGGCCGGGGTACCCTTTGGCTGGCAGCAGGCACTGGAAGGGGTGTGGCCAGCCGATCTGCAATTCATCCTGTCCGACGCCGAGCAGGGTACGGGCCAGGTCCTGACCCTGGGCGGTGATCTTAGCGCGGCGGCGCTCGACCTGCGGGCGGAAATGTCCGGCGGTCTGGCGGGACTCTCGCGTGACGACATGCGGCTGGTGGTCTCGCTCGAAGCGCAGGATGGCGCTGCGGCGCTGGCACAGTTCGGCCTCGTGTCCGGCCCGCTATTTGCCGGGGACGACACGATGGTGGCCAGCCTTTTCGTGGAGGGCAATGGATCTGAGGGCTTTGATGGGCGCCTCGCCCTCAGCCAGGGCGAGCAATCGATCAGCTATTTTGGTGGGCTGGCGCTGTCGGCCAGCGGCGAAGTCAGCGGCGAGGGCACCGTGGACATGGTGCTCGATGAGGCGAGTGGCCTGGCTGGGCTGGCCGGGGCGCGCGGCGCCAGCCTGCCGGGTATCGAGGCCAGCGCCGGCATCACCTTTGCGGGGCTGCGCACCCTGTCACTGGACAACATCGCCGGAATTGCCGGCGAGGCCGGATTTGACGGCTCGGTCAGCATGCAGCGTCTGGGGCAGTTGCCTAGCTTTGATGGTCAATTCAGCGTCGACAGCCTCGACGCCACGGGCATGGTCGCGGCGCTATTTGGCGCCGAGGCCTTGATCGGGGCCGGTGACGGGGTTTGGCCCGAAGGCCCGCTGGCCGCCAATGCCATTCCGCGCCCGTCGCGCGGCGACATCGAGGTTACGGCCACGAGCGTCACCAGCAATGGCGAGCCGCTGCTGGGCAAGACAGGTTTCACCTATTCCTGGAGCCCGGACTCGGTCTCCATCAGAGGACTTTCAGCCGAAATGGGCGGTGGTACTCTTGGGCTGTCCCTGGAGCAGTGTTGTGCCGGGTCGCTGGCGGAAAGGCGCATTTCGGGCCGGGTGACGCTGGCCGACATTGACCTTGACGCCATTGCGCCACAGGCGATTGGCCGCGGCCTTGATGGCAGGCTCCATGGTGGGCTGCAATTTGATGGCACCGGCGCCAGCCTTGCCGATGCCGTGCGCGGCCTGACCGGAGAAGGTAATTTTGCCGTATCCGACTTTGCCGTCACGGGCCTTTCGCCCACGGTCTTTCCGTCCATTGCCGGCATCGAGGATGTGCTCAATACGGAGGCCGACACGCTCGAAACCCTGATCGGGCTGGCCCTGTCGCAAGGGGACTTCGCCGCCGATGAGGCGCGTGGCGCCTTTACCCTTGCGGGGGGCACGGTGCGGCTGGCCAATTTCATCGTCGAGGGCGTGGGTGGGCGGCTGGCCGGCAGCCTCAACCTGAGGCTGGAACGCCTCGGCCTTGACGGCAGTTTCGTGATGACGCCGCGTGATTATGTCGATCCCAGCGGCCTGGTCGAAGCCGATAATGCGCGGATCATCGTGCTTGTGGGCGGAACGCTGCTGACGCCGGAGATCGTGCTCGACCTCACCGAAATGGTCGCGGCCATCCAGGTGCGAGCCAATGAACTGGAAGTGGAACGGCTCGAAACCCTGCGGCTCGAGGATGAGGCAAGGCAGCGTGCCGCCGCGCAGGAGCGCAACCGGCTGATTGAGGAGCAGCGCCGCCGGGCCGCCGAAGAGGCCGCAAGGCTGGCGGCGGAGGAAGAGGCTCGGCGTCTTGAGGAGGAGCGGCTGCTCGAAGAGCAGGACAGCGAAGCTGTCCCCGAAGAAGGGGCCGAAGCCCCCGTCGATGGCCCGCTCAATCTGGGGTTCCAGCCGGGGGTCAATCAGCCCATCGGCAACAGCGTCAACCAGCCGATCCAGCTTATTCCGGGGCAGTAGCGCTAGCGCGGGTCGCGGTACCAGGCCAGCACGGCCAGCCTGACAGCAGAGGAGAGATTGGTGGTTTCGCGGTTCTCGTCAATTTCGCGGATGAGACCGGCCAGGCTCAATTGCCGGTTGGCCGCCATATCCTCAAGCCCACGCCAGAATGCGGGTTCAAGCGCAATCGAGGTGCGGTGCCCGGCAATTGAGAAGGAGCGCTTTTCCATTGCTGGACCATGTCACGGTTTGGCGCAGAGCTGAACTCGTTGTCGGAATGCCGGTTGTCCGCCTGTTCGCGGGTCAGGGCTTCTTGCGGAACGAGTCGAGGCTGACGACCTTTTCGCCCGTGGCCTCGCCGGTGGTGGCATCGTCGGCGGCGTCTTCGGTGCGGGCGTCGGCGTCCTGTTCTTCCTCGTCCCGGTCATCGGCGGCAGTTGCCGGATCGAACTGCAGGCCGAACTGCACGGAAGGATCGAAGAAGCCCTTGATGGCCGAGAATGGGATGTGGAGCATTTCGGGCTGGCCATTGAA
>CBFGTF010000185.1:0-5495 GCA_965651655.1 uncultured Devosia sp.
CCTAAACGCCCAGCCAGAGGCGCATGAGGAACACTGTCAGAACGCCGCTGGCCATGGCCGCGAAGAGGTTTCTCGAGGCGATGAAGACGGCGCCGGTGGCCAGGGCAGCGATGGCCTCGGCGATGCTGCCGGTGACGAGGGCCGGGGCGACCAACGCGGCCAGCACGGCACCGGGAATGTGACGCAGCCAGGCGGCGGCAAAGCCCTCGCGCGGAAGGCGATCTGCCAGCAGCAGGCCGCCGGCCTTTATGGCGATGGTGACCAGCGCCATGCCGAGAATGGCGATGACGGCTTCAGGATTGGCGTGCATGCTTGCGCACCTCGATTGCCGCGCCGGCGAGACTGCCTGCAAGGCCGCCAACCAGAATGTGCCAGCTGCCATCGACATATTGCGCCGTGAGTATGGCAGCGAGCGCCGCCACCAGCCAGGGGATGATATCGCCACGTCCCTTCCACATGCCCAGCAGCAGGGCGAGGAATGTTGCGGTGAAGGCAAAGTCGAGGCCCCAGCGCGCTGGATCGTCGATGGCCGAACCGAGGCCATAACCGATCAGATTGGTGCTCATCCATGAGACCCAGGCGAGGACACCGCCCCCCATGAGGAATGCGACGCTGCCTCCGCCCCGCGCCATGGCGGCGACGGTCATGGCCCAGTTCTCGTCAGTGACCAGATACATGCTGAGCGCGCCGAAGCCGAGCCTGCCGGACGGATAGAGCGGGCGCAAGGTGGCCGTCAGCAGCAGGTAGCGCAGGTTGACGATCAATGCGGCCAGCACCAGCGGGCCGATGGGCAAGCTGGCCGGTGTCGTCGTCCAGAGGTCGAGCGCCACGAATTGCGCCGAGCCGGCAAAGACCAGTCCGCTCATCATCATGACCTCGACAAGGCTCAGGCCGGCGCTGCGGGCCAGCATGCCCCAGACCATGCCGTAGGCCGCCACGGATATGGCGACCGGGATGCAGGCGCGGGCGCCGGCAAAGAACTGGTCGGCTGTGGAGGCGGGGAGGGCAGTGGCGTCAGACATGATGATTGCTCTCTAGCACAAAGTCCGGTTGCAGGAGCGATGACACTTGGTGATGGCCAGCATTTCGCGGGATGATGGGCTGGACGAGGCAGATTGACGCCCGGGGGGCAGAGGCGTAGAGAACCCGCCGTGTCATTGCCAAGCCTCCAGCGCCCGTCCAGCCGGCATCCCATTTTCGGGGTGTGAAGTGGTCCCTCCGGCGGTCTGAATATTGCTCAGCCCATTGCCGAACCCGGGGCCCAAGGCGTGACTAGCCCGATCAAACGTACTCCTGGAGTGCCTTCATGAACGCCGCGTCTACCCGCCCGCTCTGGCAGCGGTTCAGCCTGTTCCTCATTCCCCTGATGGCCTCCAATATCCTGCAGGCGCTCTCGGGGACGATCAATTCGATCTATGTTGGCCAGATGGTCGGGGTCGAGGCCCTGGCGGCCATGGCCACCTTCTTCCCGATCATGTTCTTCCTGATGAGCTTCATCATCGGGCTCTCGGCCGGCTCGACCATCCTGATCGGGCAGGCGTGGGGCGCACGCAATGTGGACAAGGTCAAGCAGGTCGCCGGCACTACGCTGGCCGCCACCATGGTGCTGGGTCTTGTGGTCGCCGTTGCGGGCGGGATCTGGACCGAGCAGATCATGACCGTGCTGGGCGCGCCGGAGAACATCCGCCATCTCGCCGTGGGCTATGCGCGCATCGTGCTGATCGGCATGCCGGGCTTCTTCCTGTTCCTGGTGGTGACCTCGGTGTTGCGCGGGGTGGGAGACACGATCACCCCGCTGTTTTCGCTGATCCTGTCGATGATGGTGAGCCTAGTGGTCACGCCGGCGCTGATCCAGGGCTGGTTCGGCCTGCCGCAGATGGGGGTCGATGCGGCGGCCATTGCCATGATCGCGGGCTTCACCACCGTGCTGGTGTTCCTGTTCGTCTATATGCGGGTGCGCAACATGCCGCTGGCGCCCGATGGCGTGCTGCTGGGCGCCATGCTGCGCCCGGATTTCAAGCTGCTGGGCCTGATCCTCAAGCTGGGCGTTCCGGCGGGCCTGCAGATGGTGATTTCATCGATTGCCGGTATCGTGGTGGTGGGGCTGGTCAACCGCTTCGGCTCGGACGCCACGGCGGCCTATGGCGCGCTTGGGCAGGTGATGAGCTATGTGCAGTTTCCCGCCATGTCGATCGGTATCGCGGCCTCGATCTTTGCCGCACAGGCCATCGGTGCACGACAGAACGAGCAATTGGCGGCGATCACCCGGACCGCGCTGCTGCTCAACCTGGTCATCACCGGCGGACTGATCGTGCTGGCTTACTTCTTCAGCCAGCATGTGGTGGCGCTGTTCATCACCGACCCCGCCGTGGTCGACCTCACAGAGACGCTGCTGCATGTCGTGCTATGGAGCATTCTGTGCTTTGGCTGGAGCGTGGTGTTTTCGGGAATCATGCGCGCCAGCGGCACGGTCTATGCCCCCATGGTGCTGTCGCTGGCCTGTATCCTGCTGATCGAACTGCCGGGAGCGGTATGGCTCAGCCAGACCAGCCTGGGGCTGACCGGTATCTGGATTGCCTACGCGGCCAGCTTCACCATGATGCTGGTGCTGCAGGCGAGCTGGTACCAGTTCGTGTGGAAGCGCAAGACGATCGTGGCGCTCATCTAGGTTGTAGCGACATTCACCTGGTGTAGGTCTGCAACCTCCGCCTGAGCTGAATGTCGATACAGCCCAGAGCGCCACGCCTAGCCAAGCTCAGTATTCGCCCAGGGTCATGCGCAGCGCGCGCTTGCCGCCCGGAGCGAAGACATCAATCTCGACGTTGACCGGGTCATGCGCCATGCGCCGCGTGCGGGCCGACAGGGCCATGACCACGCCAAGCAGGTCGCCCACCGAGCGCTTCTGGCGGGGGATGATGCGGTCGGTCATGCCCGAGAGCGCACGGTTGCGCACCTGCATGTCCGGGGAGGCGAGAGGCGAACGGCCTACGAAGTTGGCCAGTTCGACTAGAGCGTTGCGGTCACTCATTGGGCTACTCCATACACAAGCACCAATTGCATTCCCCAAGGACGGCAATACGCACCGCCCCATTTGTCCGGCCGGCGGTTGATCCGCCGTGCCGAAGTCTTTTCCTTATGCATCGGACCGAAAACCGCGTGGTGGCTTGCGGTCCGATGTCTTTGTCAGCCCTGCATCGCCAGGCAGGCCAGGTCCTGGTCCTTGAGGCGATTGCACATATTGGTCGCGGCATCGCGGTCGCCGAAACCGACAAAGCGGGCGCGGTAGAAGATCTGGCCGTTCTTTTCGAAGCGCTCGACATAGGAGCGGAAATCACCCAGTGAGCCGACCTTGCCGGCCGCGTCGGAGAGCATGGCCCTGGCGCTGTCTTCGGAAGGACCGGCGCCGATCTGCACCACCCAGCCGGTGACAGGCGCAGCGTCAGCTACCGAGCCCGAATGCATCAGGTCGACAGGTTGGCCGGCGCCACCATCGACACTGCCGGGGGGCAGCAGGGGCGAGGAGGGAGCAGTCTGGCCAAGGGCGGCGGGAGGTGCACCCAGGTTGTAGGTTTCGCTGAGCCAGGCGCCGATGACATCCTGGCTGGGATAGATGGGTTCGGCCTGTGTCGGTGCGGCCAGGACATTGGCCGCCTGGACGGCGGGCGAGAGACCAAGGTCGGTCGGAACGGGGGTGGGCAGGGTGACAGGTGCGACCGAAGCCACGGCGACCTGTGCCTGTGGCTGTGCGCCATTATTGGCGACCAGGGCTGCAAGACGGAAATCGGGCATGGGGGTGGGCATGGCAAAGGTCGGCTTGCGCGGCTGGGCCAGCGCAAACTGGGTATTGCCCTGACGACCCGGAACCGGAACCATGGCGGTCTGGAGATAGTCGCCCTGGCGGCCCTTGGTGAGGTAGGACGAGACCAGCTGGCGGACCTTTTCATCGCGCGCGGCGGCCGAGTTGAAGCCGAAGGCAACGACGATAATGTGGCGATTGTCCTTGCGGGCCGCGGTGAGCAGGTTGGAGCCGGCAGCGTTGATGTAGCCGGTCTTGATGCCATCGACCGCGCCCATATAGCCAAGGACCCGGTTGTGGTTGCCGTAGGTCTTGCCGCCATACTTGAACGCGGTGGTCTGGAAGAAATTGTAATATTGCGAGTAGTGCTGATAGACCGCCATGCCAAGGATGGCCTGGTCGCGCACGGTGGTGACCTGGCCGCCATCGGGCAGGCCGGAGGCGTTGCGATAGGTCGTGCTGGTCATGCCCATGGCGCGGGCCGTGGCGGTCATGCGCTCGGCAAACTTGGACTCGGTGCCCGAAATATGCTCGGCGATGACGCGCGCCATGTCATTGGCCGAAAGGGTCACCAGCGACTTGATGGCGTCTTCGACCGAAATAGTCGACCCGGCGCGCAGGCCCAGCTTGGTCGGTACGGCGGATGCGGCGTGGCGGGACACGGTCATCTTGGTGGAGAGGGTGAGATTGCCCGCCTGCAGTTCCTGGAACAGCACGTAGAGCGTCATCACCTTGGCGACGGAAGCGGGGTAGCGCCGCGAGTCTGCCTGCTCCTCATAGAGGACCTTGCCCGACTTGGCATCGACGACGATGCCGGCATATTTGCGGAGATTTTCTATGGCATGGACCGGTGCCGCAGCCGAGAGGGCGAGGGCAATGGTCACAAGCACAGCAGCGGTGGCACGCAAGAACGCAACGCGCCAAGGGGTCTTTGCCAGGGAAATCACCCGGTACTCCAATTACTCAATCGGGCAGAAAGGCCCGTACGCAACTCGTTTGACGCGGCCAGCTCCCGAGTGTCCCCAAACCCCGAAAGTCCAGCCTTTCAGCAGGTTAGTCCGCCGCCGTTACGATTCCGTAAAATGCAATCGAATTGTTCAGGGTCGTGTCGAGGCCGCTACAGGCGCAGGAATGGGTGAAGGCGGGCGGCGGCAAAACACACATAATTCGGCGCATGACGGAGACGCTCACATTTTCGGGATGGGATGGCCCTTAACACCGGCCCGATTTTGCCTACATAATGGGTCCAACCTTGCTGCTTCGTTTTCTCCAGGCGGCCTATAGCCATGACCAAGACTCCCATTCTGCCCATGCCAGCACTTCGGCCCCTGACCCTGCTGCCCACGCCCCTGCGCGTGGTGGCCGGGCCAAAGGACGCCGACAAAGACCGACCGGGCGGAAACGATGCCGATTTCGAAACCGGGACGGTGACCAAGACGCGTCCCAAAACCAAGCGCCCGAACCTTTATCGGGTGCTGCTGCTCAACGACGACTACACGCCGATGGAATTCGTCGTTCTGGTGCTGCAGGACGTCTTCAACAAGTCACGCGAAGACGCCATGCGCATCATGCTGCACGTGCACCAGAAGGGGGTGGGTGAGTGCGGCGTATATCCTTACGAGGTCGCTGAAACCAAGGTGACGCGCGTCATGGATACGGCACGCAAGAACCAGCATCCGCTGCAATGCGTGATGGAAAA
>CBFGTF010000186.1:0-5487 GCA_965651655.1 uncultured Devosia sp.
TCGTCGAGCAGCGGGTCGAGCCAGGCCTTGTCGGCCTTGGCGAAGTCGCCCAGCACGTGATGGGTAACGTTCTCCTTGCCGGGATGGCCAATGCCGAGACGCACGCGCTTGTAGTCGAGGCCGATCTGCGGGTCGATGGACCTGAGGCCGTTGTGGCCACCATTGCCGCCGCCGCTCTTGACCCGCACCTTGCCGGGGGCAAGGTCGAGTTCGTCGTAGAAGACCACGATGTCGGAGACCGGGATCTTGAAGAAGCGGGCGGTCTGCTGAACGCTGTCGCCGGATTTGTTCATGAAGGTCTGGGGCTTGAGAAGCAGCACGCGTTCACCGCCGACGCTGCCTTCGGCCAAAAGCCCGCCATGCTTGGTTTTCCAGGCGGAAATGCCGTGGGCGGCCGCGATGGCGTCAACGGCCATGAAGCCGATATTGTGCCGGTTGCCGGCATATTGAGTGCCCGGATTGCCCAGGCCAACGAGCAGTTTCATGGCAATGACCTTCGCAAAACAATGAGGCGGCCATTGGCCGCCTCACAAAGTCTGGTGCTGGAACCGGGATTATTCCTCGGTACCGGCTTCTTCTTCTTCGCCCGCAGCGCCACCGGTGGACTTGAGCCCCGACGGAGCAACCAGGGTGGCGATGGTGAAGTCGCGATCGGTGATTGCGGGCTTCACATTCTTGGGCAGGGTCACGGCCGAGATATGGATCGAGTCGCCGATTTCATAGCCGGACAGGTCAACGGTGACATGCTCGGGAATTTCATTGGCGGGAGCGATCAGTTCGACGGTGTGGCGCACAACATTGAGGGTGCCGCCGCGCTTGAGGCCGGGGCTCTTTTCCTCATTGATGAACTGGACGTGCACTTCGACATGCAGCTTGGAATTGCCCGACACGCGCAGGAAGTCGATATGGACCGGCTGGTCCATGACAACGTCGAGCTGGTAGTCGCGCGGGATCACCTTGTGGACGGTGCCGTCGACGTCGAGGTCGAGGATGTGCGACTTGAAGCCACCGGCATAGATGAACTTCAGCGCGTCCTTGTAGGCCACGGAAACGGTGACGGGGGGCTTCTTGTCACCATAGATAACAGCGGGAACACGTCCCTGACGACGCGTTTCACGAGCGGCCCCCTTGCCCACTCCCTCACGCGCCTGTGCCTTGAGCACTTTGGTCTCAGCCATGGAAATCATCCATTTTGTTGGTGTATGGCGTTATCACAACGACATACGCGCCCGTCCTCCAGGGGTGACGAGCGCTTCATGGCGCTGGGCTATAGAGGAAAGGCCCCGCGGGAGCAAGCGGTTGCGGTGTTATTGGGGCACAAAGGCCTAGTCGAACAGGCTCGAGACGCTCTGTTCGCTGGCGGTGCGGGCTATGGCTTCGCCGATCAGCGGGGCGATGGACATGGGGCGGATATTGCTGGCCGCCGTGGTGGCCTCGGTGGCGAGGATGGAATCGGTTACGACCAGTTCCTTGAGCTTGCTGGCCGCAATGCGTTCGGCGGCGCCGCCCGAGAGCACGCCATGGGTGATATAGGCCGAGACTTCCTTGGCGCCGGCCTTGAGCAGGGCTTCGGCAGCGTTGACCAGCGTGCCGCCCGAATCCACGATGTCGTCGATGAGGATGCAGGTCTGGCCTTCCACGTCACCGATGATGTTCATGACTTCGGAGACGCCGGCGCGCGGACGGCGCTTGTCGACAATGGCCAGGCTCGCACCGATGCGGCTGGCCACATTGCGGGCGCGAACCACGCCGCCGACGTCGGGCGAGACGATCATGACGTTTTTGACGTCATAATTGTCCTTGATATCGCGCACCATGACCGGCGCGGCGGTCAGGTTGTCGGTCGGGATATCGAAAAACCCCTGGATCTGTGCGGCATGCAGGTCGAGCGTCAACACGCGATTGGCGCCAGCCTGGGTGATCAGGTTGGAGACCAGCTTGGCCGAGATGGGGGTGCGTGGGGCCGATTTGCGATCCTGGCGCGCATAGCCGAAATAGGGCAGCACGGCGGTGATGCGGCGGGCCGAGGAGCGGCGCAGCGCATCGGCGATGATCAGCAGCTCCATCAGATTGTCATTGGCCGGGTAGCTCGTGGACTGGAGTATGAACACATCCTCGCCACGGACATTTTCGTGCACCTCGACATAGACTTCCTTGTCCGCGAAGCGCTTGACGGTGCAGTCGGTGAGGGGGAGTTCGAGATAGCTGGCAACCGCCTGAGCCAGAGGGCGATTGGAGTTGCCGGTCACCAGCTTCATGGGCGCGATCCTGTCTCAACCGGTCCCTCGGGGGCGGGACCTTCCAGTTTCGCGGGCAGCTTTAGCGAACAGTCGGAGGACTCGCAACGCCACTTTGGGCGGATGGGTAAATTAAAGCTGTGTCAGACCGATGACGGAAACCTGTCGTCCGGTGCGGGTGGCGTGATGGGTGGCATATCGGTGGGAGAAGTAGCGCTCCGGCCACGCATAGGTACAGGAACCGATCTGCTCGATGCTGGTGATGCCGGCGGCCTGGAGCTGCTCGATGACGAAGCCGGGCAGGTCGAAATGAGCGCGCTTGCCCTGCGGCAAGTGAAAATGATGGTCCCCGCCGGGATGGAGGGCAAGGAAGTCGGCCATGAACTGGTCGCCGACCTCGTAATTGGCGGCATGGATGGTCGGGCCGATGGCGGCGCGGATGTCCTTGCGGTTGGCTCCAAGGGAGACCATTGCCGAGACCGTGTTGGCAATGATGCCATCGACAGCGCCGCGCCAGCCGGCATGGGTGGCGCCGATAATGCCAACATGCGGATCGGCAAAAAGGATTGGCGTGCAATCGGCGGTGAGGATGGCGAGGGCAAGACCCGGCGTGGCGGTGACCATGGCGTCCGCGTCCACCGCGCCGGGCACGATGGGCGCGGAGATCGTTTCGACGCGGGTAGAATGGGTCTGCTTGAGAATGGTAAGCGGACCGATCCCCAAGGCGGCCGCGACGGAGAGCCGGTTGTCCTCGACCGCGCCGGGATCGTCGCCGACATTGAGAGACATGTTGAGGCCGAAAAATTCGCCGGTCGATATGCCGCCCTCACGCCCGAAAAAGCCGTGGCGCAGGCCGGGCACGGTGGCAAGGGATGGAGCCTGTTCGAATGGGGGAGTCACGGCACGAACCCGACCGGCGCAAGCCCCGGGCTGTGCGCGCAGAAGACCTTGAACAGATTGCCCATCTGGTCCTGCCCGACGAGGCGATCATGGGCGGTACGGATATCGGGCGCCGAGCCGGGATTGGCGCCGGAGAGGGCGGCGGCGCGTTCGCCAATGCCCAGTCGGGTGAGGAACTGGCCCTGTGTCGCCAGCGGCTGGGTGGCGAGGCCCGCGCTGTGCGCCACATTGGCAAGGGCGCCGAAATCGACATGAGCGGAAATATCGGTCTCGCCGGGGGCCTCGAGCACATCGGCATAAGCATGGCGGCGGACGCCCTGGAGAGTGTCGCCGGTCTGCGTCTTGGCATAGCCATAGTCCACGGCAAGGAGGCTGCCGCCTTGCCTGGCGATCACCTTGCCCAGCCGCGTCAGGACTTCGGCCGCCGCAAAGCAGACTTCGAGCATGGTGTCAGGCTCGGCATTGGCGACAGCGTCGGGCATGGAAGCGGCGGGAATGGGGGTGGGCGAGAGGCCGAAGGCGCGCTTGCCCTCGACCAGGCCCACCTGCCGCTCGTGCCAGCCATCCGCCTTGCGGACGAACTGGCGGATGGGCAGGGCATCGAAGAATTCATTGGCGATGACCAGCACCGGGCCATCGTCAAAGGTCTCGAAATCCTGCAGCCATTTCGGGTCATAGGGTTCGAGCCGTGTCTTCTGTTCGGCGATCAGCAAGGGGCTGGTTTCGAAGAGGCGCAGATTGAGCGCGTCGCGGAAACCGGGGGCGCGGCAGGCGACGCGCAGGATGTCGGCCATCAGCGTGCCGCGGCCGGGGCCGAGTTCGAGCAGGGTGAAGGCCTTGGGCTCGTCCATCTGCTGCCAGAGATTGACCAGCCAGAAGCCGATCAGCTCCCCGAACATCTGGCTGATTTCCGGCGCGGTGACGAAGTCACCCTGCGTGCCGATGGGCTCGGCGGCGCGGTAATAACCCTTGGAGGGATGGGTGAGGCAGAGGCCCATATAGGTGGCCACCGAGATGGGGCCGGAGGCGAGGATCTGGAGATCGATCTGCTGTTCGAGAGTGAGGCCGTCTTGTGTCATCACAGTCATGGGCGCAACGGATTTTCGCGGCGGGTGGCCGCATAGAGAACGAGGATGAGGCCGCCCGCGAGGATGGGCAGGCTCAGCACCTGGCCCATGGTCAGCCAGCCGCCATATAGGTAGCCAAGCTGCACATCGGGCAGGCGCACAAATTCGACGGCGATGCGCGAGAGGGCATAGCCGATGGCAAAGATGCCGGCGACGAGGCCGGGCTTGCGGAGTGCATAAAACACATGGGTGGCAATGCGGATGACCAGGAAGAGCAGGAGGCCTTCGAGCACGGCTTCATAGAGTTGGCTGGGATGACGGGCGACCTGGAGCGGATCGGTGGGGAAGACGACGCCCCAGGGCACATCGGTCGGCGCGCCATAGAGTTCGGCATTGATGAAATTGGCGATGCGGCCAAGGAAGATGCCGATGGTGGCGACGGCAGCGATGAGATCGAGCCCGGACAGCCAATTGCCGCCCTTGGAGCGGGCGAAGAGAATGACTGCCAGCATCAGGCCCAGCATGCCGCCATGATAGGACATGCCGCCATCGAGCGTGTTGATGATCTGGGCCGGATTTTCGAGATAAAAAGGCAGATTGTAGAACAGCACATAGCCGGCGCGGCCGCCGATGACGATGGCCAGCATGGTCCAGAAGGCGAAGTCCCAGATATCCTTGGCTGGAAAGGGCGGCGCCCCGCGATGCCAGAGTCGCTCATTTGCCAGCAGCAGATAGCCATAGGCAGCGCCCAGCAGCACGCCGAACAGATAAGCCAGCGCATACCAGCGGATGGCGATGGGGCCGATGGCGATGGCAATGGGGTCGATATTGGGGAAGGGCAAGGTTTGTCTCCGCAGGTCCGGCCGTCATGCAAGCAAATAACGGCAGCACCATGAGTGCCGTAACCCGATGGCGCTGGCGGTTCAAGGGCGGCATGCCCACCTGCCGCATGGCGCGATGCGCCAGCGGTTGCACGAATAGAGCGGAGTCCCGAGACGGCTTTCGTCCCTGAAACAGATAAAAACTGAGACGGAGGCCGTCTCGGGACGCCGGGATTTCGCGTTAGGGGGAACCAGACCACCTGCCTTTTCACCGACAAGTGTTTGTCCCCGAGACCACGGCCGACAAGCGACTGTCCCGTGCCCGGCTGTCTCTCCACATCTGGTCGCTGCAGACCGCCCTGTCGTGGGAAGATGGGAGGAGTATGGGGGGTGGTGGAGGGGGCGGGGATAAATTGTTTGCATGCACTCGGTGCGGCATCCTCCCCCTTGCGGGCTTTGATC
>CBFGTF010000187.1:0-5402 GCA_965651655.1 uncultured Devosia sp.
GGTCAACTCGTTCATCCCCGCATCTCTACCAGCTTTGCCCCAGGACCTTGAAGCATTCTCTGATCACGTCATCGAGCCTCGAGGTGGTGCGCAGGGCGGGCAGCATGCCCGGATCGGCCCATTTGTGGCCGCTGATCTCGTCCGACGGTCGGATCGACCCTGAAAAATCCATGGTCGCGAAGACTGCCAGCCGATAGGTGCCATCGCGGCCCAGCGACTGTACCAGCGCAGGCTTCGGATTGCGGATGGTCAGGCCCAGCTCTTCCTGCACCTCGCGAATGGCGCATTGCTCGACCGTTTCGCCCGGGTCCATGCGGCCACCAGGGAAGGTCCACAAATTCTGGTAGGGCGCATAGGCGCGCTTGATGATGAGCACCTTGCCATCGCGGATAAGCGCGACGCTGGCGGCGTTGGGTTGGTCGGTCATTCCGGGCTGCTGGTTTGCGATTCGGCTCCTGAGAGATTACCTCTCCAGAGGTAAAGGAGACACGTCATGTGCGGACGCTACGCTTCGACACTGCCGCCCGAAATGATGGTGGAACTGTTCAAGCTTCTCAACAGCATCGAGATCGTGCCGCGCTACAATATCGCGCCCACCCAGCCCATTGTCGCCATATGGGAGGCGGAGGGCCGCCGCGAAGCCCATTTTGCCCGCTGGGGCTTCGTGCCCGGCTGGGTCAAGGACCCGCGCGACTTTCCGCTGCTGGTCAATGCCCGGGCCGAGAGCATGGCCGACAAGCCCGCCTTCCGCGACCGGGTCAAGCATGGCCGCTGCATCGTGCCGGCCAGCGGCTATTACGAATGGCATACCGGCCCGGACAAGAAGAAACAGCCCTATTACATCACCCGCGCCGATGGGCAGCCCATGGCACTGGCTGGGCTTTATTCGACCTGGATGGGCCCCAATGGCGAGGAAGTGGACAGCGTCGCCACCATCACTGTTTCTGCCAATCCCCAGCTGTCTGTGATCCATGACCGCATGCCGGCGATATTGGTCGATGAAGGCCAGCAGGATGCCTGGCTCAATGTCCGCGAGGTCCGGGCGCATGAGGCCGCGCAAATGGCGCTGCCGCTCGAGGACGGCGTGCTCAAATTCCATCCGGTCTCGACCCGGGTCAATTCGGCCCGCGACGATGATCCGGGCTTGATCGAACCCGTGTCACTGGAGCAACCCGAGCCAGTGGCGCCAAAGCCGAAAAAGGTCGCTGGCGGCGGCGGGCAGATGGATCTGTTCTGACACCTCCCCTGCAAAGGGAGAGGGGGCGCAGGAGCCCCCGATCAACGGCAGGCCGCGCCGCCTAAACTCCGATCTCGAAATAGCCCAGTGCGTCGCCGATGGATTCCTCCTCATAGTGGAGGTGGCTGAGCAGCACCTTTTCGAGTGCCCGGAATACGGTGACCGCATCCTCGAAATTGGACCGGCCCGGTGCATCGGCGAGGGCGATGAGGGCGTCGATCAGCTTTTCGAGCAGTTGATGCACCACCACATGCTCGGCCTGCAAGCGGTCGGCAATGGCCTTGAAGGCCGGGCCCTGGGCAGCGATGCCGGGGAAGACCGCGTAGTCCTCGATGGAGTGGTGGCCATGAACGAACTGACAATATTGCCCGCAAAGCGTGCCGAAACGCCGATAGTTCGAGACCATGACGAGGTCGGCGGTTTCCGCCTTCACATCGTCGGCGCTCGCCTTGCCCTCGGCGGCACGCTCGATCAGGCGTCCGAGCACCACCATGTTTTCGCGCAGATGATCATGGATCTGCCTCAGGTGCTCGCCCGGTGCCTTCTGGGCCTCGGTGATGCCGGGCAGGTCGGGAATGGCGGGACGGGTGGCGTCGTCGAGAAATTGAATGTCTTTGAGCAGCATGGGCAAAGACATGGTCCGGAGCGGCTGCCGGTGCAAGAAGGCACATGGGAGTGACCGGATTATTGAATTGGTCGGCTCCGCACCCACGGCACCGCCCTCGGGCCTGACCCGAGGGCCGCGCGCGGCAAGAACCGAATTCTCGGTGTGAACGGCGAGTGGTCCTCGGGTCAGGCCCGAGGACGGCACTGTGGATTGGCTGGATAGGGAACTAGCCCAACATCTTCCCCGGATTGAGTATCCCATTGGGATCCAGCGCCGTCTTGATCGCCCGCATCATCTCCAACGCCACGGGGTCCTTCACCTTTTTGAGCAATTCCACCTTGAGCTGGCCGATGCCATGCTCGGCCGAGACCGAGCCGCCATGGCGCAGCACCACCTCGTAGATCGCCTCATGCATGACCTCGTCATACTGCGCCATGAAAGCCTTGGGGTCGGCGCCCACGGGCATGGAGAAGTTGAAGTGGATATTGCCGTCGCCCATGTGGCCGAAAGGCACCGGGCGAATGCCGGGGCTGAGTTTTTCGGCAGCCGCAATGCCCTGGGCGATCAGGGCCGGCACGGCGGCGATGGGCACCGAGACATCATGCTTGATCGACGCGCCCTCGCGGCTCTGGCATTCGCTCATCTGCTCCCGGAAGGCCCACATGCGGGTGCGGTCGGCGAGGGATTCCGCGATGACGGCATCGGAGATCAGCCCTTCCTCAAACGCGGCTTCCAGTGCCGATTGCAGCGAACCGGGCTCGGTGCCCGCCATGCGGGTCAATTCGATCAGCCCATACCAGGGCGAGGCGCTGGCGGTGGGATCGGCATCGAGCATGCCGTGGCGCAGTTGGATGTCGAGGCCGATCCAGGGGATCAGTTCGAAGGCATTGAGGCGGCTGCCGACGCGCTGGCGCATGAGCTGGAACACATCCAGCGCCGCCTCGGGTGAGGCAACATTGACGATGGCCGTCTCGTAGTCCTCGGGAAGGGGGTAGAGCTTGAGGCTCGCCGCCGTGATAATCCCCAGCGTGCCCTCGGCGCCGACCAGCAGGTCCTTGAGATCGTAGCCGGTATTGTCTTTCTTGAGCGCATTGAGCCCTTGATAGAGCCGCCCGTCGGCCAGCACCGCCTCCACGCCCATGGTCAGCTCACGGGCATTGCCATAGGCCAGCACATTGACCCCGCCGGCATTGGACGAGAGGACGCCGCCAATACGGGCCGACCCCTGCGAGGCCAGCCAGAGCGGAAACATGGCGCCCTCGGCTTCGGCCGCTCTATGGGCGTTTTCGAGGATAACCCCGGCCTCGGCGATCATCACCCCGGCGGCACTGTCGATGGCGCGGATGCGGTCGAGCCTGTGAAGGCTGAGGATCACCTCATGCCCCGAGAGTGGCACCTGCGCGCCCACCAGCCCGGTATTGCCGCCCTGCGGCACGATGCCGACGCGGTTTTCATTGGCCCAGCGCATGACCGCCTGCACGGCCGCAATGTCCCGCGGGATCACTATGGCTGCGGCGGTCTGGTGGAAGCGCTTGCGCGGCTCGTTGAGGAAGGCGCCCATTCGGCTGGTGTCGGCAATGACCGCATCACTCCCCACGATGGCGGCAAGGTCGGCGGCGATGCGGGTGGCGGTAAGGGACATGCGAACCCCATGAATCATAAGAGCTATGAGGGCGCTGCGCTTGCCCGCCCGGTCCCCCATGTGCCACAACCGGACCACCGACTCCAGCTTAGGCCGCGCCCTCTGGCGCGTGAATGTACATGACCACCCCCGACTGGCCCGATTTCTACTTTGCGCGACACGGCGAGACCGACTGGAACCGCGAGCAGCGCTATCAGGGCAGCCGCGATATTCCGCTGAACCGCACCGGGCAATTGCAGGCCGACGCCAATGGCCATCTGCTGCGCGAGCTTCTCGAGCGCGATGGTGTCGATCCGGCGTCGCTCAACTGGTTCGCCTCCCCGCTGAGCCGCGCCGCCGAAACCATGGACCGCATGCGGGCCGCCTTTGATGTCGAGCTGCCACCGGTGATCCATGACAATCGCCTGATCGAGATTTCCTTTGGCGATTTCGAGGGCCGGCTGCACGCCGAGATCGCGCGCGAATACGCGGCGCTGGCGCCGGGAGAGCGTGACGAGACCTATTGGCAGTTCCGGCCCCAGGGCGGCGAAAACTATGATGATGTCGCCGCGCGCCTGCTCGATTTTGCCCGCGAGCTGACCCACCACGCCGTCGTCGTCGCCCATGGCGGCGTGCTGCGGGTGGTCCGGCACCTGGTGGAAGGCGCGCCGCGCAGCGATGTGCTCAACTGGCCTCCGCCGCAGGGGGTCATCGCTCATTTCGTGGGTGGACGAATGATCCTGCACTCGGCGCAGAACACCTGGGACGCGACCGTCGATTGACCTGACGCTGCTGCCTGCCTAGAACGCTCGCAACCCAAGGGGCTGCGCCATGTCTTTCAATACATTCGGGCATCTTTTCCGTTTCACCACCTGGGGCGAAAGCCACGGGCCGGCGCTGGGCGTCGTGGTCGACGGTTGCCCGCCGGGCCTGACGCTGACCCCCGAAATGATCCAGCGCGACCTCGACCGCAGGAAGCCCGGCCAGTCCAAGTTCACAACGCAGCGCCGCGAGGACGATGCGGTGAAGATCCTGTCGGGCGTCTTCGAGGACGAGCGCACCGACGGGCCGCGCACCACCGGCACGCCGATTTCGCTCCTGATCGAGAATACCGACCAGCGCTCCAAGGACTATTCGGAAATCCGCGACAAATATCGTCCCGGCCATGCCGACTATACCTATGATCAGAAATACGGCATTCGCGACTATCGCGGCGGCGGCCGGACCTCGGCCCGCGAAACCGCGGCGCGCGTGGCGGCTGGCGCCGTTGCCCGGCAGGTGCTGGCTGGCGTGACCATCCGGGCGAGCCTGGTACAGATGGGCCCGCACAAGATCGACTACGCCAATTTTGACTGGGATCAGGTGGCAGAGAACCCGTTCTTCTGCGCCGACGCCAAGGCGGCTGAACTCTGGGCCGATTATCTCGATGGTTTGCGCAAGGATGGCAATTCTGCCGGCGCCGTCATCGAGGTGGTGGCCGAAGGCGTGCCGGCCGGTTGGGGTGCGCCGATCTATGGCAAGCTCAGCGCCGACCTGGCGTCGGCCATGATGAGCATCAACGCCGTCAAGGCCGTGGAAATCGGCGCTGGCTTCGAGGCGGCGAGCCTTACGGGCGTCGAGAATGCCGACCAGATGCGGGCAGGCGAGGGCAAGCCCTATTTCCTCTCCAACCATGCCGGCGGCATCCTGGGTGGTGTCTCCAATGGCGATCCGGTGGTCTGCCGTTTCGCGGTCAAGCCAACCTCATCCATCCTGACGCCGCGCCAGACCGTCACCACGGCCAATGAAGATACCGACATCATCACCAAGGGCCGCCACGACCCCTGCGTCGGCATTCGCGCCGTCCCGGTGGGCGAAGCCATGATGGCACTGGTGCTGGCTGACCACATGCTGCGGCATAGGGGGCAGACGGGACGTGAAGGGGCGGTTGGGTTTCA
>CBFGTF010000188.1:0-5171 GCA_965651655.1 uncultured Devosia sp.
CTGCGCCAGCAATTCGCCCGTTGCCGGACCGAGCGTGAAGCCATGATGCGCATGGCCGATGCCCACATAAAGGCCCTCATGCTTTGGCGCCTTGCCGATGATCGGCATCATGTCGGGCGTGCAGGGGCGGGCGCCCTTCCAGGGCTGCGGGTCCAGTCGCTGGCCCAGCGGGAACAGCTCGCGGGCGGCCTTTTCGGCCTTGCCCAGCTGGATCGGCGTCGGCGCTGCGTCACGTTCGGCAAATTCGGCCCCGGTGGTGATGCGGATGCCCCGCGCCATCGGCGCCATGGCATAGCCCACTTCCGGGTCGAGCAGCAGGTGGTTGAGGCTCACCCCTTCGCTCGTTCCGTAATGCATGTGATAGCCGCGCTTGACGAAAAGCGGCAGCCGGTAGCCCAGTCTGTCCAGCACATCGGGCGCCCAGGGCCCCAATGCGATCACCGCCTGCCGGGCCTGGTGGCGTTGCCCATCCACATCGGCGCTCCAGCCCCTGGCATCCTGCACCAGCCCCTTGGCCGCACCGCGCACGAATGTACCGCCCAGTTTGGTGTAGAGGTCGAAATAGGCCGTGACCAGCGCCCCGGGATCCTTGACCGTCCATGGGTCGGTCCAGTGGATGGCGCCGCTGAGCCCGCCGAGCAGGTTCGGCTCTACCGCCTTGAGCGCCTGCCAGTCCAGTACCGCATAGCCGATGCCGAACTGGTCATGGTCGCCCTGCGCCTTGCGCGCTTCCTTCTCCAGTTTTTCCGGGCTGCGGAAGGCCAGGTGCCAGCCATAGCGCGAGATCAGCTTCTCCGCCTTGGCGCCCGCAGCCTCGATCAACTCCGCATGGGTGATGATCGAGCGCCCGATCAGCGGCGCATAGCTTTCCACCACTTTGCGATAATGCTCGGGCGAACTCTCCCACCAATAGCGCAGCAGCGGCGGCGCCAGGCGCGGCAGGGCCAGCGGCTCATAACGGGCAGCGGTCGACAGATGCAGCCCCACCTGCAGCAGCGTCTGCAGGTCGCGCGGAAACGGATGCGGCCGCACCCCTTCGCGCTGGATGATCCCGGCATTGCCGAAGCTGGTTTCGTGGCCGGGTTCGCTCTTGTCGACCAGGGTCACGCTGCGGCCCCGGCGCAGCAGGTGGATGCCGGTGGCGATGCCGACAATGCCGGCGCCCAGAATAATCACATCGTCCATCGCGGCCCCCGTTCGCAGTGCTGGTCTGACTGGTTGCCCAGCCTATCAAACCATTGATGCAAGAAAGCGTCCATCTTCCGCTTCTGCAGGGCAGTTCTGCGCAAAAAATCTCCAGCAAGACGCGATACAGGCAAAAATATCCTGAAAAATGCGGACTTCGATCACAGACCTGCGGCATTGCCCATGTTCTGATGGACATAGCCTTTGATGCTGGCCGGAACCTCCTCGGCCAGCCAGTCCCGAAACAGCTTCAGTTTCTTGGGCTCCCGCCTGCCCTTGGCGGTGGCAAGGAAATAGCCCCGCTCGCCGGCCACGGGCAGGTCAAAGGGGCGCACCAGCCGTCCATCGCTGACCGCGTCTGCCGTCATCATGTCCGCTGCCAGCAACACCCCTTGTCCCGAAATCGCCGCGTCGAAGGCCAGCGAGGCATCCGAATAGACCGGGCCCGAGAGCGGCATGGCCGGGTCAAGGCCCGCGCGCCCAAGCCACAGCGGCCAGTCCAGCATGCTGGTCTGGTCGGCAATCACCGGCACCGAGCCAAGGTCACGCAAGTGCTGCAGCCGCCCGAGCAATTGGGGCGAACACACCGGCTGGTAGTCCTGCCCGCCGATCAGGCTGGTGTCGACGCCCGGCCAGCTCCCGTCGCCATAGCGGATGCCGCAATCGATATCGGGCCGGCCAAGGTCGAGCATGGCGCCGGTTACCGTCAGCCGCACCTCCAGCCCCGGATGCAGGGCCGAGAATTTGTGGACCCGCCAGATGAGCCAGCGCGAGGCAAACACGCTCCCCACCGTCACATTGAGCACGCCCTCATGCGCCCCGGTCAGGCTCGCCAGCCCGTCCTGCAATTGCGTGAACCCGGCCGACAGCTGCGGCAAAATCTGGACCAGCGCCGGTAGCGGCTTGAGCCCCTGTGGCGTGCGCGCAAACAGCTCCAGGCCCAGCCGGTCCTCGGCCCGCCGCAGATGCTGGCTGACAGCGCCCACCGTCACGCCAAGCTCCTCGGCCGCCGGGGCCAGCGCCCCGCGCCGCGCCACGATCTCGATGGCCCGCAGCGCATTGAGGGGAATGGGAAAAGCCTTGCTCATATAGATTTTCTATATCGGCCGCGAAGCCTTGTCCATTGTCGGCGCGGGGCTACAGGCGCATTATGCCGTCATACCAACCAATCCTGATCCTTTGGAGAACAGAAAATGTCCATCCTGGCCCGCCTCCTGGCGCGGCTCGGACGCCTCTTCGCGCCCGTGCGCCCCAGCCTCCATCCCGACTGCATGAGCCTTCACGACTGGGCCGACCTGCCGCCGCATCATCCCCATTGCCGGGATTGCTGATCACTCGCAGATCTGCGCCGTGCAGCTTTGCCCGTGACAGCCGAGGTCCAGGTGGAAATGATCCTCGTGGTCATCATTGGCCTCGGGCCCGAGCACGGTGGTAAACTGCCCGCAGGCCGCCCCATGCGCCTGGCGCAACAACTTGCCCTCCGGCGCGGTCGAGGGCAGCCACTCGGTCTCGACGCTGATCGTCTCGCCGCTCGCCAGCGTGAACCCCACCACGTCCACGCCATTGGCAAAGCCGTGTTCGGAGACGAAGCCATCCTCGGCGCTATAGCGGTTGCGGCACATATAGGACGTGCCGGTGTTCACCTGGGCCAGCGGGCTGTCCAGCGCCGCGCCGGCATAGGCATCCACCGCGCCCACCCATGCGGCCAGCGCCCCGGCCATCTGGCAATTGGTCGTCACCGGGCTCGACAGCGGCACAGTGCGCCCATTGGCCACCACGGCTTTCACCGAAAGCGGCGAGCGTTCGCCGCACATGCCCTCCTCGATCGGCTCCAGCATCTCGCCCACGATCACGCCAGCGAGCAGCGCCGGGCAGGCCGTCTGATACACCCGTTCCGGTTCGACACGCGATATCGGCGCGTCCTCCTCATCCTCCTCCGCCACCGGCTCCGGCGCGGGCTCCTCCACCGGTCGCGGCCTCGGCATGGGCGCCGGTTCTTCCGCCGCCTCCGTCTCCGCATCGGCATCATCGGGCCGCTGCTCCACCGGGGTCGGCGTCACCGCCTCAACCGGCGCGCCGGGCGCGACGCGCGGCGCCGGTCGTGGTGCCTGCCGCTCGGGCAGCATCTCCTCGACGAAGTCTTCAAAGCTCTGGAAAAAGTCCTGCGCCAGGGCGGGGCCGGGAACAAGCAGGAGGGCGAAAACGGCGGGGATGAGGATGCGCATGCGGTTGCAACGCCGTCCATGCCCGCAACGTTGCCGAAAAACGCGGGGTTAACCCCCGCTAAACCATCTTTCTCGCCCCCCGCGCTTCTGCTATCAGCGCCCCATGACCACGCCGCTCAAGAATATCCGCAATTTTTCCATCGTCGCCCATATCGACCATGGCAAATCCACCCTGGCCGATCGCCTGATCCAGATGACGGGCGGGCTGGACCTGCGCGAGATGAAGGAACAGGTCCTCGACTCGATGGATATCGAGCGCGAGCGCGGCATCACCATCAAGGCGCAGACCGTCCGCCTCAAATATACCGCCAGGGATGGCGAGGATTACATCCTCAACCTCATCGACACCCCCGGCCATGTCGACTTCGCCTATGAGGTCTCCCGCTCCATGGCCGCCGTCGAAGGTTCGCTCCTGGTGGTCGATGCCTCCCAGGGCGTCGAGGCGCAGACCCTGGCCAATGTCTATCACGCCATCGACGCCAATCACGAGATCGTCCCGGTCCTCAACAAGGTCGATCTGCCCGCCGCCGATGTCGATCGCGTCAAGACCCAGATCGAGGACGTCATCGGCATCGACGCCAGTGACGCGCTCGAAATCTCGGCCAAGACGGGCCTTGGCATCGATACCGTGCTCGAGGCCATCGTCCATCGCCTGCCCGCCCCCAAGGGCGATATCGACGCGCCGCTGAAGGCGCTCCTCGTCGACTCTTGGTACGATACCTATCTCGGCGTCGTGGTCCTCGTGCGCATCATCGACGGGGTGATGAAGAAGGGCCAGCGCATCCGCATGATGGCCTCCGGCGCCGTCTATGAGCTCGATCGCGTCGCCGTCTCCACGCCCAAGCTGGTCGAGGTCAAGGAACTGACCCCGGGCGAATTGGGCGTCTTCACCGCCTCGATCAAGGAAGTGGCCGATACCAATGTCGGCGACACCATCACCGACGACAAGAAGCCGACGGCCAAGGCCCTGCCGGACTTCCGCCCGGCCCAGCCGGTGGTGTTCTGCGGCCTCTTCCCGGTCGATGCCTCCGATTTCGAGGAATTGCGCGCCGCCATGGGCAAGCTCCGGCTCAACGACGCCAGTTTCTCCTATGAAATGGAAACCAGCGCGGCCCTCGGCTTCGGCTTCCGCTGCGGTTTCCTGGGCCTGCTCCATCTCGAAATCATCCAGGAGCGGCTCTCCCGCGAATTCGATCTCGATCTCATCGCCACCGCCCCCAGCGTGGTCTATGAGGTCGAATTGACCAATGGCGAAACCCAGATGCTGCACAATCCGGCCGATCTGCCGGATGTGATGAAGATCGCCGAAATCCGCGAGCCCTGGATCAAGGCGACCATCCTAACCCCCGATGAATATCTGGGCGCCATTCTGAAACTCTGCCAGGACCGGCGCGGCATCCAGAACAATCTCAGCTATGTCGGCTCGCGCGCCATGGTCGAATATGACCTGCCGCTCAACGAGGTGGTGTTCGATTTCTATGATCGCCTGAAGTCCATATCCAAGGGCTATGCCAGCTTCGACTACAAGCTCGACACCCACCGCGAGGGCGACCTGGTCAAGCTCACCGTGCTGGTCAATGCCGAGCCGGTCGACGCGCTCTCCATGCTGGTCCACCGCTCCGTCGCCGAAAGCCGCGGCCGCCAGATGTGCGAAAAGCTCAAGGAGCTGATCCCGCCGCATCTGTTCGTCATCCCGATCCAGGCCGCCATCGGCGGCAAGATCATCGCCCGCGAAACCGTCCGCGCCATGCGCAAGGACGT
>CBFGTF010000189.1:0-5169 GCA_965651655.1 uncultured Devosia sp.
AGAAGCCCTTGATGGCCGAGAATGGGATGTGGAGCATTTCGGGCTGGCCATTGAAGCTGAGGCCGACCTCGAAGGCGCTTTCGGTGACCTTGAGGTCCCAGTACTGGTTCTGCAGGACAATGGTCATTTCCTTGTCATACTGCTTGAGCAGTTCTTCGCTGATGCGCACGCCGGGTGCGCGCGTGGCAAAGGAAATGAAGAAATGGTGCTCGCCGGGCAGGCCGGTGCGGGATACTTCGGCCAGAACCTTGCGCACGACGCCACGCAGAGCTTCCTGGGCGAGAATGTCGTATCGCATGTGGTCTTCGGCCATGATGCCCTTGCTCCAATCGTCTCTCGGACAGAATCCGAACGGCCCATATCAGCCCTACGTTCCCGGATAATTCAAGAACAAAGGCCATTGAAACGTCAGGCAAATGGAATTGAGTGCAGGCTTCTGTTGCCAGGTGCCTGCGAACCCCGCCTGTCGCCCGGCTAGGAGCGGAGGACTTTAATTCCCAGTGCTAGCACCGCTTACGCGGCGAGAGCGACCGGAGCCTTATGGTTGTCATTGGCAACTATAAGTTTTAGCCCGATAACGGCGGTACAATGCCGAGCGAAAGCACACTCTTTACGCCCTCGTCGATCCTGTTTCGTCCCCATTGGCTCCTCTCGCAAGAGAGGGGAGATGGTGGAGACGCCGGGTACTGCCCCCGGGTCCGATGGGTTTATTACAATGACAGTTTATCGCCATAGCCCTTGCGGGCACCCCCTATATAGGGGAGCCCTTCGGCGGATGCAAACGCACCCCGATCAATTCAGCCCCGATTAACGGCTCCGATGCATTCTGGCGGCCCCAACGGAGGGGCCGATGAAGTCCAGCAACCAGATTTATTGGCGGCGTCACACCCGCAAATGGCGGGTCGATGCGTTGCTGGCCCGGCTGTCCATACTGCCCACCGCCATGCTGGCAATGATGATCGGTTCCCTTGCGGTGCTGAGTATTGATGAGGCCGGTCTTGGCGCATGGTTATTGCCGGCCTCACCGGCAGCTTCAATCCCCACTCATCCACCTGTGGTGCGCAGCTTCGGCCCCTGCGGCTCGGTCCGCGTCACCTGCGTGGTCGATGGCGATACATTCTGGCTCGACGGTACAAGAATCCGCATCGCCGACATCAATACGCCCGAGATTTCTGCGCCCCAATGCGCGCATGAGGCCATGCTCGGGCGCCGGGCGAGCGAGCGGCTGGCGCAATTGCTGAACGCCGGGCCGTTCACGCTCTCCAGCGTCGAGCGCGACCAGGACCAGTATGGCCGCAAGCTTCGGATCGTTTCCCGCGACGGGCGCTCGCTGGGCGCCCAATTGGTCGCCGAGGGTCTGGCGCATGAATGGCATGGACGCCGTCAGGGCTGGTGCTGAGCCAGCGTAGACCTTAAGTGGGCAATGGGGTCAGCTGATGACAGCCGGGAGTGGCGCTATGGCACCGGTACCAATCGAGGGTCGGGAATGCGACGGCTGCACGGCCTGTTGTAGCTTCGCGCCCATTCATACCGATACGCTGCAAAAGCCTGCCAATATGCTGTGTCCGCATTGCGTGGACGGGCAGGGCTGTTCGGTCTATGCGGCCCGGCCGGGGGTCTGCCAGACGTTTTTCTGCGGCTGGTTCTTCGTGCCCGAGATCGGGCCGGAATGGCACCCCAATAATAGCGGGGTCATCATCCGGTCCGAATATGCCGGGGAAGACACGGTTACCCTGCTGATCCTGCGCGTGTCGTCCTTCCTGGTGTCCGAGGAGTTTGCCGGCATGATCGGAATGTGGGTGGAACAGGGCGTTGGCGTCGAGTTCGAGCGGCTTGGGCCACCCGGCCACCTGCCCGCCAAGATACGCGTCAACGAGCTGATTGAGGATGCTGTTGCCGCGCGGGACCTGCGAGCCATGCAGGAGATGTTCGCCTGGTCGCTGGCCCATATCGACCAGACCCATGCCTGGGAGCGTGACGATACCGTCTTCCGCTCCGCCCTGGCGTGACGTCAGCCGTTCCACTTCATCTTCATGTAGACCCCGCCTGCTTCGAGTTCCTCCAGCATCTGCGCCAGGTGCTTCTGCCTGGTCTGGTCGCGCTTCACCTTTTTGATCCACAGCAGGTAGTCGTTGCGCTGATAGGGCGGGCGCGCCTCGTAGGCCGCCATCAACCCGCGTTCCTCCAGCGCCGCGCGCACAAAATCGGGCATGTCCTCGCGTGGCCGCAGGGGTCGGAGTTTGGGGCTCATGGCAGCATCTCCCGTTCGATTGCCCCCGGAGCCTAGCAGCCACGGCCGCCGCCGGTGTCAGGAGCGTGACCGGTATTAGAATACCGGATCACGCCATGGGGCAATCTGCGCTATTCTCGTGCCCAACCCACCTGCAAGCCGAGATCGCGATGACCACAGACCAGACTTCAAGACTCACGCATGCCGCCGACCGTTTTCTTGGCAAGGACCCCTCGGCGCTGACGGATCAGGAACGTATCATCCTCCAGCAGGCCATCGACAAGCGAGCGGTGTCGCGCGACCCCAATGCCGAATTCGATGACCGACTGACGCTGGGCCAGCGCCTCGCCGACGGCGTTGCCGCATTTGGCGGGTCGTGGAAGTTCATTGGCGGCTTTGCTGTGGTCCTCGTCCTCTGGACCGGCATGAACCTCGTCCTCGCGCGCCAGGCCTTCGATCCTTATCCCTTTATCTTCCTCAACCTGATGCTCTCCATGCTCGCCGCCATCCAGGCGCCCGTGATCATGATGAGCCAGAACAGGCAGGCCGCGAAGGATCGCGACGTGTCCGCCCATGATTATGAGGTCAATCTCAAGGCCGAAATCGAGATCATGGCCCTGCACGAAAAGCTCGATCGCCTGCGCGAAGAAGAAATCCGCGGCCTGATCATGAAGCAGCAGGACCAGATTGCGACGCTCACGCGCCTGGTGGAGAAGCATCTGGGGGCAGGGGCAGGAAAGGGCGAATCGGCGTAGTCTGCCGCCCATGCAGCCCTATCTCCAGCTTCTCTCCGACATTCTTGAAAACGGCGCCGACAAGTCGGACCGCACCGGCACCGGCACGCGCTCGTTGTTCGGCTATCAGATGCGCTTCGATCTCTCGAAGGGCTTTCCGCTGGTCACCACCAAGAAGCTGCATCTCAAATCCATCATCTATGAACTGCTCTGGTTCATCCGCGGCGAGACCAATGTGCGCTGGCTGCAGGAGCGGGGCGTGACCATCTGGGATGAATGGGCCGACGAGAATGGCGATCTCGGCCCGGTCTATGGCTCGCAATGGCGCTCCTGGCCGGCGCCGGATGGCCGCCATATCGATCAATTGCAGAACCTGGTGGATTCGATCCGTGACAGGCCGGATTCGCGCCGCCATATCGTCTCTGCATGGAACCCGGCGGAGGTGGACAAGATGGCCCTGCCGCCATGCCATTGCCTGTTCCAGTTCTATGTCGCCAATGGCAGGCTGAGCTGCCAGCTCTATCAGCGCTCGGCCGATACATTCCTGGGCGTGCCGTTCAACATCGCCTCCTATGCCCTGCTGACCCATATGATGGCGCAGGTGACGGGGCTGGAGGTGGGCGATTTCGTCCACACCCTGGGCGATGCCCATCTCTACAACAACCATTTCGAGCAGGCCAAACTGCAACTGAGCCGCGAGCCACGCCCGCTGCCGAGACTCGTGATCAATCCCGAGCGAAAGCGGCTGGAAGACTTCGTCTTCGAGGATTTTGCCTTCGAAGGCTATGATCCGCATCCGGGGATCAAGGCGCCGATTGCCGTATGAGCCGCACGCTCGCCCATCTCACCGCGCTTGTGGCGGAGGTCTCCGACACCTACGCCTCGCGCAATTCCATCGCCCGCGATGACGACTGGTATCTGCTCAAGGTGCAGGAAGAGCTTGGCGAGCTGACGGCCGAATATCTCAAGTCCACCGCACGCGCGCGCCACAAGGGCGCCGACGCGGCCGGCCTTCGCCAGGCATTGGAAGACGAGACTGCCGATGTTCTGGGCATGTTGCTGCTCTTTGCCCGTGCCAACCAGATCGATCTCGATGCCGCGCTCGAGCGCAAATGGTTTCAATATCTGGGGCGGTCTCCCACAGTTTGACACTTTCCCGGATGCGCCGGCGTGCTAGACATTTCCGGCCGATTGCCGGGAGGGCGAGATGAGGGCTTTTGTTGCAACTTTGCTGGCCATGGCCGCCGTGCCTGCCATCGCCAATGACACTGCTGCCGTGCTGAGCACGGGCGGGCTGGAATTCATATCCCATGGTGAGATCGCCATGGAGAGCGAAGAGCTGTTCATCTCCAAGGAGGAGATCCGGGTCGTCTATACGTTCCGCAATGACAGTGATGTGGACCACGACCTGCTGGTGGCCTTCCCGATGCCCGATATCGTGCCCAATCACTGGTCGCCTGTGGCCTTTCCGATGGGGCCGTCCGACAATCTCTTCGAGTTCGAGACGACCTTCAACGGCGAGCGTGTCGGCGCCACGTTGCACGAATATGCCTATGCCGCCGGGGTCGACCGTACCAAGACCCTGGCCAAGCTGGGCATCCCCATCGTGCCGATCAGCCAGGCGGCCATCGACGCCGTTGATGCGCTTGACGATGAAGCGACGGCGCAATTGCTGCATCTGGGCATGGCCGTTCCGGACGAGTTCGATGCCGGAGAGGGTTGGGAGACCCACCATTGGCCCAACTGGACCTATCGGGCCACCTATACATGGGAGGCGACCTTTCCGGCGCGGGAGCGGGTGGTGGTCGAGCATCGCTACAAACCCAGCGTCGGCGGCACGACTGGCGTCAGCTTTCTCTCCGAGCCCTATGACGATGGCTATGACCCGGCGGCCGAATATCTGCGCAAATACTGCACCGACGAGAGCTTTGTCGCCGCCGTGCGCAAGACCCTGCCCAACCCGGATGAACCCTGGGGCGCGCCCTTCACCGAAAGCTGGATTTCCTACATCCTGACAACCGGCGGCAACTGGGCCGGCGGCGGCATCGAGAAATTCCGCCTGGTGGTCGACAAGGGCAGCCCGGACAATCTCGTCTCCTTCTGCGGGGAAGGCGTCACCAAGATCGGCCCGACCACCTTCGAGATGGTCAAGGAGGACTTCTGGCCGCAGGACGAGCTGGAAATCCTCATCCTGGAGCGGTTTGA
>CBFGTF010000190.1:0-5125 GCA_965651655.1 uncultured Devosia sp.
TGGAAATGGTCAAGTCCCGCATGCTGCGCGACCAGCTCGGCAAGAAGCTGGCCGAATCCGCCGGCGCCGATTTCGAGAGCGACATGCCCGATACGGTGCCGCTGCGCGATGAGCGGCCGGTGCGTTCCCCGCGTGACCGCGACACCGGCCGGCCGCGCATCGCCCGCCCGGTGGACCAGGGCGAGGAGCCCACGGGCCGCCCGCGCCGTATTCATTTCGACGAGGATGGGCGCGCGCCCGAGACCTTCGTCGCCAAGCCCACGCGCGGCCGCAAGGGCGGCGATGATCAGCCGCCGCGCGGCCCTGGCAAGCCGGCCGGCCGGCCTGAGCGCGAGAGCGACCGCCCCGGGGCGCGCAAGTCCTTTGGCGACAGGCCCGCGCGCTCATTCGGCGACAAGCCGGCCCGTGGCGGATTTTCCGAACGTCCCAGGCGCGATGACAATGAAAGGCCGGCCCGTTCCTTTGGCGACAAGCCCGTCCGTTCTTTCGGTGACCGTCCGGCACGCGGCCCCCGCCCGGAACGGGGCTTTGAAGATCGGCCCAAGCGCGCCTTTGGCGACAAGCCTGCCCGTTCGTTTGGTGATCGTCCCGCCCGTGGCCCGCGCCCGGAGCGAGGCTTCGAAGAGCGTCCCAAGCGCGACTTTGGTGATCGGCCACAGCGGCCCTTTGCCGACAAGCCTTCGCGCGGCCCCCGCCCGGAACGCTCCGGCGCGGAACGTCCGGCCCGCACGGATCGCCCCTATGGGGACCGTCCGCAGCGCGCCGATGCCCGCCCGGCCGGAAAGCCCTATGGTGATCGCAAACCCTTCGCCGGCAAGCCCGCCGGTGGCCGTCCTGCTCCGGGTGGTCAGCGTCCCGCCGGCAAGCCTTATGCCGGCAAGCCGGGTGGCGCTCGCCCCGCCGGCACGCGGCCCACTGGTGGTCGCCCCGCTGGTGGTCGTCCCTCGGGCGGTCGTCCGCCCTCCGGTCCGCGCAAGCCCAGGGGCTGACGCTTCCAGTTCCCCTCCCCCCTTGAGGGGAGGGGTTAGGGGTGGGGGTTCAGGCCTATCCTCTGGCGCCGGCGGCAATTGATCAGGCTAGGAAATGCCTCGCTCCCTGCAGTAGCGAAGGTACGAATTTTGGAGTGCCCCGATGCGCATCGTCGCCGGAAAATTTCGCGGCAAGACCCTGATTTCGCCGTCGGACGATTCAATTCGCCCGACCTCCGATCGCGCCCGGGAATCGATATTCAACATCCTGGGCGCCCGGCTCGGACCGGTCCTTGCCGGCAAGCGGGTCCTTGATCTCTTTGCCGGCACCGGCGCGCTGGGGCTCGAAGCGCTTTCGCGCGGGGCCGCCCACGTCACCTTTGTCGATATCGGGGCCGAGGCGCGCGGCATCATTCGTGACCATGTCGAGGCCTTCGGCGCCGCCGGCATCACCAAGCTGCTGCGCCGCGACGCCACCGCATTGGGCAAGCCCGGCACGTTCGGACAGTTCGACCTGGTCTTTCTCGATCCCCCCTATAACCTGGGCCTGGGCGAAAAGGCCCTGGCCGAACTGGCCGCCAATGGCTGGCTGGCGCCGGGCGCAACAATTGTCTGGGAAGAATCCGCCGAGGCGGAAGTGACCATCCCCGGTGGGTTCACCCTCGATGACACCCGTACCTATGGCGCCGCCGCCGTGCGTTTCCTGACCGCCACAGTCTGAACCGGCCCCCGCCGCTCCGTTCACATCTGCTTGCGCTGCCGAACCATTCACAGCGCCGTGGGTTGACCGGCAGGCAATGGGGAGAACGACATGGCGGAAGCGATCAGGACGGGCGGATGCCTCTGTGGCGCGGTGCGCTACCAGGTGCGGGGTGAACCGATAAAATCAGGTCTTTGCCACTGCGCCGATTGCCGCAAGGTGACGGGCACCGCGTTTCTTGCCTATGCCGACTGGTACCCGCACCAATTCAGCTACGAGGGAACGATCGCGACCTATGACGGGCGTTCCTTCTGCCCCACCTGCGGATCGCGCCTGTTCAACCTCGGTGAGACCGGCGCCGAGATTTACCTCGGCTCCCTCGACGACGCCCCCAATGGCATCGCCCCGCAACTGGAAGGCTGGTGCAAGCGCCGCGAACCCTGGCTGCCCGTCATCTCGGGCCTGCCCATGTATCCCGCCGATCCGTGAACCCTTCACCTCTCCCTAGGGGAGAGGTCGGCGGGCGAGGGGGCCTTTGCCACTCCGCCCTCAGGCCGCCTTGAGGCATTCCGCGCACTTGCCGCGGATTTCCATCGTCGTGCGCTCGACCTTGAAGCCGGTTTCGCTGGCCCAGTTGCTCAGCCGCTCGTCGATGACCGCATCGGCAAATTCGTCAACCTTGCCGCAGGCTTCGCAGATGGCGAACGCGATCAGCCCCTTGCGGTGGCAATGCGCGTCGGCGCAGGCCACGAAGGCATTGAGCGATTCAAGCCTGTGGGCGAGGCCGCGCTCCACCAGCTTGTCCAGCGCCCGGTAGATTTGCAGCGGCGCCCTGATGCCTTCACTGCGCAACAGGTCGAGAATGTCATAGGCCGATAGCGGCGCCGGCGCGTGGTTGAGTGTGCCCAGCACCAGTTCCTGATTGCGGGTCAGGTCCGTCGGCATCGCGTGCTCATGCGCCATTATGTTCTCTCCTGCCAAACAATCTTGCCGTGGGCACGACCAGCGACAAGAGGAAAATCGCCAGCGCCATCACCACGATGGACGGTCCCGAAGCGGTATCCCAGGTGCGCGAGCCGAACAAGCCGCCCACCACCGCCACCGCGCCCAGCACGGCAGCCACCACGGCCATCATTTCCGGTGTCGCGCTCAGCCGCCGCGCTGTTGCTGCGGGTATGATCAGGAGCGAGGTGATCAGCAGCACCCCCACCAGCTTCATGGCAATGGCAATGACCGATGCCATCAGCAGCATCAGGATGATGCGGCTGACTTCAGGCCGCAGCCCTTCGGCCTCGGCCAGTTCCGGGCTGACCGTCGCCGCCAGCAGCGGCCGCCAGTTGAGCACCAGGATCGCGACAATGGCGATCCCGCCGCCATAGATCACCGCAATATCCTCCACCGAGACCGCCAGGATATCCCCGAACAGGAACCCCATCAGGTCGATCCGCACCTGCGTGAGAAACCCGACAATCACCAGCCCCACGGCCAGGCTCGAATGGCTGAGGATGCCCAGCAGCGCATCGGTCGACAGCGTATTCTGCTTTTGCAGCAGCAGCAGCGCGCCCGCCACCAGCGCGGCAACCGCGAACACACCCAGCGTCATGTTGACCGAGAGCAGGATCGACAGCGCCACGCCCAAGAGCGCCGAATGCGCCATCGTATCCCCGAAATAGGCCATCCGCCGCCACACGACGAAACAGCCCAGCGGACCGGTCACCGCGGCCAGGCCAATACCGGCGACAAGGGCACGGGAGAAGAAGTCACCGAACATGCTCTGTCTCCCCTGGCCGGACGTCGATGTTCTGCAGCTCCCTCCCCCCTTGAGGGGGAGGGTTGGGGTGGGGGGTGGTGCGGTAGTCCACCCATGGACCCCCACCCTCGATCCCTCCCCTCAAGGGGGAGGGATGCAATGGAACGGAAGGAGCCGCGCTGCATAGGAAACGCTCTCCTTTGAGAGAGAGGCCGGGTGGGTGTGATCCGGCAAACTCAATGCCCATGCTTGTGCTCCCCATGCCCATGGTGATGCCCCGCATGTTCGTGCCCATGCGCCTCGCCCACCACGCATCCGTCCTCATGATGCTCATGGTCATGATGGTGCTCGTAGAGCGCCAGTGCCGACCCGGCCCGGTCGCCGAACAGGCGAAGATATTCGGGGCTGGTCTTGACCGCATTGGGCGTGCCCCGGCAACACACATGGCCATTGAGGCAGATCACCGTATCGGTCTCGGCCATCACCACATGCAGGTCATGCGAGATCATCAGGATGCCCGCCTGCGTCGTGTCGCGGATCTGCCGGATCAATTCATAAAGGGCCACTTCGCCGGAGAAATCGACGCCCTGCACGGGCTCGTCCAGCACCAGCAGGTCCGGCTTGCGGATCATGGCGCGGGCAAACAGTACCCGCTGGAATTCGCCCCCCGACAATTCCTGCACCGCCGCCTTGCGGAGGCGCGTGGCGCCAACGGCCTCGAGCGCGGCGGTGATTTCCGCCGGCCCATGCCGGCCCGTCAGGGTCATCAGCCGTTCCACCGTCAGCGGCAATGTCCAGTCCACGGTCAGCTTCTGCGGCACATAGCCCACGGTCAGCCCGGGCTTGCGGACCACATTGCCCATGCTTGGCCTCAATACGCCCGTCACCATCTTGGCAGTGGTCGACTTGCCCGATCCGTTCGGCCCGATCAGGGTCACGATCTCGCCGCGCGAAATGGTCAGGTCCACACCTTCAACCAGCACACGCCCGCCGCTGCGCACGCCGGCGCCCGAAAGGGTGATCAGGGTTTCTCTGGGCGTTATTGCGTTCATTCTGCCTCGGCACGAACTCGATGCGCCCGCATCCACCGGCCGGCACCTCCCCCTTGACGGGGGAGGATGGGAGGGGGTGCGCCACGGGCGCGAAATCTGGAGACGGCAAGTGTGGAACGGCCCCGAAAGAATTCCACATCCCGTCTTGACGGCTTTCAATACGTTATAGCATAACACCGCGGCAAGCGTAATAACATAACATATCGCTTCAGTCCCTTCCGTTTCCAAGAGGCCAGACGATGATCCGTACCGCCCTCCCACTCGCCGCTTTCGTCACGCTGCTGCTCACTGGCACCACCCTGGCCGCGCCGGCCGTCGTCGCCTCGACCAAACCGATCCATTCGCTGGTGGCCGCCGTCATGGGCGATGCCGGCACGCCCGAATTGATCGTCAAGGGCGCTGCCTCGCCCCACACCTATTCGCTCCGCCCCTCCGACGCCGGAGCATTGGAAAGCGCTGACATTGTCTTCTGGACGGGCCATGGCATGGAATTGTTCCTGGCCGACGCGCTCGAAACGCTCTCCACCAATGCCAGAGTGGTGGAACTGGCGGAGGCGCCCGGCATCGAACTTCTGCCCGTGCGCGAGGGCGGCGCCTTCGAGGCCCATGCCCATGACCACGAAGGGCATGACCACGACGACCACGACCATGATCA
>CBFGTF010000191.1:0-5082 GCA_965651655.1 uncultured Devosia sp.
CCACCGCCCGGCGCCCCATCTGTTCGTGGGGCAGTCCGATCGTGGTGAGGCCCGGGCGCAGATAGGAGGCGATCTCGTCATTGTCGAAGGCGACCAGGCAGACATCATCGGGGATATTGAGACCGGCCTCTGCCAACGCCTGATAGGCGCCGAAGGCCAGCCGGTCATTGAGGCAGAGCAGGGCCCTGGGGCGTTGCGATTTGAGCAGCTTGCGTGTCAGATCGTAGCCAAAGCCGGGTTCCCAGTTCCAGCAGCTCAACTCTTCCGCAAAGCTGAGCCCGGCTTCGGCCATGGCATCGCGAATGCCCTGGAAGCGGCGGGCAATGGCTTCGGAGCGGAACAGGCCTTCTTCCTGCCTTGCATTGTGGCCGAGCAGCACGATCCCGTCCCTTATGCCGGCGCGGACCAGCAGTTCCACCGCCGCCCGGCCGCCGCGATATTCGTCGGGCAGGACCGAAACGGGAAAGCGAGCGCTGGTGCCATTGAGCATCACCACCGGGATATTGATGGCCATGTCGGGCACGAAGACTTCGCGCGCGCGCATGGCCGCAAAGATCAACCCATCGACCTGGCGATCCAGCGCCGCTTCGACCGCCTGGATTTCCCGTGCCGGCTCGCCGCCGGTTTCGAGCACCAGCATCACATGCTTGGCCTCCTCGGCGGCGGCCAGCGCCCCGCGGATCAGGCCGCTGGCAAAGCGGGTGGTGGCGACATAGTCGGAGATGAAGGCGATGGAGCGCGATTTGTCGGTGCGCAGGGCCCGTGCCGCCACATTGGGGCGATAGCCCAGGCTCGCAGCCGCGTCATGAACCTTCTTGTGCGCCTCGGGCGACAAGCGCGTGTCGGGGCGCCCCGTGAGGATCATGGAGGCCGCCGTGGTCGACAGGCCCGCCAGGCGCGCCACATCTGCCAGAGTTATTCGCTTCTTCGCCAAGTGCCCCGATTCCTCCCCTGCGACCGGGAGGTCGACACTGGACTGGATATCCATGCGACTCCCGCTTGACAAGCAGGCTGGAGCATAGCATGTGCTAAATGGATTTAGCAAAGCCGGTCTACGATAACCGGTTTGGCAAGACCTCGGAAAGGGGCTCGGGAGTGGCATTCAGTCTGCCGGATCATTTTGTGTGGGATTTCTGGCTGGCCGATGACGGCCAGCAGCACCATCTTTTCTACCTGCATGCTCCCAGATCCCTGGGCCATCCCGATCTGCGCCACCGCAATGCGCGCATCGGCCATGCCACCTCCAGCGACCTGCGCAATTGGACCAATCATGGCCAGGTTTTCGAGGCGGGAGCGCCGGGTTGCTTTGATGGCAGCGCCACCTGGACCGGCTGCGTGCTGCAGGGCCCGGACGGCCTCTGGCGCATGTTCTACACCGGCTCGCGTTTCCTCTCCGAGGACAGCAATGCCAATATCGAGACCATCGGCCTGGCCACCTCGCCGGACCTGCACAACTGGACCAAGTCGCCGGGTCCTGTGTGCTCGGCCGACAAGCAATATTATGAAACGCTGGGCACCTCGTCCTGGCCCGAAGAAGCCTGGCGCGACCCATGGGTGTACTGGCGTCAGTCGGACCAGCGCTGGCATATGCTGATCACCGCGCGCGGCAAGGACGGCACGGAGCCTGACCGTGGCATCATGGGGCATGCCACCTCCGTCGACCTCAGGACCTGGACGGTCGAACCGCCGCTTGGGTCTTCCGGCTCGGGCTTCGCTCACCTGGAAGTCTTCCAACTCGTTCTTATCCAGGGGCGCGAGCATCTGATCTTCTGCTGCGACAGCGCCAAGCTCTGTGGCAGGCGCGCCGGGGAAACCGGCGGCATCTGGAGCCTGCCGGTCGGGGACCTGCCCGGGCCGGTGGATTTCGGCGCCGCGCGTCTATTGGTAGACGAACGGCTCTATGCCGGCAGGATCGCCATGGACCGGCAGGGCACACCCTGGCTGCTCGCCTTCAACAATGTTTCCGCAGACGGCAGTTTTGTCGGCGGCATATGCGATCCGCTGCGCGTCACCACAGGCGCGGACGGTTATCTGGCGGTGGAGGCGTGAGCATGTCGGTCGAATTGGCAGGAATCGTGGCGCCCGGTTTCGAACCGCTGGCCGAAGCCTTCGCGGCAGGGTTCGAGGGGCGCCCCGACATGGGCGCTGCCCTCAATGTCCGGATTGGCGGCGAGAGCGTCGTCGACCTCTGGGCCGGCATTGCCGATGCGCGCAGCGGGCGGACCTGGACGGCGGATACGCCATCGGTGGTCTTTTCCTGCACCAAGGGCCTGATGTCGATCCTGGTCGCGCGCCTCGTCGAAGATGGCGTTCTGGACTATGCGGCGCCGGTCGCCCGCTATTGGCCCGAATTCGCCGCGGCCGGCAAGGACAAGGTCACGGTCGGCCAGGCCCTGGCACATCAGGCGGGGCTCTCGGCGCCGCGTGAGACCCTCACCGAGGACGATATTGTCGATTGGGATCGGATGGTCGCCGTGCTTGCCGCGCAGGAGCCGCTCTGGCCACCCGGCACCGGCTATGCCTATCACGCGCTTACCCATGGCTGGCTCGCCGGGGAACTGGTCCGCCGCGTCACGGGCCTGTCCCCGGGCCGCTATTTCCGCCAGTTGATCGCCGAGCCGCTGGGGGCCGATGCCTGGATCGGGCTGCCGGATGCACTGGCGGATCGACCGGCGCACCTGCGGGTGAGCCCGCCGCTCATCGCCCTCTGGGCCGAGGAGGGCGCAAAGCCCGCGCCCAACTGGCCCTACCGCGCCATGACGCTGGGTGATGCCCTGCCGGCCGATCTGGTCAGCGAGCATGGCGGCTTCAACAAGCAGCGCATTCGTGCCGCCGAGATCCCCGGTGCCGGTGGCATCGCCACGGCGAGAGCCCTAGCCAGTATCTGGTCGGCGACGGTCGTGCCCACCGATGGTCTCCGCCTGATCGGCGATGCTGTCATTGCCGAGGCGACCCGGACCCAGAGCCAGGGCGTGTCGGTCTTTGGCGGCGATCCACCTTTTTCACGCTGGGGCTATGGCTTCCAGCTCGATTCCGAAGCGCGGCGCTATCTCGGCGACGGATGCTTCGGACATGACGGCGCGGGCGGGCAGGTCGGCTTTGCCGATCCCCGGCGCCAGATCGGTTTCGGCTACGTCACCAACTGGATGATGGGGCCGGAAGACCAGCGCGCAACGCAGATCATCGAGGCTTTGCGCAAACTGGTCTAGTCGCCGCGTGTGGATGCCGGAGCCATATTGACATGGCTTTGTGTCCATGCGCTAAATCCATTTAGCAGACGGAAACATCCGTTGCACATCTGACCTGGAGGAGGTTGTCGTGAGAGCCCATTCTCGCCATGCACTTCGTATTGCCCTGACATTGTCCACCACTGCCGCCATTGCCGGCACGGCACTGGCCGCGCCCAGCTGCGGCACCGATCCGGTGGTGCTCAATTCCTATTTTGAAACCGGCTTCCCGCTGCCCAGCCGGCTGGCCGAGGAATTCACCAAGCAGTTCCCCAATGTCACCTTCGACATCAAGGAAGACCAGTTCGCCAACATGATGGAGAACTCCCCGCGCATCCTGTCCGAGGACAACGCGCCGGACCTCATCCGCCTGCCCTCGCTGACCGACCTGGTGGCAAATAACCTCCTGATGAACCTCGATGGCTATTTCACCGAATTCGGCTGGGATGCCTTCCCGGCCGGGCAGCTGGTGCAGCTGCGCGTCGAAGAGGGTGGCCGTCCGCGTGGCACCGGCTCGCTCTATGCCATGGGTCTCAACTATTCGATGACCGGCGTCTTCTACAACAAGGAACTGGCGGCCCAGCTCGGCATGACCGAAGCCCCCAAGACCCTGGCCGAACTCGATGCGCTGATGGCCGCCGCCAAGGAAGCGGGCATCCAGCCGATCATGCAGTGGAACAAGGGCACGGCAGGCCTCGCCTTCCCGCTGCAGAACCTGATGGGCGCCTATGGCGCACCCGAGCCGATCAATGACTGGATCTTCCAGAAGGACGGCGCCACCATCAACACGGCGGAAAACCTCGAAGCCGCCGAGCATCTCGATGCCTGGATCAAGGCGGGCTACTTCCCCTCCGACGCCAATGCCATCGAATATTTCCAGATGATGAGCCGCTTCATCGGCGGAGAGGGCCTCTTCATGTTCAACGGCGATTGGGAATCGGGCAATCTCGATACCAATGCCGCTGGCAAGTTCGGCTTCTTCATCATGCCCAGCGAGGAAGATGGCGGCCGCCACGCCACCATGTCGGCACCGCTGACCTTCGGCATCGCCGCCAAGGCAGCCAATCCAGATTGCGCGGCCTTCTTCCTTGATTGGGTCGCCACCAACGAGGAAGCCCGCAAGATCAACGTCGCCGTTGGCGGCTCCAATCCGGGCGGCCCGACCGATCTGGCCATGCCCGCCGTGACCCCCGGCTCGGTGACCGAGGCCTCGCTGGCCGCCGGTGCGACCCTGGCCCAGGATAATGGCGCCATGGACTTTATCGCCAATGCGACCGGTGCCATCTTTGCCGCCGGCTGGACGCCCGAACTGCAGAAGATGGTGGGTGGACAGCAGACGGCCGCTGGCCTTCTCGAAGCCGTCCAGGAAGAATACGAGACCCAGCTGTCCCGTTAAACCACGGGTCTCGGCAATGCCCCTGCGGGGGCCGGAATGAACCATGACTGAAACCGTTCCGTCCGTTCCGGACGCCCAGAGGCAAAGCAAGCGGCTCCCCCCTGCCCGGGGGAGCCGCAAGACCAGAAGGGCGGCCTGGCTCTTCGTCGCGCCCGCTTTTCTCGCCTATGCCGCCTTCGTGCTCGTGCCGCTCTGCATGAGCATCTATTATTCGTTCCTGCGCTGGGACGGCATCGGGGAGGCCCGCTTCCACGGGCTGACCAATTACCTCACGGTGCTGACCGACAGTGATCTCCTCCAGATCATCGGCAATGCCTTCCAGCTCGTGCTCTATTTCACCCTCATTCCCGTGGGGCTGGGCCTGGCCGTCGCTTCGGCTATTCGCGGCCAGATGGCCGGGCGCTTCGGCACCGTGACCCGCACGGTGCTGTTCCTGCCCCAGGTCATTCCGCTGGTCGC
>CBFGTF010000192.1:0-5070 GCA_965651655.1 uncultured Devosia sp.
GGCACGATGACGTCCACATTGCCGTCGAGACCCTTGAGCATTTCGCCCACGGCAGCGCGGTCGGTGGTGGGCACAAGCTGAACGCATTCGACCGGCAATCCGGCCAGATGCAGCCCGTCGAGCAGGCAGTCGACAATGGCGCGGCTGGAATGAAAACTGTCGCTGCCGCCGCGCAGGATGACGGCATTGCCCGATTTGATGCATAGCGCGCCGGCATCGGCGGTGACGTTGGGACGCGATTCAAAGATTACGCCAATGACCCCCAGCGGGGTGCGAACGCGCTCGATATGAAGGCCGTTGGGCCGGTCCCATTCTGCAATGACAGTGCCGACCGGATCGGGCAGTTCAGCAATGGTCCGAACCGCCTCGATGATGCCGTCGATGCGGGCATCGGTCAGCAGCAAGCGGTCGAGAAAGGCCTTGGAGATGCCCTTGGCCTCGGCCGCCTCCATGTCGAGTGCATTGGCGGCCAGGATCTGCTTGCGATGTGCATTGATGGCGCCGGCCGCGGTCAGGAGCGCGGTACGCTTCTGTTCCGGGGTGGCGATCTTGAGCGCATTGGCACCGATGCGCGCGTTGCGGCCGATTTCGGCCATCAAGGCGGGAACGTCATTGGATACGGCTTCAGCCAGGCTCATGGTTGGCCTCCAGATGCTTGATGTCATCCTGCGTGCCGGTCAGCACGAGGTTGTCGCGATGCACCATGGCGCCGCGATTGCCAGATCCGAGCAGTTCGATAACCACATCGCTGCGCTTGCCGATCACCAGGCGCGCATCTTCGCTGTCGAAGCTGACGAGACCCCGGGCGATTTCGCGCCCATCGGGATTGAGGATGGCCACGGTGTCGCCACGCTCGAAATCACCGCTGATCTGGGTGACGCCGATGGGGAGGAGCGATTTGCCCAGTGTCAGGGCACGGGCGGCCCCCGCATCGACGCGGATGGTGCCGGCGACGGCCAGCGTGCCCATGATCCAGCGTTTTCGCGACTGGGCCCTGGTGGTCGCGGGGTGAAACAGGGTGTGGCGCCCACCTTCGGTGAGCAGGCGCAGGGGATGGGCTTCGGTGCCCTTGGCGATGACCATTGCGGTGCCGGCCAGGGTCGCGATCTTGCCGGCCTCGATCTTGGTGGTCATGCCGCCGCGCGAGAGATGGCTCGCTGCGCCGCCGGCCATGGCCTCGATGGCGGGGGTGATCTGCTCGACGAGCGGAATATGGGTGGCGCCGGGGTCCTTGGCGGGAGGCGCTGTATAGAGCCCGTCAATGTCCGAAAGCAGCACCAGGAGATCGGCCTCGATCATGGTGGCCACCCGGGCCGAGAGGCGATCATTGTCGCCATAACGGATCTCGGCGGTGGCAACACTGTCATTTTCGTTGATGATGGGTATCGCCCTCAAACCCAGCAAGGTCTGTATGGTGGTGCGGGCATTGAGGAAATAGCGGCGTTCCTCGGTGATATTGGGGGTGATCAGGATCTGCCCGGTCACAATGCCATGCTGCCCGAGGGCCTCGGCCCAGGCCTGGGACAGCGCGATCTGTCCCGCGCTGGCGGCGGCCTGGGATTGCTCGAGCGTCAGGGCAAGGGCGGAAAGCCCGAGCAGCCCACGCCCCAGCGCAATCGCGCCGGAGGAAACGATGACGATCTCGCGGCCTTCGGCCTGCAGCGCAGCGATATCCTCGGCCAGCCCAGCCAGCCAGGCTGACCGGAGCTTGCCGGCCTGGTCGACCAGCAGGGCCGAGCCGATCTTGATGGTGATGCGGCGATAAGGGGCGAGCGGGTTCATTGGGAGGCAAGCTCGATCAATACCCTCCCCCTTGCGGGGAGGGATGGGGAGGGGGGATGACCGGCAGGATGTCGAGTGCGTGAGCACCCCCTCCCATCCTCCCCCGTCAAGGGGGAGGTGCCGAACCGAGTGCGCGGGAGCGCCGCAGCTCTCAAGGCGTCCATTTACCTTCGACCTTTTTCCGCTCGGCCTCGGCCTTTTCCGCCTTTTCGGCGTCGAGGATATTGAGAACGTCGTAGAGCACCTGATCGACACCCTCGCCGGTTGCTCCGGAGACCAGCCGCACCTCGGCCTTGGACACCTTCTTCAAGGCCTTGAGCTTGGCCTTGAGTTCTTCGGGGGTGAGCGCGTCGACCTTGTTGAGCACGACAATTTCGGGCTTATCGGCCAGCACATCGGCATAGGCGGCCAGCTCGTAGCGTACGGCCTCATAGGTGTGAGCGACATCCTCATTGGTGCCATCGATAAGATGGATCAGCACGCCGCAGCGTTCGATATGCCCCAGGAACCGGTCGCCAATGCCGATGCCTTCGCTGGCCCCTTCGATCAGTCCCGGAATATCGGCCAGCACGAATTCGCGCTCGCCGATGCGCACCACGCCCAGATTGGGGTGGAGCGTGGTGAAGGGATAATCGGCGATCTTGGGCTTGGCCGCCGAGACGGCGGCGAGAAAAGTCGACTTGCCTGCATTGGGCTGGCCGACGAGACCGGCATCGGCAATCAGCTTCAGGCGCAGCCAGATACCCTTTTCGGTGCCTTCCTGGCCCGGATTGGCCCGGCGCGGCGCCTGGTTGGAGCTGGTCTTGAAATAGGCATTGCCGAAGCCGCCATTGCCACCCTTGAGGAGCACCACGCGCTGGCCCACTTCGGTGAAGTCGGCGATCAGGGTTTCCTGGTCTTCCTCGAAGATCTGGGTGCCGACAGGGACACGCAGCACGATATCGGCGCCATCGGCACCGGTGCGATTCTTGCCCATGCCGTGGACGCCGACGCCGGCGCGGAAATGCTGCTGGTAGCGGAAGTCGATCAAGGTGTTAAGGCCGTCGGCGCATTCGGCGATCACATCGCCGCCGCGCCCGCCATTGCCGCCGTCGGGACCCCCGAATTCGACGAATTTTTCGCGCAGGAAACTGACGGCACCGGCGCCGCCGGAGCCGGACTTGATATAGACCTTGGCCTGGTCGAGGAATTTCATGCCTGTCGTGCCTTCCGGCGGCTAGTGCGCCGCGCTGCCAGACCGCACCATGGGCGTCCGGCTATTGTGGAAACGCTGTCGCGTCAATTTGGTGTCGATATGCTCCAGCTCGGCGCCGCGCGCAAGGCAGAGCAGGGTAGAACGGCCAGTCTCGGTGAATCCCAGCCGCTGCTGGATGGCCAGCGAGGCCGCATTGAAATGAAAGACGCCGGAATAAATGGCGGGCGCATCGGTGGCGCCAAAGAACCAGGCTATTGCGGCCGCGGCGGCTTCGGTCATGAGCCCGCGCCCCCAATAGGGTTTGCCCAGCCAGTACCCGATGATCGCATTGTCGCCCAGCGGCTGGTAGCCGATATGGCCCACATAGCCGACCCCCGCAAGCTCGATGGAGAAATTGACCTGGTTTGGCGCCTGGTGAGCTTGCTGGGTTTGCAGCCAGGCAAGAGCGTCGCTCAGGTGATAGGGGAAGGGCACGCGCGCCAAATTTCCGGCCACCTCCATGTCATTGAGGAAGCGCGCAATGGGCTCGGCATCGCCCATTTGCGGCGCGCGCAGGATCAAACGGTCGGTGAGGAGGCTAGGGGTCATCCCAGCTTCCCCCATTGGCCAGGGCAATGCCGGGCTCTCTCTCCGTCACTCCAGGATTTCTCGAGCGTCCTCAGGCGCATCTTCTGTTCTCCAAGGCCAGCCACTGGCTGCGCGTCAATCTGGTTAGCACATGTTGCACATTGTGCTGCAGGGCCTGGGAAAAGCGCATGTCGCGGCCAACTTCCTCAAAGCCCAGCTTGGCCTTAACGCGCAAGGACACCAGATTGCCCTGCTGGGCACTGGAATTGATCGCCTCGGCCGAGCCACGGGTAAAATGCCAATCGACTAGGGCACGAGCGGCTTCCGTGGCATAGCCCCGGCCCCAATGCGGCCGGGCTATCCAGAACCCAAGCTCATCGCCAAGGGCAATGCAACCGATCAGGCCCCGCCCCGGGAGCTCGATGATGAACATGGCCTTGTCCGGTTCGTCGGCTGGGGCGAGGCGGAGCCAGTCATTGGCCATGGCAAGCGTAAAGGGAAAGGGCAGCGGCGTCAGCCAGCGGGCGACGGCGAAGTCGCTGACCCCCAGAGCAAAGCAGGGTGCGTCGCCGGGCCGGGCCGCGCGGAGGATCAGGCGGGATGTCTCAAGCTCGGTCATCTCGTCAAATCCTGCCGCATGAGCACCATGGTGTGCCCGGCCAGATTGCTGCCGGCGTCGATTTCTTCGCCGATCTCGACAAATCCCGCCTTGGCCAGCACCTTGCGCGAGCCGGCATTGTCCTTGCGTGCACGGGAGCGCAGGGCGGTTGCCCCCGCCGCTCGCGCCGCCGCGACCAGGGCTTGTGCGGCCTCGGTGGCATAGCCGTGCCCCCAATGCGGTTCGCCCAGCCAATAGCCGAGTTCGGGCAGTTTCTCGGGGTGAAGGTGCAGCCCGACGACCCCGACATATTCGTCGTCACAGGTGATCGAGAGGCAGAATTCCTCGGCGCTGGGTACAATCTCGTTGATGAAGAATTCGGCGTCGCTCAGCCCATAGGGAAAGGGGAGCCGCGCCATCCATTTGTGCACATTGGCATTGTTGGCGAGGGCGGCGATCGCGGGAGCATGGGCCATGGTCGGGGTGGTCAGCACCAGGCGCGCGGTGCGGATCGTGGTCGGCAGGCGGTCCTTGAGGGAGGTGGCGACGAGGGTCATGGCGAATGCTCCAGAAACAAAAAGGGGAACCGGTTGACCGGTTCCCCTTGATTTGTCGTGTCTGTCGCCAAACGCGCCGGGGAACTGGTCTCCGGCGGGTCTGTCAGGCCTGCCGGGTTATTCGGCGGCCTCTGCCGGAAGGACAGAAACGTGTACTTTGGAGTTCGCACGGGTGCGATACGCCACAGTGCCGTCGATCAGCGCAAAAATGGTGTGATCCTTGCCCAGGCCGACGCCGGTGCCCGGAGCCCACTTGGTGCCGCGCTGGCGGATGATGATGTTGCCGGCGATCACGGCTTCGCCGCCGAACTTCTTGACGCCGAGACGACGGCCAGCGGTATCACGACCGTTGCGGGATGAACCGCCTGCTT
>CBFGTF010000193.1:0-5050 GCA_965651655.1 uncultured Devosia sp.
ACGGTCTCGCCGAGATAGCTTTCGGCGGTTTCCTTCATCTTCTGCAGCACCATGGCCGAAACCTGGCTGGGCGAATATTTCTCGCCATTGGCCTCGACCCAGGCGTCGCCATTGTCCGCCTTGGTGATCTTGAAGGGCACCAGGTCCTTGTCCTTGGCCACGACCTTGTCGTCGAACCGGCGACCGATCAGGCGCTTGACCGCAAACAGGGTGTTTTCCGGATTGGTCACTGCCTGGCGCTTGGCCGGCTGGCCGACAAGGCGCTCGCCGTCCTTGGAAAAGGCGACCATGGAGGGCGTGGTGCGCGCGCCTTCCGCATTCTCGATAACCTTGGGATTGCTGCCGTCCATCACGGCCACGCAGCTATTGGTGGTACCCAGGTCAATGCCGATAACTTTAGCCATTTACTCTGCCTCTCTCATAGCGAACCCGCCGCGAGGCCCTCCCAAAGAAAGCAGCCTCTTGGCCCGAAAAGGGGCCGGGGTCCCTCGTAGGTTATTAAATCGCCCCTCGCGGGGCCTCGGGGCGTATATAGGGGGGTGTCACACGCGCTTCAAGCGCGCGTATCGTCAGATTTTCCGAGAGACCGGCAATGTCGGCCACCCGGCTTGCCGGGTGGCCGGGCGCATCAGTCGTTGATGGTGTAGCTGTCGAGCTGGCAGATGTCGATCTGCGGTTCGATCAGCTCTGCGCCATTGTCCATGACGAACTTGAAGTCATACAGGCACTGGTCCGAACCGTCGCCGATAGTGGCGGTGGCCTGGTAGCCGGCTTCGAGAATGCCGGTCTCGCCCAGCAGGTCATCGCCCCAATGGTTTTCATTACTGGGGGTGGTGTAGAAGTAATGCAGGTCAAAGGAGCTGTTGTTGATCACCGTGAATTCCACGGTCTGTGCCGCGGCGGGCGCAATGCCGGCCACGAGCGCAAGAGCGGCCAGGCCGCCCAGCAGATGCGTCTTCATGATTGAAACCCTCACGCCGGGTGCAGAAAGCGCCCGGACGGTCATTATCTGCCACTTGCCGATGCCGCCGCCAAGCTGTCCCGTTTCCCCCATCAGCAAGAATCGCTAGAAGCAGGCCATGACGACGCCCGGCACCGTGCTGCTGCACGACAATCTTGATCCAGACGGCCAGTGCCTGCTGTTTTCCCGGCCGCGCGAAATTCTGCTTGCCCATGGCCCGGAGGAGGCGCATTCGGCCCTGGAGCGGCTGGCCGCGGCGGGCCGGGAGGGGCTCTGGGCCGCCGGATACCTCGCCTATGAGCTGGGCTTTCTGTTCGAAGAGCGGCTGACGCCGCTGCTGCCCCGGCGCAGCGCCACGCCGCTGCTGTGGTTTGGGCTCTACGACGCCCCTCAAAGGCCCACAGGGGCCGAGATCGATGCCATGCTTGCAACAGCCGGTCCCGGCCGCGCCGAAATGGCCGCGCCTCTATGGGATCAGGCGGCCTATGGACACGCATTCGACCAGGTGCAGGGCCTCATCGCAGCGGGCGACACCTATCAGGTCAACCTCACCATGAAGGTCCCTTTCCGTCTCGAGGGCGATCCGCTGGGTCTCTACCGAACCCTGGCCCGGAGCCAGAAGGTCGCCTATGGCGCCTATATTGATGCCGGAGACCATGTGGTGCTGTCGCGGTCTCCGGAATTGTTCGTGTCCGGCAGTGCCGGCCGGTTGCAGGCCCGGCCCATGAAGGGGACGCTGAAGCGGGGCCGGACCCGCGCCGAGGACGAAGCGGGCCGCGCGGCACTGGTCGGCGACGAAAAGAACCGCGCCGAGAATCTGATGATTGTGGACCTGTTGCGCAATGATCTGGGGCGCATCGCCCGCACAGGCACGGTCGCGGTGACCGACCTGTTCACGGTGGAGACCTATGCGAGCCTTCACACCATGACCTCGGGTATCACTGCGCAGATGCGTCCCGGCACCGGTATTGTGGAGGTCCTCGAAAACCTCTTCCCCTGCGGCTCGATCACCGGGGCACCCAAATTGCGGGCCATGGAAATCATCCATGCGGTCGAAGCCGGGCCGCGCGGACTCTATACCGGCTCCATCGGCTATATCGCGCCCAATGGCGATTTCACCTTCAACGTCGCCATCCGCACCGCATTGATCGGCGCCGATGGCAATGGCGAGATCGGCATTGGTGGCGGCATCGTCGCTGATTCGACGGCCAAGGACGAATATGAGGAGGCGCTGCTGAAACTGAAATTCCTCTCCGATCCGGCCCCCGCCGTGACGCTGATTGAAACCTTCAGATGGACGCCGGAACACGGCTATGCCCTGCTCGACCGGCATCTGGACCGCCTCCAGGATTCGGCGGCCTATTTCGGCCTGGACCTGACGCGGGCACACACCACCGCATATCTGGCGGACAAGGCAGCGAACTGGACCGGGCCGATGCGCGTGCGCCTGACGCTTTCCGACACCGGTCTCGACCTGACATCGGTGCCCCTGCCCCCCAGCCCGGAAAATTTCCGTTTCGCCATTGCCGAGGAAGCCCTGGATTCAGGCAGTGTCTGGCTGGCGCACAAGACTACACATCGCGCCTTCTACGACATGCCGCGCCAGCGCGCCCATGATGAACGGGGCCTCGACGAAGTGGTGTTCCTCAACGAGCGCGGCGAACTGACCGAAGGTAGTTTCACCACTCTCTTTGTCGAGTTGGACGGGCGATTGCTCACGCCGCCTTTGTCCTCCGGCCTCCTGCCGGGCACATTGCGGGCCGAGCTGATCGCCCAGGGCAAGGCAGAAGAGCAGGTGCTGACCCTTGCCCATCTCCACGCCGCCGAGGCAATCTGGCTGGGCAATTCGGTGCGCGGCCTGATCCGCGCCCATTGGGCAGACCGGGAGACATCTTCGCCATGACCATTTCCATCCAACCCGCCGACGTGCTGGTCGTTGTCGATGTGCAATATGATTTCCTCCCCGGCGGGAGCCTGGCCGTCGCCGGGGGCGATGAAATCGTGCCGCTGATCAACCTTCTGGCGACCCGTTTCACCAATGTTGTCCTGACCCAGGACTGGCATCCCCAGGACCACGTGTCCTTCGCCAGCCAGCATCCCGGCAAGGCGCCCTTCGACACGATCGAACTCAGCTATGGCACGCAGGTCCTCTGGCCCGACCACTGCGTCTGGCAGACGCGCGGCGCCGAGATTTCCGCCGATCTCAGAATCCCCCACGCCCAGCTCATCATCCGCAAGGGCTACAACCGGCAGATCGACAGCTATTCCGGCTTCCAGGAGGCCGACCGCGAAACCCTCACCGGCCTTGCCGGCTATCTCAATGAGCGCGATGTGGGCCGGCTATTCGTGGTGGGCCTTGCCACCGATTTCTGCGTCGCCTGGACCGCGCTGGATGGCGCGGCGGGTGGGTTCGACGTCACGGTGATCGAGGATGCCACGCGCGCCATCAATGCCAATGGGTCGTTGGAAAAGGCCTGGGCAGATATGGAAGAGGCCGGGGTGCAGCGCCTCATGAGCCGGGAGATATTGGGGTAGCAGAGGCCCCTTAACCGCAACAAAAATCCCCGCTTGCGCGGGGATTCACGTGAAACGTCGGGGTGCCGCAGGGATCAGGCGCTCTTGTCGACGCCCTCTTCGCCCTCGGGCGCTGCAGTTGGAGCAGCCGCCGCGCCGCCCTTGGCGACACCCACCATGGCCGGGCGCAGCACACGCTCGCCAATGGCAAAGCCGGTCTGCACAACCTGCACCACCGTGCCCTCGGGCACGTTCGGATTGGGCACCTCGAACATGGCCTGGTGCTTGTGCGGGTCGAATTTCTGGCCCTCGGCCTCGATGGGTTTCACGCCATGCTTGGCCAGCAGGCGCTGCATTTCGCGGTCGGCCAGCTCGATGCCGTCGATCAGGCTTTTCAGCGAGCCATCGGCGGTTTCGCGCGTTTCGGCCGGGATCACCATCAAGGCGCGGCTCAGCGCATCGGTGGCGGTCAGCATGTCGCGGGCAAAGCCGGCAATGGCATAGGAGCGGGTGTCGGCCACGTCGCGCTCGGTGCGCTTCCTGAGATTTTCCATCTCGGCATGCGTACGCAGAACGCGATCCTTGAGCTCGGCATTTTCAGCCATCAGCGCTTCGACGGGATCGACCTCTGGCGTTTCGGTCGCGGGGATTTCCGTTTCCGGCGTTTCGCCTTGGGCGGCGTTTTCGTCGCTCATCTGGTTGTCTTCCGTATGTGGTAAATGTCTGTTGCCCGCCATATCGGCCAAGCAGGACACTAATTCAAGCTTTGAGCCGTGCGGAATGCAAAATCGCTCCGGCGGACGACTTGGGCGAAAATGGCGGTGTCTCTCACTTGCCGCGCTTGCGTGCCATCATCGAGGAAATCACATTGGCGGTGTAGTCCACCACCGGCACGATCCGCGCATAATTGAGCCGGGTCGGGCCGATGACCCCGAGCACGCCCACGATCCGGTCATTGGCGTCCTTGTAGGGGCTGAGGATCACCGACGATCCCGAGAGCGAAAACAGCTTGTTTTCGCTCCCGATAAAGATGCGGACGCCCTGGGCCCGCTCGGCGTCTCCGAGCAAGTCCAGCAGCCCTTCCTTGCTTTCCAGCTCGTCGAAGAGCTGGCGCATGCGCATCAGTTCGTCGCTCGCCATGGTGTCATTGATCAGATTGGCGCGGCCGCGCACGATCACCGTTGGCGCATTGTTGCCACCCGGTTCGGCCAGGGTCGCAATGCCGGCATCGACCAGCTTCTGGGTGAGTTCATCGAGCTCCGCCCGCTGCTCGGCGCGGCGCTCATTGAGTACGCGGCGCGCTTCAGAGAGGGTCCGGCCGACCACGTAATGGGCCAGGTAATTGCCGGCCTGCTGCAGGGCGCTGGCGGTATAGCCGGGCGGCAGGTCGAGAATGCGGTTCTCCACCTGCCCGTCCTCGCCCACCAGGATCGCCATGGCGCGGGCACTGTCCAGCCGCACGAATTCGATATGCTTGAGCACCATATCGGCCTTGGTGGCGATCACCACCCCCGCGCCATGGCTGAGCCCGGAGAGCAGCGAGGAGGCCTCGGTCAGCACATCCTCGACCTGGGC
>CBFGTF010000194.1:0-5017 GCA_965651655.1 uncultured Devosia sp.
CGGGCCCGGGCGAGAGGCTCCCTGGTGCCAAAGGCGCGGGCGGCCTTCCTGAGCAATATGCGGGCCCGCTCAAGATCGCCCAGTTGCGCCATGGCAATGCCGCGCAGGGCAAGGGCAGAAGGGTCATCGCGCAGGGCAACGCGCTTGAGCGCGCCAAGTACGTCGCCGCGCGCCAGGTCATGTCCGGCGGCCGCGATCAGGGCGTCCATGCAAATCCCGCCACAACTGTCACTCCCGCCATTGCCCGTCCTGCTCCTAAACGTATCGGCGAGCCGCAAGGGCGGCCGACAAATGACCTAAAGACAAGGAGAGCAGCCATGCCCGATATTCTACATAAGGTTGGTATCAAGTCGTCGAGCCCGCAAGAGGCTTTCCTGGCCCTTACCCGGCCCGAGGGGCTCGGGGCGTGGTGGACCAGCGACGTCAGGCTGGACGATGTTTCCGGCAAGCTGATCCGCTTCACCTTCGGGGATGCGGGCTTCTTCGTGATGAAGGTGATCGACCAGATTCCCGGCAAGACGGTGGAATGGCAGGTCATGGACGGTCCCGCCGACTGGATCGGCACCAGCATCAGATTCGAGATTTCCACGGCGGGAGACTACACCATCGTGCTTTTCAAGCATGCCGGCTGGCAAGAGCCGAGCGAGGCCATGCATCACTGCAGCACGAAATGGGCGGTCTTCCTGATGAGCTTCAAATCCCTCCTGGAAACAGGCAAGGGCCAGGCCCATCCCCATGACGTGAAAATCGATAACTGGAACTGAAAAGGGGGCTGATCATGATCCCCGCCAGCTATCTGTTCAAGGACGCATATGATCGCGCCTGGCGCGACAGACGGCGGGCATGGTCGGGCCCGGGCCGGCAACTGTTCGCCTGGTTGAGGCGGCTGGCCGGCCACCACCGGAGACCTGGCGCCGATCCTATTCGGCGCCGGTCGCCGGCCGAATAGGTCAGGCCAGCATGTCCGGCGGGTGCCGGGGATCGTAGCGGCCGGGCGCATTGCGTTGCGAGGCGCGGAAGAATGGCAGCACGAACGCCGCTCCTCCCAGGCAGATCAACAGGGCCTGGGCCTGCCCGGTCATCAGGAAGATGACGATCGGGGTGCCGATGAAGAACGCGGCCGCAATGCCCAGCGCCACCTTGAGAAACCGGGCCCGGCCCGGAGTTGCCCCGGTAGAGAAGCGGATCTTCTGAGCCGCGCCGCTCTCGACCAGGCGCTCATGCAGGTCCGCCTTGAGCCGGTAATAGTGCTGGGTCTGGTCGGCGTCGGCATTGCCCCAGGCATTGGTATTGAGCACGCGCATGGTCATGCCGTTGCGGAACCGGATGGTCATCTGAGCGACGTCGGCAGCCTTGGGCATCGCGGTCATCATCAGATTGATCTCGACGATGTCGGTATAGGGGCTGACCATTACCCGGCCGCCGCGGGTAAAGCGCATGGCGTCGGCCTGGGGGGTGACGCCCTGGTCAGAGAGGCGCAGGTTCAGCCCGCCCCAGGCGATGAAGACCGGGTGACGGACGAATGGTCGTTCGGGTGGGGTGTCTTCAGACATGGCGCTGCCCTCCGGCCGCGGCCAGTCAAGCAGAAGATGGGATCGGCGTCACGCTGGATTCATTGGCCCCGGGAAGGGCGGGCGGCCGAACCGGCCACCCGGGTCAATCCCCCTAGACGTTGCCCTGGTTGGGCGTATAGGCCCAGGGTGAGGCGGGCGCGGGGGCGGGCTGCGGGGCCTTTTCGCCGGCCTGGCGGTGGATTTCGGTGACCAGCGCCGGGTCAAGCCTGAGCTTGATGGCCAGGGCCTCGAGATAGGCCTGCTCGGCGGCCGTATCGGCGCTGATGGCAACAAGAGAGGCCGCATAGATTTCGGCCGCGTGTTCAGGCGTGTCGGCGCGGGCAACCACGGCGTTGATGTCGAGTGGGGTAGAGAGCTCATCAAACACCCAGGCCTTCTCCTCGGGCGACAGCGGCATGACCTTGAGCCGCTCGAAGATGGCTTCCTTTTCTTCCGCATCGATACGGCCATCCGCCTTGGCGGCCGCGATCATGGCGCGTACCAGGGACTTGCCGAGCTCCTCCTGTCCGGCAGCATCACCAGGGGCGGGTATGAAGGCATCTTCGCGCGGTGCGGGGGCCGAACCGGCCTGGTTCTGCTGGTGGTTCTGCCAGGCCTTGTAGGCAAGACCGCCGACAGCGGCCAGAGCACCCATCTTGACGGCATTGCCCAGAAGCTTGCCCGGCTTGCCTCCGGAAAGCAGCATGCCCGCCGCCAGGCCTGCGGCGCCGGACATGGCGGTCTTCTGGACATTCTGGTCGGTCTGCAGGGTCTTCAGAATCTGGTCGATGTTGAACATGTCGTCTCCCGGTGTTTGAGCCAAGATGGGGATGGCGGGGGCGTTTCGCAACGGGCGTGAACAAGATGTAATGACGCAGGCAATTGCGCCTGAACATAACAAAAGACCCCGGCAATGGCCGGGGTCTGATGTGCCTTGGAGGGAGGGGCCAAGGCGAGGGATGGACCGTTCTTAGGCGCCCGGAGCGGCCGGTTCGGCAGCAGGGGCAGCTTCAGTCTCGGTGCCGGCCGGGGTCTCGGTGGCCGGAGCGGCATCAACCGCGGGGGCCTCGGTCATCGGGGCGGCATCAGTGGCCGGAGCTTCCGTCGCCGGAGCCGGAGCCGTTTCCACGGCGGGCGCTTCGGTCATGGGCGCCGGGGCGATGGCCGGGTCGGTCATCGGGGATTCAACAGCCGGGGCACCGTTCACGTCGACAGTGGTCGAGGGACCGGAATTGGCCGAGAAAACCAGATAGCCAATGGCCAGAAGGGCCAGGGCAACGATGATACCGACGAACCAGCCGGTGCCGTTGCTCTCACGAGTATAGACGGTACGGTTGCCGTCACGGGTATAGACAGTATCGCGTTCGGGGGTAGCCATCATTTGCTCCTATGTTTCAACGCTGGCAAATAAACGCGTCTGATGAGGGCTGGTTCCCGGAATTGTGAATGCTGCGAAAACAGCGCGCGGTTTCCATTTAATTCGTTGTGAATCAAAGATTTGCAAGATCAGCTTGGCTTTTTGGTGCGCCGATTCATTGTGGCTTTTTCAAGGATTCGTCATCGCGGCGACGGACCTTTTGACGAAAAGACAAAGGCCGGGCACAGGGCCCGGCCTCCAATTGGCTAACTCTGACCGGTCCCTAGCGGGACGCGACAGTGATCAGCGGAGTGATGCGGCGGATGGTGACGCGACGGTTTTCGCGCTCCGCTGCCTCGGTGCGGATCTTGAGATAGCGCTCGCCATAGCCCTGGGTGGCCAGGTTTTCAGGCGGGACGCCGTAGAAGTCGGTCAGCACACGGGCAATGGTGGCGGCGCGCATGTCCGATAGGCGCAGATTCGAGATATCCGAACCGACGGCGTCGGTGTGGCCTTCGATGAGGAAGGTCTCGTTCGGATTGCGCTCGAGCAGGTTCAGCATGGCATTTGCGACGCCAGAGAGTGCCTGGACCTGATCACGACCGATAGTGGCGGCGCCGGTGTCGAAGGTCAGGTTGCCGACTTCGAGGCGACGCACGCTGTCACGCAGGCGGGCAGAGCGCTTGACCTCGTCGATGGAATAGAGACGGGCAACCCGTTCCACCGGCGGCTGGCTGAAGAAGACTTCAAGTTCGTCCTCATCGGCATAGCGGGCATCAAGTACATATTCCCGGACCGGGATATTGAGACGCAGTGGCGGCAGGCCGGCAGCCGGATCGCGCCATTCAACCAGATCGTCGTAGTAGCGGTCGTCGAAATAGGCCAACACATATTCGCGGCCATCCGGGGTGATGCGCGAGCGGCGCAGGATGTCGCCATTGCGATTGCGCACGGTAACGATCTGGGTGCCGTCTGGACGGGTAATCACTTCACGGACGCGGTCATTGCTGAGGCGCTCGTAATAGATCTCGTCCTGCTGCGGATTGTAGAAGCGATCGGTGTCCTGGCCGATCGAATTGACGATCAGCTGGGTGCCAACCTGGAGGATGAGCTGGGTGATTGCATCACCCGGCCTGGCCTGTTCGGCCTGGGCTTCCACGACCGTCACGGGTGTCTGCTGGACACCGGTCTGCACCGTGTTGTTGTCGCCCGACACAATGTTGGTGATGTTGGTGACATAGTTGTTGGTAATGGTCTGGTTGATGGTCGTATTGCCTTCCGCGGCCACTTCCTCGCCCTCGTCATCCGCGGCGGCGGCCAGGGACTCAAAGGACATGCTGCGGATCTCTTCCGATTGCGCTTCCTCGTCGCTGGCCGGGGGCGGCGCTGCCGGCTCTTCTGCTGTGGCCTCGGCTTCTGCCTCCACGGCGGCTTCACCCTCGGCAGGCTGGACTGGTTCTTCCGAGGCGGAGTCCTCGTCCTTGGCGCTGTCGAGCACCGGAGCGATCTGGTCTTCGGTCACACCTTCGGGCAGGTCCTCGACCATTTCGGCCGGCTGACCGTCCGAAGTGGTTTCTTCGACGGGCGCAGGTTGTTCATCGCCAGGAGCCGGTGCCGCCGGCTGGTCTTCAGCAGGCAGGGCTTCAGGCAGCGGCGAGAGCTGCAGGCCGAATTCGGCGACGCAGGCATCGACGTCGTCATAGCCGATCGTGGCGCAGAAGGCGGTGATTTCGGCAAGGGCCGCATCCATGCGGGCCTGGGCCTCGGCATCGCCGGCGGCGAGATCCGCCACGGCGGTGTTATAGGCGTCGACCCGCGCGGCCAATTCGGCCTCGAAACCGGCTTCGGCTTCCACGGCAGGCTGTTCGTCAGCGGGTGCGGCTTCCTCAGCGACAGGTTCCTCAGCGGCCGGCGCTTCTTCCATCACGGGTTCTTCGGCGGGTGCCGGCTCGGCCACAGGCTCTTCGGCAGCGGGTTCGGCGGCCACAGGCTCTTCGGCAACCGGTTCCTCGGCGGCAGGTTCTTCGGCCACAGGCTCTTCTGCCGGTGCTTCTTCGGCAACAGGCTCTTCAACGGGGGCAGGCTCTTCTACGGGAGCGGGCTCTTC
>CBFGTF010000195.1:0-5002 GCA_965651655.1 uncultured Devosia sp.
CATGGCCAAGGACGAACTGCCCGAATTCAAACGCCGCAACAGGACGCTATCGGTCGCCGATGCGCTTTCGGGCGCGCTGGACCCGGTGCTGAAGAAGCGCGGCTTTGCCGGGCGGGATATCATCAATCACTGGCGCACCATTGCGCCGCCGCCCTTTGACACCACCACCCTGCCCGACAAACTGACATGGCCGCGCGGCGAGCGCGGCGCTGAAGGCGCCACACTCTATCTGCGCTGTGCGCCAGGACAGGCGCTGTTCGCGCAGCATGAAGCACCGGCCATCGCCGCGGCAGTTAACCGCTATTTCGGCTATGTGCTTGTCAATGATGTCAGATTGTCGGCAGAACCGTTCACCCCCGGTTCAGGCCGGAAGGTGCATAAACCCCATCAACCGAGCCAGAGCGAAATCGCAAAGGTCGGCAAGGCGACCGAAATGGTCGAAGACAATGATCTGCGGGAAGCGTTGCAGGCCCTCGGGCTGGCGCTCTCAAGCAGGTCTGAGAAGAAAGGCCGCTAGAGCCGTTCACCCCCAAGTGATGGCGATGCCCACTTGCCGACACCATCGCCATGTGTAGTGTCGCCCCGCACAAAAAATTCAGGAGCCGCAGACGTGAAGTTCAACCGCCGCGAGACAATCATCCTGGCCGCAGCCGCTTCGGCCGTGAGCCTCTCGGGCCTTTCGAGCGCGCAGGCTGCCGAAGGCGACATGATCGATACCGCCAAGCTGATGGAGCCGGCCGGCGGCCTCACCGACAAGGTGGAGGGCCATGCCGACGCCCCCGTGACCGTGATCGAATATGCCTCGCCCACCTGCCCGCATTGCGCCTCCTTCCACAACACGGTCTATGAGCCGTTCAAGGAAGCCTATATCGACACCGGCAAAGTCAGGTTCATCGTGCGTCCCTTCGCCCGCAATGCGCTGGACGCGGCGATCTTCCTGCTGGCAGAAGCAGCGGGCGAAGAGAATTACCACACCCTGATCGCCACCTATTTCAAGACGCAGAATGAGTGGGGAACCTCCGACAAGCCGCGCGATGCACTGTTTACCGTGGCCCAGCAGCTCGGATTTACCGAGGAAAGCTTTGCTGCCGCCTTGACGAATCAGGAGGTATTCGCCGCGATTGAAGCACAGCGCGAACAGGCCTTGGATGAGTTCGGGCTGACGGGGACTCCGACATTCTATGTCAACGGCAAGACACTTTCGGGCGGCAAGACACTCGAGCAGCTCGCTGCCGAGATCGACCCGCTCGTGCCTGCCGGTTTTGTCGCCCCTGCCGCCGATGCCATGGCTCCCGCAGCCGATGCCATGGCACCAGCTGCTGACGCAATGGCCCCGGCCGCTGACGCGATGGCGCCTGCGCAGTAATTATGGGGAACTCTGCTTCCCTCTTCGGCCTGGCAAAGGGGAAGCGGTTCTTTCGCCTCCCTCCCCCTTGAGGGGAGGGATTGAGGGAGGAGGTCCGTATGCAGACCACTGCGCCACCCCTTCCCCGGCCCTCCCCTCAAGGGGGAGGGGGCGCCGGAACCACGTTGCCGTTGTGCCAATGTGCCGGTGGCACGCATGAAATTCTCCCGCCTGAAACTGCATGGCTTCAAGTCGTTCTCCGATGAGACGGTGCTGGTCATGGAGCCCGGCCTGACCGGTATTGTCGGGCCCAATGGCTGCGGCAAGTCGAACCTTGTCGAGGCCATGCGCTGGGTCATGGGCGAAAGTTCCTACAAGGCCATGCGTGCCTCGGGCATGGACGACGTGATCTTTTCGGGTTCCGGCAATCGTCCAGCCCGCAATAGCGCTGAAGTCACGCTCGTTCTCGACAATTCGGACCGCACGGCGCCTGCCGCACTCAACACCGCCGATGTGCTCGAAGTCACGCGCCGGATCGAGCGCGAGGCCGGGTCGGTCTATCGCGTCAATGGCAAGGAAGTGCGTGCCCGCGACGTGCAATTGCTGTTTGCCGACGCCTCGACCGGCGCCCACTCGCCCGCCATGGTGCGGCAGGGTCAGATCGGCGAGCTGATTTCCGCCAAGCCCACGGCGCGCCGGGCGCTGCTCGAAGAGGCAGCCGGCATTTCGGGGCTGCATTCGCGCCGCCATGAGGCCGAACTCAGGCTGCGGGCCGCCGAAGGCAATCTCGAACGCGTGGACGATGTCATCGCCCAGGTCGAGAGCCAGCTCGAAACCCTCAAGCGCCAGGCGCGGCTGGCCACCCGCTATCGCGGACTTTCGGGCGATATCCGCCGCGCCGAGGCAACGCTGTTCCATATCCGCTGGGTCGCCACCCGCGTGGCGGAGAAGGAAACCGAGGCGGCGCAAGCGGTGCTCATTCGCCAGCTTGCCGACGCTACCCATGCCGAGCTGACAGCGTTGAAGGCCGTGGAAAGCGCCGAGGCGGCGCTGACGCCGCTGCGCGAGCGCGAGGCGGTGACCGGCGCGGTGCTGCAGCGCTATACGATCCTTGCCGAGCAGCTGGCCGACGAGGCCCGCCGTATCAGCCAGCGGCGGACGGAACTGGAAGACCGGTTGCGCCAGATAGCGGCCGACGGGACGCGTGAGCGCGAACTGGTGAGCGAGGCCCAGGCGACCCTCCAGGCCTATGCTGATGAACAGAACCAGCTAAGGGCCGAGCAGGACGCCGCCCAGGCCGAATTCGATGCTGCGCGCGTGGCGGCAGACGAGGCCCGAAGCGCCGTGACCGAAGCCGATGACCTGGCGCGGCAGGCCGCCGAGGCGCTGGCGCAATTACGGGCCCGCCGCAATCAGGCCGAGCGCAATCTGGCCGATGCCAGGACAAGGCAGGCGCGCCTTGCCCAGCAATTGGCCGAGGTCGAGGCCGACCGGGCCAGGGTGATCGCGGCGCTTGAGGCCGATGAGACCATCACCGCAAGGCGCTCCGCGCTGGAAGCCGCCCAGTCTGCCGCCGGTTCCGCCGAAGCGGCGGCGCTAACGGCAGAGGAAGAGGCCAGTTCGGCCCAGCTAAAGCTCGATGCCGCCCGGCCGCGCCTGGCCGAGCTCGATGCGCTGGTAACGCGGCTGGAGGCGGAAGCCGCGACCCTGGGCAAGATGCTCAATACCGGTGCGGGCCTGTGGCCGGCGGTGGTTGACGAATTGAGCGTGGAGCCGGGCTATGAAACCGCGCTGGGTGCCGCGCTGGGCGACGATCTCGAAGCCTCCTCGGACGCGGGCGCGCCGATGCACTGGTCGATTGCCATCGATGGCCATGACGATCCGGCCCTGCCGCAGGGGGCGGAGCCCCTCAGCCGCCATGTCACCGGCACAGCGCTGCTGAAACGCCGGCTCGACCAGATCGGGCTGGTCGATGGTGTGGACGGTCCCGCGCTGATGAAGGCGCTCAAACCCGGCCAGCGACTGGTGACCATGGACGGCGCGCTCTGGCGCTGGGACGGGCTGGTGGCCGCTGCCGACGCCCCGAGTGCAGCGGCGCAGCGGCTGGCGCAGCGCAATCGGCTGGCCGAACTCGATGAAGAAATTCTCCGCGCCAAGGGTGAGCGCAATGGCTGGAAGCGTGATGTCGAGGCGCTGACTGCGACCCTCGATGCCGCGCGGCAGGCCGAGCGCGCCCGCCGTGAAGACTGGCGCCGGGCCCAGCATGCCATTGGCGCGGCGCAATCGGAACTGGACAAGGCGCAGCGCGCCATGGGCGACCTGGCCACCCGCCGCTCGACGCTGGAAGAAGCGCAGACGCGGCTCGCTGCCAGCCTGGCCGAGGCCGAGGCGATGCGCGCCGAGGCCGAAAGGGCCATGAGTGAAACCGGCGATGAAACCGAAGTGGCCGCACAGGCCGCAGAAGCGCAGCAGCGCCTGAGCGATCTGCGCGACCGGGCCGACCAGGCGCGCCTGAAGCTGGGCAATGTGGAAGCGGCGGCGCGCATGCGTGGCGCGCGGCTCGACCAGCTTGGCCGCGACAGCGCCGCCTGGCAGCGCCGGCGCGACGGAGCCGAGGGGCAATTGGCGACGCTCGACCAGCGGACCGCAGAAGTCGAAGCCCAGTTGGCCAGTCTTGCGGAAGCGCCGGACGGGTTCGCCAGCCGCAAGGCGCAGCTCGATGACCAGATCGATATCGCCAAAGCCGACCACCAGACATCGGGGGACCGCCTCAATGCGGCGCAGACGGCATGGCGCGAGGCGGACCGCGCCCACAAGGGCGCCGGCGAGACGCTCAATGCCGTCCGCATCGAGCTGACCCGGATTGAGGAGCGGCTCAAGGGCAGCATCGCCCAGCGCCAGCAGATTGAACGGCAGATCGAGGAATCGCTTGGTATTCCGGCCAGCAAGACGCTTGAGGCCTCGGGCATTCGCGCCGAGGAGCCGCTGCCGCCCGAACAGGCCACCGAGCACAAGCTCGACCGGCTGAAGGCCGAGCGCGAACGGCTGGGCGGGGTCAATCTTTCGGCGGAGAAGGAAGCCGAGGAGGTCCAGGAGAAACTGGACATCATGGTGCGCGACCGCGACGACATCATCGAGGCCATTGCCAAGCTGCGCGGCGGTATTGCGTCGCTCAACCGCGAAGGGCGGGCGCGGCTCAACGAGGCCTTCGGCAAGGTCAATGCCTATTTCCAGGAATTGTTCACGACCCTGTTCGGCGGCGGCACGGCGGAATTGAGCTTCGTCGAAAGCGATGATCCGCTCGAAGCGGGCCTCGAAATCATCGCCCGCCCGCCGGGCAAGAAGCCGCAGACCATGACGCTGCTTTCGGGCGGCGAGCAGGCGCTGACGGCAATGAGCCTGATCTTTGCGGTGTTCCTGACCAATCCGGCGCCGATCTGCGTGCTCGACGAAGTCGACGCCCCCCTCGACGACGCCAATGTGGAGCGCTTCTGCAACCTGCTCGACAATATGCGCCAGCGCACCAATACGCGCTTCATGGTCATCACCCACAATCCGATCACCATGAGCCGGGTGGATCGCCTGTTCGGCGTCACCATGGCCGAACGCGGGGTGAGCCAGCTGGTATCGGTGGACCTGACGACGGCGGAGAGTTTC
>CBFGTF010000196.1:0-4989 GCA_965651655.1 uncultured Devosia sp.
TGGTGCCCCCCGCCGGACTCGAACCGGCACGCCTCGCGGCGGAGGATTTTGAGTCCTCTGCGTCTACCATTCCGCCAGAGGGGCACGGGCTCGGTTCCTAACCGAGAAGTCTTGCGCGCGCAACTGGGCGCTTCGCGATCTCACAAGTTGCGACGGGGGCGCGGTGAACACTAGAGCAGGCTCTCGGTTCTGCCGAAACTGGGATCGAGAAATGTGCCATTGCCACTGGGTCGTGTCGTTGTGAAGCCACTACCGTAGTTCTGCTGCATCATCTGTTCGCGCTGGATCGCATCGAAGGCCTGCACGTCGAGACCGATCACTGAGGTCATCAGGTTCGGCCCGGTGCCCGGCTTGAATGCTTCGGCGATCGCCGCCTCGCCCTCGAACGCCTTCACCCCAGTGCTGGGATTGATCCAGGCCGTGCTCATGCCCGTGGGCACGTTGAACGGAGTCGGCGGCCTGCCCTGCATGGCCCGGCTCATGAAATCGGTGAAGATCGGCACGGCCATGTCACCGCCGGTGGAGGACGAGCCCATTGAGCGCGGCTGGTCGTACCCGATATAGACGCCAACGGCCATTTCGGGCGTGAATCCCACGAACCAGGCATCCTTGTAGTCATTGGTCGTGCCGGTCTTGCCAGCGACTGGCCGGTTCAGCGCCCGCGCCTTGGTGCCGGTACCGCGCTGTACGACACCTTCCATCATCGAGGTCACCTGGTAAGCCGTCATCGGATCGAGCACCTGCGGTCGATTGTCGATGATGCGCGGTTCACCCTGCCCATGCCAGTCCGCGGCCTGGCAGCCATCGCAGACCCGTTGGTCGTGCCGGTAGACCGTTATCCCGTAACGATCCTGTATCCGGTCGATCAGCGTTGGCACGATCTTGCGCCCGCCATTGGCAATGGTGGCATAGGCGGCGGTCATGCGCATAGCCGTGGTTTCACCGGCACCCAGCGCCATCGCCAGGACCGGCTGCATATTGTCGTAAATGCCGAAGAGCTGGGCATAATCGGCGATAAGCGGCATGCCGATATCGCGCGCCAGCCGCACCGTCATCACGTTACGGCTACGTTCGATTCCGCGCCGTAGCGTCTGCGGACCATAGAACTCCTGTGCATAATTTTCTGGCCGCCAGACTGAACCGTCTGCCATGCGCACTTCCACTGGGGCATCCAGCACCACCGAAGCCGGTGTATAGCCATTGTCGAGCGCTGCCGCATAGACGATGGGCTTGAACGAGGAGCCCGGCTGGCGCAGCGCCTGCGTGGCCCGGTTGAACTCGCTCTCTGCGAACGAGAAGCCGCCCACCATGGCCAGCACGCGTCCCGTGCGCGGGTCCATGGCCACCAGCGCGCCTTCAATCTCAGGCACCTGTTCGAGGGTATAGATGCCATCCTGGCCAGCCACCGGCGAGACATAGACTACGTCGCCGACCTTGAGGATGTCCTGCACGGGCTGCGAAATCCATTTGATCTCAGGGCCCGACAAGGTGCCCTCGACACGGCTGCTGGCAACCGCGCCATCGACATCGTTGTCGGGGCGTAGGCCAATGCGCGCCTGGTTGCCCCCGACCTCCAGCACCACCGCGAGCTGCCATTCGGGCACATCGCTCAGCGGCTCGACGGCTGATACGGCCTGCCCCCAATCCTCGCCCAGCTCCACGCTTGCCACCGGACCGCGAAAACCGCGTTTATGGTCGAACTCGACGAGGCCGTCCATCAAAGCGCGACGGGCATATTCCTGCAGGCGCGGCTCCAGCGTCGTGCGTACCGACAGGCCACCGCCATAGAGCTGGTCCTCGCCATAGAGCTTGGCCAGTTCTCGGCGCACTTCCTCGGTGAAGTATTCGGCCGAATAGAGCTGGCTGCCGGCGGCGCGTGGGATCACATTGAGCGGTTCGCCCTGCGCAATGGCCGCTTCCTCATAGGAGACATAGCCATTCTCGACCATGCGGTCGATCACCCAGTTGCGCCGCTCGATCGCGGCGTCCACGCGGCGAAAGGGATGATAATTGTTCGGCCCCTTGGGCAGGGCGGCGATATAGGCGGCCTCCGGCAAGGTCAACTGATAGAGTGCCTTGTCGAAATAATTGAGCGCTGCTGCCGCCACACCATAGGAATTGAGCCCGAGGAAGATCTCGTTGAGATAGAGTTCGAGGATCTTGTCCTTGGTAAAGGTGGATTCAATCCGCAGGGCCAGAACCGCTTCCTGGATCTTCCGGTCCCAGGTCTGCTCTGAGGTGAGCAGGAAGTTCTTGGCCACCTGCTGGGTGATCGAGGAGCCACCGCCCTGGATTGAGTTATTGCCATCGAGCCGCGCCACCACATTGTCGCGCAAGGCCCGGATCACGCCATCGACCGCAATGCCGCTATGGCTGTAGAAATCCTTGTCTTCGGCCGACAGGAACGCCTGGACCACCAGCGGCGGCACCGTCTCGATGGGCTGGAACAGCCGTCTCTCGCGCGCATATTCGGCAAGCAGCGTCCCGTCGGCAGCATGGACCCGCGTCGTTACCGGCGGCTGGTAATCCTTCAGGACCGTATAATCCGGCAACTGCGCCGTTACCGCCACCAGATACACGGCCGCGACTCCGACCCCGCCCAGGGCGAGGAACATGCCAAAGCCGAACAGCCAGCCAAGCAGACGAAACATCCGGTCAGGTTCTCCCAGCCGCCAACGCGGTCAACATAGAATCATAGCAGAACCGGGGAGCTGTTGTGATCACCACCACGGCACTCACGGCTCTTCCTCGAGACTGTCGAAATAGGTCGAAATTCCCCGCGCAATGGCCTCGGCGGTACGATCGCGCCAGTCCGACTGCATGAGGTTGGCCATATCGCTGGCATTGGAGAGAAATCCCAGTTCGACCAGCACCGAGGGCACGTCCGGCGCCTGCAGCACGAAGAAGTCCGCCTGCCGCACCGGAAAGCGCCGCAGGGCGACACTTGGTTCCAACTGGTGCACGATTGACTGTGCGGCCATGTAGGATTGCACGCGCATTTCGCGCCGCATCAGGTCGAGCAGGATATCCACCACTTCAGGTGCCATGGTTTGCGGCATGGTGAAACCCGCGATCACGTCCGACGCATTTTCGTTGTCCGCCAGCACCTTGTCGAGCACGTCAGTGGCATTCTCGTCCCTTGTATAGACCGAGGCGCCACGGATTTCCGGCTGCTGGAAACTATCGGCGTGCAGCGACACGAACAGGTCCGCCTTGTTGGCCCGCGCCAGGTCCACGCGCTCCTCCAGCCGGAGGTAGGAGTCATCCTCGCGCGTCAGAGCCACATCGAACCGCCCTGAGGCCACCAGCAATTCCTGCAGGCGTAGCGAAAAGGCCAGGACAATATCCTTTTCCTTGACGCCTTCAGGCGTTTCCGCCCCGCTGTCGATGCCGCCATGGCCAGGATCGATCACCACCAGGGGGCGCGTCGCGATGGGCAGTTCCGATCCGCCGGCCGGCGTGGGTACCGCTGGCGCCACGCTTTCCGACGCCAGCCTGTCGCGCTCGACATTGGCGGCAAACTCCTCGTCCGTGGCGGCAATGATGTCGACCACCAGACGGGCCGGCTGGTCCTCGAAGGCGTCGAGCACATAGGCTTGCTGCACCTGGGCCGGGCCCGCCAGCGTGAGGGTCGTACGCACGCGGTCGGCTGCGGCCTGTTCAATGGCAAAGGCAGAAACCAATCCTTCCTCGCCGGGCACCCCTTCCGGCTCTGGCACCGAGAACGTCCCTGCCCGCACGTCGACGGCCAGCCGCTGCGGATCAGCAAGGGAGACAAAGGAAAACGCGGTGCGCTCGGCCAGGTCGACCACCAGCCGCGCACGATCTGCGGTGGCGGTCACCCGCGCATCGATCACATTGGGCAATGGTGGCAGGGCAGCGTCCTGCGCCTGTCCAATCGGCAGACAGGCCAGTAAGGCCAGGAGGCCCGAAGCCAGGCGTATCAGAAACTGTCTGGTCAAGACGTCGACCGACTCCCAAAAGACTGGGCCGCTGGATGCCGCGCGGATGCGGCGATTCTTCGGCAGGTTGTGGCCTTATGCGATGATTTGCGCCACGGGCCAAGGAATGAGGCCGCAAAACCCGTGCGCAGCGGCTGATTTGACTTTCCTGTTGCCATTCCGGCGCAACTTTTCTACACGCTAGTAATGCAGGTGCGTGTGTTTCGCGGCCGTTTTCGGGGTTTCGACTTTGCCCCCTATGGCCCGAACGGACGTTGCGGTTTGAACGCCCTGCGATGACGAATTTCGGCCCAACCGGGCCGGACGATGTCAGGCCCAGGCCTGACATCCAATAGGAAGAGGTCATATGGCCCGCTGGCGAACAGAGCGCGACGCGATCGAATTGACCGATTGCCGCTTTGCTTCGCCCTCAAAGCCGGCCGTGACCGAACAGACCCCGGCGCAGAACGTGAGAGGTTCGCGCCTTCCAACATCAAACCTATTCGCCCCGCAATGCGCCACGACCAGGATGCCGGCTTTCCGGCGTCCCCTTGTCGGCGCGCGGGTGCGCGGAGTTCATTATGGCGACCAAGAGAATGCTGGTGGATGCCATCCACCCGGAAGAAACACGGATTGTCGTTACCGCCGGTAACCGGCTGGAGGAGTTTGACTTCGAATCGGCGACCCGCCGCCAGTTGCGGGGCAATATCTACCTCGCGAAGGTTACGCGGGTTGAGCCGAGCCTGCAGGCTGCCTTTGTCGAATATGGCGGCAACCGCCACGGTTTCCTGGCCTTCTCCGAAATCCACCCCGACTACTACCAGATCCCCGTTGCCGACCGCGAGGCCCTGCTGCGCGACGAGGAACATGAAGACGCGCACCAGGAAGACGAAAACATCTCGTTGCCAGAAGGCGTGACCGAGCCTGACGCCGAGGCCGATCCGCAGGAGCCGGGCGACGCCTCCCATATCGAGCAGGCCCCCGCCAATAGCGAGCCGGTGGAATCGATCGGTGGCGCCGACGCGCTCGAGGAAGTGCCCGAGCGTCG
>CBFGTF010000197.1:0-4977 GCA_965651655.1 uncultured Devosia sp.
GGTGCGCGGCCCTGGCATGAGTTCCGCTATATTACCCTGCCGGGCCTGCGCCAGGAAATCGGCGTCTGCATCACCGTCACCGTGATTGCCGCTCTGGCCAGCTTCGACATCGTCTATATCTCCACTCAGGGCGGCCCCGGCATCACCACCACGGTCCCCGGCCTTGAAATCTATCGGCTCGCCTTTGCGCACCGCCAGGTGGGTCTCGCCTCGGCCCTGGCCATCGTGCTCATGGTGCTGGTGCTGATCTCCATCGCGCCCGTCCAGTGGCTGACGCGGGACAAGAAATGAAGTCGCTTACCACCAATACCCTTGTCGCGCGTGGTCTGATCATCCTGCTGATGATCATCACCATCCTGCCCTTCCTCTCCATGCTGTCGGCGGCGCTCGCGCCCCAGGGCACCTATCCCAATGGCCTGCAATGGCCGGCCGATCCGCAATGGGGCAATTTCGTCCGCGCCTTCGAAGTGGCCAAGATGGACCAGCTGCTGTTTTCCAGCACGCTGATCGTGCTGGGCGTGGTGCCCATCTCGGTGCTGGTCGCGACCATGGCCGGCTATGGTCTGGCCAAGCTGACCTCGAACCGCTTCAAATGGCTCTATCTGGTCTTCGTCTTCGGGCTGACCCTGCCCTTCGAGGCGGTCATCACCCCGCTCTATTATGAGGTGCGGGCGCTGGGCCTGCTCAACACGCGCTTCGCCATCATCCTGCCGCTGATCGGCCTCTACATGCCCTTCGGCGTCTATTGGATGCGCGCCCATTTCCTCAACGTGCCGCATGACCTGAGTGAAGCCGCCCAGCTCGACGGCGCCACCCGCTGGAAGGAATTCTGGCTGGTGCAGGTCCCGCTGGCCCGCCCCGCCATCATGTCGCTGACCATCCTTCTGTTCCTCTGGACCTGGAACCAGTTCCTGCTGCCCGTGGTCCTGGTGCAGGACCCCATGCAGCGCACCATGGCCGGGGCGCTCGGCGCCTTCCAGGGCCAGTGGGGCACCGATATTCCGCTGCTCTGCGCCGGTTCGCTGCTCATCCTCACGCCAACGGTCGTGCTCTTCCTCATCTTCCAGCGCCAGTTCGTCGCTGCCCTCATGCAGGGCGCGGTCAAAGGCTAATCCGGAGACTTTCCATGGCAGGGCTTACCCTCCGCTCGGTTCACAAGAATTACGGCGAAGTGCCGGTCATCAAGGGCGTCGATCTCGACATTGCCCATGGCGAATTCGTGGTCTTTGTCGGGCCTTCCGGCTGCGGCAAATCCACCCTTCTGCGCATGATCGCCGGGCTGGAAGACATTACCGATGGCCAGATCAGCATTGGCAGCCGGGTCGTCAACGATGTTGAGCCGCGCGACCGCGGCGTCGCCATGGTGTTCCAGTCCTACGCGCTCTATCCGCATATGAGCGTCTATGACAATGTCGGCTTCGGGCTGAAGCTGGCGGGCACGCCCCGTCAGGTGCGGGATGACAAGATTCGCGCGGCGGCCCGGGTCCTGCAGATGGAGCACCTGCTCGATCGCCGGCCCGCCCAGCTCTCGGGTGGCCAGCGCCAGCGGGTCGCCATCGGCCGGGCCATCGTGCGCGAGCCCGACGTTTTCCTCTTCGACGAGCCGCTCAGCAATCTCGATGCTGCCCTCAGGGGCGACATGCGCATGGAACTGGCCCGGCTGCACAATGACCTGGGCGCCACCATGATCTATGTGACCCATGACCAGGTCGAAGCCATGACCCTGGCCGACAAGATCGTGGTGCTGGACGCTGGCGTGGTGCAGCAGGTTGGTTCGCCCCTCGACCTTTATAATGATCCCGCCAATCTCTTCGTGGCCGGCTTTATCGGCTCACCCAAGATGAACCTGATCGCGGCAAGTGCCCAGGGCACAGCAGGCATTGTCTCGCCGGCGCTTGAAACCCCTCTGAGGCTGCCGGCGTTGAAATCGGCCCTGGTGGACGGAGCCCCCGTCACCATCGGCATGCGCCCGCATGATCTGGTTCTCGAGAGCGATGGTCCGCTGCGTGGGCAGGTTCGCCTGGTCGAGCGCCTGGGCAACGAGACCATTGTGCGCATTGCCCTGCCCGACGGCACGGAAATGACCGCTGCCCTGCCCGGGCAGGGGAGTTTCGAGATGGGCGCCACCATTGCCCTGGGCGTTAAGCCCGAAAGCATCCTCGCTTTCGACCAGCACGGCGCTCGTCTCTAGATCGGGTCACTGTTAACTGCACTCGCTGCCCCTTCGCCTCCCTCCCCCTTGAGGGGAGGACCGAGGGAGGGGGGGCCGTCAGTGGGCCACAAAACCACCCCCCACCCCTCCCCCGTAAGGGGGGAGGGGCCGACAAAGCGCATCAGCTTGAAGGTGAATGGCTCTGTAGCGGGTCAGAAGCTCCTCAGCCCTTTACCGCCCCGCCGGTCAGGCCCGAAATCACGTAGCGCTGCGCAAGCAGGAAGAACGCGATGGCGGGCATGATCGACAGCGTCAGGAAGGCGAGGATACGCGGCCAGTCCGAGCCGAACTGGCCCTGGAACTGCATGATGCCGAGCGGCCAGGTATATTTGGCCTCGGAATTGAGCACGATCAGGGGCAGCAGGAAGCTGTTCCAGCTGCCCACGAAGTTGAACACGCCCACGGTGGCGATGATCGGCAGGCAGAGCGGCAGGGTGATGTACCAATAGATGCGGATATAGCCGCAATTATCCATGCGCGCGGCGTCGATCAGCTCCTTGGGCAGTTCCTTGAAGAAATTGTGGAACAGCAGCACCGAGAAGGAAACGCTGAAGGCCACCTGCACGACGATAATGCCCCAATGGCTGTCCAGCATGCCCAGGTCGCGCATCTTGATGAACAGCGGCAGGATGCCCGTGGCCGCCGGAAACAGCAGGCCCAGCATCAGATAGCCCAGGATGAACTTGGAGCCGAAGAACTTGATATGGGCCAGGGCAAAGGCCGCCATCGAGGCGACCAGCGTCGAGAGCACCACGGTGCCCCCGGCAATCAGCAGGGAATTGCCCAGCGACGAGAAATAGCGCGGCCCGCCCAGGATTTCGACAAACCGCACCGGGTCCCAGCTGGCCGGCAGGCCGAACGGATTGACGCGCAGCTCGCCGATCTCTTTGAAGCCGCCCAGGGCCGTTGTGTAGAACGGCACGATGACGAAGGTAGCCACCACCAGCAGCGTGACCCACTGCACCGGCGAAATGATCGGGCGGCGTTTCTTGGATGCAATTGCCATCAGTGCTGCTCCACTCTGAACAGGATGCGACGATAGGCCAGCGCGACGATCACGCAGGCAATGAACAGCAGCACGCTCACCGCGCCGCCAAAGCCCAGCTTCATGCGCAGAATGCCGAACTGGTAGAGGAAGGTGACGATGGTGTGGCTCGAATGCGAGGGGCCGCCATTGCTCAGCGGAATGATCAGGTCGAACAATTGCAAGGCGCCGGTGATGGCGAAGAACACCGAGATGACGATGGCCGAGCGGATCATCGGGATCTTGATATGGCGCACGATCTGCCACTTCTTGACGCCATCGAGCCGCGCGGCCTCGATGACCTCGGCGGGGATCGATTGCAGCCCGGCAATGAAGATCATCATGTGGAAGCCGAAATATTTCCAGGTGATGACCAGCATGATGGCCGGGATGACCCAGAGCTTGTCGCCCAGCACGAATGGCATATCGACCCCGATAGCCCCGCCAATGGCAGGCAGGAGACCATAATTGCCGTCATAGACGAATTTCCAGATCAAGCCGGCGGCCACTTCGGCCAGCATGAAGGGCAGGAAGAACAGGGTGCGCAGCACATTGATGTGCACGGACCGCTCGGCCAGGGCGATGGCGCACCACATGGCCAGCGGCAACTGGATGGCCAGCGATACCGCCACCACGATCAGGCTGTTGCGCACGGCAGTGCCGAAATTGCGATGGGTAATGACGTCGGCATAGTTCTCGAAGCCGACAAAATCGGTGATGGGGCCGTAGCCGTTCCAGTCGAAGAACGAAAAGGTCGTCGCATCGACCATCGGCATCACGACGAAGAGCGTGAACAGGATCAGCGCGGGCGGCAGGAACAGCAGCAGCGGCAATACGCTCTTGCTTTCCACATAGCGGCGGCGGCGCGGTATCGCGACGGCTCCCGATTGCACCCCGGTAGCAACACTGCTCATTGACTGGTCCCCTCGCCGTCCAACGCGCTGGGCGGCTCCGGCACGGCCACGTCCAGGCATTGCGATAGAATGGTCCGGCGGACGGGCTGGTCCCGCCCGCCGGAGGTGAATGGTGGACTACAGAGAGTCGTCCACGGCTTCCTTGATGAGCTCGGCCGCTTCTTCCGCGCTCATGGCATTGGCAGCAAGCTCAGCCGAGATGTCGTTGACCACGCCGCCGACATTGGGGCCCAGGGCCTGATCGAAGAACAGGGCATGCCAATGGGCATTGCCGATATTGTTGCCGATCTGCACCTTGAACGGATTGGTCATCACATCAGCCGCGCCCTTGGCGATCGGGATGTAATAGGCATCCTTGGCGTATTTGGCCTGGTTCTCCATGTTGTTGAAGAACTCCACCCACTTGACCGCAGCGTCCGAAGCGTTCCTGGAGAACAGCACGCCACCCAGGCCACCCAGCGTGTCGGTCGGGTCGCCCTTGCCACCCTCGATGGTGGGGAAGGGCAGGATGCCCAGCTCGTCGTCGGGAATACCGTCCTTGTCGGCGGAATTGTCCTTCATCGCGCCATAGTCCCAGTCGCCCATCAGGTGCATGGCCGCAAGGCCGTCACCGAACAGGCCCGACGCATCACCGTAACCGGCGGCAAGGAAGCCTTCCTGCCAGGGGTCAAGCGCGGCCAGCTCGAGGAAATATTCGCCGGCCTTGACGAAATCTTCGCCGGCAAAGCCATCGCCCTCGCCGCGCGCGGCAGCTTCAAAGCCTTCCTGGCCGGCCAGCCGGACGACCAGCTTGGACCACCAGAAGTGGGCCGGCCACTTGTCCTTGG
>CBFGTF010000198.1:0-4908 GCA_965651655.1 uncultured Devosia sp.
ATCAGTTCGTCATGCACCTGCAGCAGCATCTGGGCGTCGACGCCGGCCTTGGCCAATTCCGGCTCCATGCGGATCATGGCGCGGCGGATGATGTCGGCGGCTGAGCCCTGGATGGGGGCGTTGATCGAGGCGCGTTCGACGAAGGCGCGTTCGCTCGGATTGCCCGAATTGGCATTGGGGAACTGGATGCGGCGGCCGAAAATGGTCATCACATGCCCGTCGGCCTTCACCCGCGCCTTCTGGGCGTCCATATAGTCCTTGATGCCCGGGAAGCGCTCGAAATAGGTCTTGATATAGTCGCCCGCCACCGAGCGCTCGATGCCCAGCTGGTTGGCGAGGCCGAAGGCGGAAATGCCGTAGATGATGCCGAAATTGATCGCCTTGGCGCGGCGGCGCACATCGCTCGGCATGCCTTCGACCGGCACGTTGAACATCTCGCTCGCCGTCATGGCGTGAATGTCCAGCCCCTCCTCGAAGGCGTCCTTCAATGCCTGGATATTGGCGATATGGGCCAGCACCCGCAATTCGATCTGCGAATAGTCGGCGCTGATCAGCACCTTGCCCGGCGGGGCGACGAAGGCGGTGCGGATCTTGCGGCCATCCTCGGTGCGGACCGGGATGTTCTGCAGGTTCGGATCGTTTGAACTGAGCCGTCCGGTGAGGACCGAGGCCTGCGAATAGGAGGTGTGCACGCGGCCCGTGCGCTGGTTGATATAGGTGGGCAGGGCATCGGTATAGGTGCCCTTGAGCTTGGTCAGCTGGCGCCAGTCGACAATGGTGCGGGCCAGCGGAATGCCCTTGAGGGCCAGGTCCTCGAGCACATCAGCGCCGGTGGCCCAGGCGCCGGTCTTGGTCTTGGTGCCGCCCTCGAGCCCCATCTTGTCGAAGAGGATTTCGCCCAATTGCTTGGGCGAGCCGAGATTGAAGCTCTGCCCGGCCAGTTCATGCGCCTCGGCCTCGAAGGCGGCGGCGCGCTGGGCGAAATCGCCCGAGAGCCGGGCCAGGATCTGCCGGTCGACCGTGATGCCGCGCGCTTCCATGCGGGCCAGCACAGGGGCCAGCGGGCGCTCGATGGTTTCATAGAGCGCCGTCATGTTCTCGGCGGCGAGGCGAGGCTTGAGCACATGCCAGAGGCGCAAGGTGATGTCGGCATCCTCGGCGGCATAGCGGGCGGCGGCCGGGATTTCGAGCTGGTCGAAACTCTTCTGCGCCTTGCCGGTGCCGGCCAGCTCGGCAAAGGTGATGGTCTTGTGGTTGAGCCAGTGGTCGGCCAGCACATCCATGCCATTATAGCGCGGGCCATCCAGCGCATAGGAAATGAGCATGGTGTCGTCGATCGGCGCCATGGAAATGCCGTAGCGCTCCAGCACTTCCAGGTCATATTTGACATTCTGGCCGATCTTGAGGATCGCGGGATCCTGGAGCACGCGCTTCAGGGCCTCGAGCACGAAACCGATGGGGAGCTGGCCCTCGACCAGCCCGTCACCGCCCTCGAACATGTCGCCGCTCTTGCGATGGCCGACCGGAATATAGCAGCCCTCGCCGATCGCGGTGGAGAGGCAGATGCCGACCAGGTCCGCCGCCTGCGGATCAAGGCCGGTGGTCTCGGTGTCGATGGCGACATGACCCTTGTCGATGATCTTGGCGATACAGGCTTCGAGCGCCTCGGGCGTGGTGACGATTTCATAGGCGTCGTAATTGACCGGGATGGCCTTGACCCGCGCATGCTCCTCGGCGGCGTGGCGGGCCGGGCCGGAACCGGGCACGACACCAGCGGCCAGCTTGGCCTTGGCCACCGAGAGCGAGGTGGATTTGACCGGGGCGCCGGGGACGGGCGTTTCCTTGTTCGCGGCCAGCGCCGGATCGGCCTCGAAATCATCGGGATTGGCCTCGAGCAGGGTGGCGAGGCGCTTGGTGATGGTGGCAAATTCCATCGCCTTGAGGAACGGGAACAGCGCCGAAGGGCTCATCGGCTGGCGAATGAGGCCATCGAGGTCGATCTCGACCGGGACCTTCTGTTCGAGTGTGACGAGGGTTTTCGAGATGCGCGCCAGCTCGGCATTGGCGATCAGCTTTTCGCGGCGGGCGTTCTGCTTGATCTCGGTTGCGTGGTCGAGCAGGTTTTCCAGCGTCCCATAGGTATTGATCAGTTCGGCGGCGGTCTTGACGCCGATGCCCGGCACGCCCGGGACATTGTCGACGCTGTCGCCGCAGAGGGCCTGCACGTCGATCACCTTGTCGGGGGTGACGCCGAATTTGTTGAACACCTCGTCCGGCCCGATCCAGCGCAGCGGCGGCTGCCCGGGGCGGGGAATGGTATCGAGCAGGCGGATCGAGCCATCGGGCTCGACCAGCTGCATCAGGTCCTTGTCGGATGAGGCAATGGTGACCTTCATGCCCTTGTCGCGCGCCATGCAGGCATAGGTGGCCATGATGTCGTCGGCCTCCCAGCCCTCCATTTCGATGGAGGGGATGGAAAAGGCGCGGGTCGCCGAGCGGGTCAGCGGAAATTGCGGCACCAGCTCCTCGGGGGCGGGCGGCCGCTGCGCCTTGTACTGGGGATAGATGTCGTCGCGAAAGGTCTTGCCCTTGGCGTCGAAGATCACGGCCATATGGGTGGGTGCATCATCCCCATCCATGTCCTGGGTGAGCTTGTAGAGCATGTTGCAGAACCCCTGCACGCAGCCCACCGGCAGTCCGTCGGACTTGCGGCTGAGGGGCGGCAGGGCGTGGAAGGCGCGGAAAATATAGCCCGAGCCATCGACGAGCAGCAGATGCATGTTTGCGTTTCCTCTTGTTCCCCCAGGATTGCCAGGAAAAGCGGGTACCACTTTTTGGGTCCGGCAAGCCGACAGATGACGTTTGCCGCTTCGCCCGAGCGAAGCAGCCGGCGCACTTTATCGCCATGGGCGCCAGGATGGCACCCATTTTTGCCCATCCCTGTCAGGAGCCTTGGTGGATCACTTTTTATGAGCTACCCTATCCTCGCCACTTTTGTGGGCTTAACGTCGCGGCAGATAGGAAGGGCGGAGATCCGCCTTCCCGATAACAGGCTCGCTGGAGCCTTTAAGGACCCTCGTGCAGAGCACCCCAGTGAGGGGGACAAGCACTACCATTCTCGTGGTGGACGACGATGCCTTGATTACCCTCAACACCGCCGACATTCTCAACGACCTGGGCCATACCGCCCTCGAAGCCTTTTCCGGGCAGGAAGCGCTGGAACTGATCCACACCCGTCCCGAGATCGGAGCATTGATCACCGATTACGGCATGCCCGGCATGAGCGGACTGGAACTGGCCCAGGCGGCCCGCGCGCTGCGCCCCGACCTGCCGATTCTTCTGGCCACCGGCTATGCCGAACTACCCGATGGTGAGCAATGGGATTTCCCACGGCTCGAAAAGCCGTTTCGCGAGGACGAATTCGTCCGCCTCGTCGATGACCTGCTCTCGACGCCTGCCTGAGGGCAGGCGCGGACAGGGCTAGCGCAGCCCGCTCTTTTCCAACAGACCCAGGCGCTTGGCGTCATAATAATAGCCCCGCGCATAGAATTGCACGGCGCGGTCATCATTGCCGCCGGCTGTCATATAGGCGCCGGCGAGATAGCGCACGGCATAGCGCAGATTGGTTTCCGCATCGAGCAGGCCCGCCGGCTCGCCGGAAAAGCCCATGCCGCGCGCCGTGGCGTGGCTGATCTGCATCAACCCGTAATAGGGTCCATTGCGGGCGGCCGGATTATAGCCGCTTTCGCGCAGGATGACGCGCCGCACCAGGTGCTCCGGCACGCTGTATTGAGTGGCATAATGGCTGATCAGCCCATCGAGCGGCCCGCGCTCGCTGCCGGCATAGCCGAGCAGCATGCTGTCGGGGGCGCTGGGCACGGCGGCAGCCTTGGGCACATGTCCGGCCCGGGTGGGGGCAACGGGCGCAAAGCTGGCAATGGCGGCGCTGGCCGTCCTGTTGCCGGGCAAGGGCTTGATATTGGCCATCGAGCAGCCGCACAGGACCAGCGCCAGGGCAATGGAACCAGCAATGGGGATCGGCCGAGCCGTCATCGATCTACCTTCAAAGTGCCAGATATCCCTCACGCTGCCCGCTACGCGGCAAACGCGGCGGCTTGATGGCGGAAATGCGACGCACCGGCAAGTGTTATCGCCCTATCGGGCGAAAAAGCCCAGACGGGGCGGGGCTTTGCCCCCCAAAGGTTTACATCTGGGTCTCATGCCCTAGACTGTGGCTTCGCCGTCGTGCGTTTTGCGGCAACCGATTTGCCGCCCCTGCGCCGCTCCGCCCCTGTTGGCCGAGCGGCCTGTTGCGCGACTGACCCCGAAAGCCCTCCTCCCTGTCGAGGGCCCAGACAATTCCGAAAGGCTCGTCTCATGACCACTGCCGCAACCGGCGACATCGTGCGCATTCACTATTCCGGCCGTCTCACCGACGGTACCCAGTTCGACAGCTCCGAGGGTCGCGCGCCGCTCGAGTTCAAGCTTGGCGAAGGCCAGGTGATCAAGGGGCTGGAACAGCATGTTGCCGGCCTGGAAGAGGGCGCCAAGAGCACGGTGACCATCCCGGCCGCTGCCGCCTATGGCCCCCGCCGTGACGATGCGATCCAGCAGCTGGCCCGCGAGAAGGTGCCCTCCGGCATCGACCTGCAGGTCGGCACCCAGCTTCAGGCCCGCACCGCCGATGGCGGCATGCTGCCCATCACCGTGGTGGGCGTGGACGAACAGAGCGTCACCGTCGACGCCAATCATCCCCTCGCGGGCAAGGACCTGGTATTCGACGTAGAAGTCGTCGAAATCGTGAAGGCTGCGTAGGCGTTCATCCGAAGGATGATGAAAGGCTCCAGTGGAGCCTTTCAAGCCGGAGCAGGCCATGAGAGCCAGGCTCGAATGGCGGGTGGCCGCCCC
>CBFGTF010000199.1:0-4905 GCA_965651655.1 uncultured Devosia sp.
TGGGGCCGTTAGCGGAATGGCGGGTTTTGGTGAGCGGACTGTCCATAGCGGACGCTCGCCAGAGCGAATGCGGGCGGTGGGTCCGCGACTTCAAGCTCGATATCAGAAACTCCCGCTCAGCCCCGCCCGCGCCGTGCCGGAATAGCCCCCTCTGGTGTCGCGGCTGGTCTCGAGGCTGCCGAACAGGCGGGCGCCGTTGGCCAAGGTGTAGCCCAACTCGGTGGCGGCAAAGCCGCGAAGTCTTGTGCCGTCGCCACCGGCGCTAAAGCTGATGGGTTGACCGAGCAGTCTGGCGGTGACGGTCTCGCTGTGCTGGTGGACAATGTCGGCCCCGGCCCGCAGGGTTGCCGAAAGCGTTCCGCGCTCGGTTTCGAGCGGTGGCAGGGCCAGCGCCAACTCTGCCCGCAGGTTCAGTTCATGCACCAAGCGGCTGTCGACAACGAGGCCACTGGCACCGCTCTCGCTATAGCCGCCAAGCTGCAAGCCAGTATAGCGCAGCCGCAGGCTCGGGGTCAGGATGCCGGCGTCGGTCACCAGCTCGCGGCCGATGGTTATCGCGGGGCTGAGGAACTGGACGGTCTGGCTGGCGGTGGCGATATCGATGCCGTCGGAGACGCTGCTATCGGCCACGGTGCGGTTGCTGGCGACCCGCAGGATGCCGACCGAGGCGTAGAAATCGGCGAAGTAGCCGTTCTGCGCGAAACTGGCATGGCCGCCGGCCACGGTGCCCGTCATGTCGGCCTCATGCTGGCTGCCGGCGCTGCCATGCGCGCCCACAGCCCCCAGGGAAATGCCGCCCCTTGCTCCGAACTCGATCCCCGTCAGGCCGCCGCCGCGCTGCTGCCGGCTGGCGAGCGCAGAACTGCCCAATTGCCCACCGAAACCGCTGAAGCCGCCAAGCCAGGCGGTTGTTGCGCAATCATTGCCCGCCGCCAGGGACAGGCACTGCTGTTGTCCGCTGGCAGCGCCTGCGGCCAGGTCGTCGGCCAGTCCCAGGGCCATGGCATCGGTGAGCACAAAGCCGCCGCGATCGAGCACGGCGACGGCAGTGCTGGTGACGACGAAGGGATTGCCGCCTGCCGACACGGTCAGCGTGCCGGGCCCCGTCAGCTGCATCACGGCATTCTGGCCCGGCGCGAAGTTGAGGCTGTTGCCGCTGCCCGAGAAGTACAGTCCGCCCTGAATGGTGGAGCCGGCGAGCAGGTTGAGGGTGGCGCCGCCCTGGGTGAAGTGGATGGCGTTGGCCTGTTGGGCAACAATGCTGCCGGAGTTGGTGACGGTGGCGTTAGTGCCGGTGGACCAAATGCCATATGCGGTGCTGCCCGACGTGGCAATGGCGCCGGAATTGTCGATGGCAGCGTTGGCACCGAAGGAGTAAATGCCCCAGGCGCTGTTGCCCGAGGTCGCAATGGAGCCGGAACTGGTGATGGCAGCGTTGGCGCCGGTGGAGCCAATGCCATAGGCGAAGTCCCTCGACGTCACAATGGCGCCGGAACTGGTGATGGCGGCGTTGGCGCCGGTGGAGACAATGCCCCTGGCGTTGTTGCCCGACGTCGCGATGGTGCCGGAACTGGTGATGGCAGCGTTGGCGCCGGTGGAGTAAATGCCCAAGGCGTCGTTGCCCGATGTCGCGATGGCGCCGGAACTGGTGATGGCGGCGTTGGTGCCGGCGGAGTAAACGCCAGCGGTGCCGCCGCCCGACGTGGCAATGGTGCCGGAACTGGTGATGGCGGCGTTGGTGCCGGTGGAGTAAATGCCAGCGGTGTTGCTGCCCGACGTCGCAATGGTGCCGGCGTTCTCCAGTATTTGGTTGTCGTTCTGCATTTCCACCGCGTCATCTAACAAGCCGGTGGTGCTGACGGTGCCCCCGACCTCGATCACGCCATGGTCCCCGACATTGGCCATGATTTGCTGCCCTGCCGGTGGTCCGGCAGGTATGACGAAGTCCTGGGCGGAGCTTGAGGACGCGGTCAGGGCTGCCAGCGCCAGCGCGATTGCACCATGGACGCTGAAGCTGATATTGCCGCTGACCGGCGCTCGCTGTTGGGCTGGCAATGCTGCCGGCTCACTTGGCCGCACCGCCCGCCTGTTCGGCTCCCTCTTGGCGGGCGCAGGCGCCCGATCACCGAACGGGGCAGGATCTGAATCCCACAAAAACGGGACGGCCCAACACCCGCGGCTATTCCATCTCGACATGGTTCCCCCTGCACCGGCCCGGACAGAATCCGCCGGGCGGCAATGGGCGCACAATAGTGATGGATTGTTGCGTCAGTGTTTGATGCTGCATTTTCTCTGCTTGATGGGCCGATACTGCGTGCAATGGGATAATCTGCGGTCCAGATCTCGGCCGGGTTCATATCCGACTTGTGCTTGCTGCTGGCGACTGCAAAGTTGGTCGGGCAGGGCAGCAGGGGTGGGCATGCAGATCTATAACGGTTTTGGTTTCGACGATTCCATGCGCGGGGCGCGGCGGCCCGATGGCGAGGAGATCGTCTTCACGCGCCAGGAGCGCGCCATCCTGCTCCAGCTCACCCGCAGGCCGGGCCTGCTGGTCAGGCGAGCGGAACTCCATGCCGCCCTGGCGGAGACCGGGCGCCGGACCAGTGAGCGCAATGTGGATTTTCTGGTGGCCCGGCTGCGCACCCGGCTGGGGGACAGTGCGAAAGCCCCCCGCTTCATCGCCACCCAATATGGCGAGGGCTATGTCTGGGTCGCCCAGGCGGAACGGCGGCAGCCGTTCCAGGCCTTCATCGCGATTGGCCCCGTCCAGGGCGATGGCGCGGAAGTGGCGGCGCCACTGACCAGGCAATTATGCGCCGAGCTGGCCGGGCTGGTCGGTCCGGGGCGGAGCGTGGCCATTGCGGACCTGCCCCATGACCGCGATAGCAGGGTGGACTATGCGCTGGAGGTGAGCACCCATCTTGATGGAGAGCTTCTGCATGGCGCTTTCGTGCTGCGCAGTATCGGTGAACGGCGGGTCATCGCGACCCGTCGCCTGTCTGCCTCGCCCGAGGCGGTGCGCCAGCATGGGCGGGAGCTTGCCCGCTGGGCGCGGGATGCACTGTGGCGCTATTTCGCGCTGCCGGCTGCTGGGGCTCTGCTGACCCCGACCGATGCCCCGGTCGAGATCCGCCTCAACGAGGCGGCCAGGGCGCTGACCCGGTCGCCGGAGCGCTGGCGCGAATCCGAAGCCCAGTTGCGCCGCGCGCGGGCTGATCGCCCGGACGATCCGACGCTTGCCGTCATGTGGGCGATGAACCTTTATGCGCGGCTGATCCACTGGCCGCTGGACCCGGCACTGCTGACCCCGGCGGGGCGGGCCGGGATCGAGACGCAGATCGAGGCGCTCGTGCTCGATAGCCTGCCGGCCATCGACGACAACAGCCTGCTCCGGCTGGCGGCGGCCAAACTGCTGTTCTTTATCGATCGGGGCCATTTCGAGCTGGCGGACCGGTTGGCCGAAGAGGCCTTTGCCGGCAGCACCGCCTTTGGCGCCGCCTTTGCCACGCGCGGACAAATGCAGATGTGCAAGGGCCAGTTTGCCGAAGCCGGCCAGGCCTATGACCGTGGCGCCGCGCTGGCCGAATTTGGCTCCGACTTCCACATCTACCTGCTGGTGCTCAAATGCACGGCCCAGATGGGGGCCGACGATCGGGCGGGGGTCGTCCGCACGGCGGACGAACTCTACCTCGCGCGCCCGGCAACGCGCTGGATGGGCCTGTTCTTCCTGTCGCCCTACGCGGACAGCCTGCCGCCCGATATTGCCCAGATGCTGGCGGCCTTCACGCCGGAGCGAGGCCGCGAGACACTCACCCATCTCTATCACACCTCGGCGCGCCATTTCCGCGATCCACGGCACCGGGCCAATGTCATGCGTGGCCCGGCCTACCACTTCCGCCGCCTGCTCGGGGCGGAGGCCGTGCCCCTTGAGATCGCCCAACTGCTTGCCGATACCGGGCGCCAGCGCAGCAAGGCCGCGTCCAGGGCAGCGGAGATGTCCCAGTGACGGCAGATGGCAGCGTGGATGCACCGGCACCGTGGACGAAGAGCGTTCAGGCCGACGATGGCGTCACCATCATCTATGACGATTGGGGCCCGCAGGAGGGTGATGCCGTCCTGCTGTGCCACGGCCTTGCCGCGGCGGGTGCGCAGATGAACGATGATGCGGCCTTCTTTGCTGCCCGTGGCTTCCGCGTTCTGGTGCCCGATCTGCGCGGCCACGGTCGCTCCGGCAAGGCCCGGTCCGACGATGCCGATGGCTATTCCTTCGCGCGCATGGGCCGTGACATGCTTGGCGTGCTCGATGACGCCGGGGTCGTCAATGTGCATTGGGTGGGTAATTCCCTTGGCGGCATCCTGGCACTGTCACTGCTTGAGCAGGATGAAGCCTGCTTCAGGACGCTGGCCACCTTCGGCACGGCCTATGGCCAGCAACTGCCCGGCTGGATGCCTCTGCTCTTTCCGCTGACCCACGCCCTGCTCGGGCGCCGCCTCAAGGCGCGGCTGACGGCGGTCCTCACCACGCGCAACCTGGCGGCCCGTCCGCTCGTCGCGCGGCTCGTCGCCGCCTCCGACCCGCAGGTGGACCGCCAGATCGCCATCCATGCCTGCCGCTATGATTTCACGGCAGCGGCCTGCGCAGCCACGGTGCCGATACTGCTGCTACGCGGCGGCCGCGACACTGCGGTCAATGCGGCGCTGGCGCCGACCCTCGAGGCGATGCGGACCAGGACCAACTTCACCCTGGTCGACCTGCCCGAAGGCGGCCATTGCGCCAATCTCGACGCCACCGAGCTGTGGCGCGAAACGCTGACCCACTTCTGGCGCCGCTCCGGGACAGGGGTATAGCATCAACTCGGCACGACCAGGGTGGTGCGTGCATGAGGCGCATTGCCGATCGGCGGC
>CBFGTF010000200.1:0-4897 GCA_965651655.1 uncultured Devosia sp.
TACCTGCCCGATGTGCGCAAGGGCGACAAGCGCATCATCATCATCGATGGCGAGCCGGTCATGGGATTGAACCGCATTCCCGCCGATGGCGAGGCCCGCTCCAACATGCATGTGGGCGGCCGCCCCGAACTCTCGCCGCTCACCGAGCGCGAAAAGGAAATCTGCGCGGCCATCGCCCCGGCGCTCAAGGAGCGCGACATGATCTTTGTCGGCATCGACGTCATCGGCGGCTATCTCACCGAGATCAACGTCACCTCCCCCACCGGCATCCGCGAGATCAAGCGCTTCGGCGGGCCGGACATTGCGGTGATGATCTGGGACGCCATCGAGAAGCGGCGGGGATAGCCCTGGGCTTGGCGCGGGGCGCCAAATGGCCTAGTCCTTGCTCCTGGGCCGGGGCGCTATCATGAACACTTTTCTCGTCGCATTCGTCACGCTGTTCGCCACGGTGGGCGTGGCCGATATTGCCTTCATCTTTGCCGCGTTGACCAAGGACAACACACCGGCCGAGCGCCGCACCTTTGCCACGCGCGGTGTGCTGGTGGCCCTGGGCATCCTCCTGTTCTTCGCCGTGCTCGGCAATGCGATCCTTGATCTCTTCGGCATCACCATTCCGGCCCTGCGCACGGCAGGCGGCATATTGCTGCTGCTGATCGCCATCGACATGGTCTTTGCGCGTCATTCGGGGGGCACCGGCACCACCGATGAGGAAGAAGTCGAGGCCCGGCAGAGCCACGATATCTCGGTGTTTCCGCTCGCCATGCCCCTGATGGCCGGCCCCGGCGCCATCTCGGCGGTGATCCTGCTCACCACCGGCGCCAAATCCGATCTCGAATTCTGGCTGGTGCTGGCGGCCATCGTGGTCATCCTGGCGCTGTGCTGGCTGACCCTTCTGATCGCCATTCCGATCCAGCGCCTGCTGGGCCTCACGGGCCTTTCGGTGGTCTCGCGTATCGTGGGCATCCTGCTCGCGGCACTGGCCGTGCAGTTCGTCTTCGACGGTATCAAGGCCAGCGGCCTGCTCGGCGGCTGAGGCGTCTCTTCACGCAAACTTGCTGAAAATTTTCAGCGTTAAGCAAGTCTTAACGCTGTCGTTGAAACGCGGCCCGGACAGGCGCAGAGATGACGCAGCAACCCTTAGGGGAGTTTCCGCATGCGTCTGGCTGCTGCTCTGCTTCTGCTGATTTTTGCGATCATGGCAACCAGCGTGGCTGGAACCGGCGCGGCCCGCTCGGAAATGCTGGCGCCCATTGCCGTGGACATGGCGCCTTACTGAGCCGGTCCGGTCTCTTCGGACGTTTCCTCATCGGCGGTGACACCGACCCCGAAAGCGTCGACCCGGCCCACGGGTGCCTTGACCAGCTGGTCGAGCGGAAAGGCAGCCGGCGCCGCCGGCACCCCATTGGCCAGGACCAGGTCGCTGGCACGGGTCGGCACACGGCTGAGGGGCATGACCGCACCGGCCACCTCGAGCAGGCGGATCTGGCCCAGGCCCTGATGTGGCGGCCGCAGCATGGCGGCCGCATCGGTCCCTTGCAGTGGATCAACCACGGCCACGCTCACCCGCCCGCCACGATAGAAATTGCGGAGCGACTGGCTGATATAGAAGGCCAGTTTGTCCGAGCCCGCCGCCGAATAATGGATGCCGTCATCCTTGCGCATCAGCGCATTCTGCCCGTTTACATCCGGCCCATAGGCGGCGTACTTGCCCTCGGCATCGGCAAAGCGATCATAGATGTCGACAAACTCGGCGCCCCCGGAAAACGCCGCCAGCCGGTGCAGCGCACTGATCTGGCTCATCGCTGCGGAATACTGGCTGCGCGACATGGGCGGCAGGCCCATCCACACCACGGGCTTCCGGGCAGCGCGCAATTGCCCGAGGAACGTGTTGAGCCGCGCCTGATAGGCGGTGCTCCAACCCTCGGACAAGGCCTCGAAGGTCTGGCCGCCGGCGCTGATCTCCTGCCGGTCATTGATGCCGATGATCACCACCGCGATATCGAATGTATCGGCCGCAATCTGCTCGGCAATGGCGGCGTTCCAGTCGAAATAATCGTCGCGAACAAAGCCCGATGAGCTGACCCCCTGCCCGATCACCACCAGGTTTGGGTCTTCGGCATAGAAGCGTTCCAGAGCCTTGGCGAGGTCGATGGCCAGCGAATCGCCGAACACGGCCAGCCGCGTGGCATCGGGGGCCTTGTCGACCACCGGCGCCGGTGGCGGCAGGGCCGCAGTGGCGGCCGGTCGTTGTGGCTGGGTCTGCTGCACCTGCGGTGCCTGGGCGGGCTCCTCGCCGAACAGCAGGTCGAACAGGGTCCGCCGGCGCGGCTGCTCGGCCTGCGCCAGCTCCATCCGGTCTCCGGCTACGGACTGGGCCAGCACCGGGGCAGCCGGGCCGAAGGCCAGCAGGCAGGCCAGGATAAATAGGAGAAACCGCGTCATTGCCACATCCGCAAACCGTTCGCCGCCTTTTAGCATTCCCGCCAAGGCAAGGCCACGCCGCTCGCCTTGGCGTTACCGGACCGCAATGGCCAGTGCCTCGGCCGCTGCCCTGGTGATGAACCCATCCGCCACCTGCCCCTGCGCGGCCTGGAATCGGGCATAGGCAGCCTGGGTGATGGGGCCGAGCCGGCCATCGACCGCCCCGTCATAGTGGCCAAGGCGCTTGAGTGCCTCCTGGATGGCAAGGCGCTGCGCCAGGTCCGGGAACCGGGTATCGCGCGGCCATGGCGTCACGAATGGCCCGCCGCCCTTGAGGCGGTCTGTCAGGTGGGCGACGGCCATGGCGTAGCTGTCGGAAAAATTATAGCCCTTCAAGACCAGATAATTGGCCGTCATCAGGAACTTCGGGCCATTCTTGCCGGTCGGGACATAGAGAAAGACCGGAATGTCGAGATCGGTAAATTGCCGTCCGGCGACGCGGATAATGCCGCGCTCGGCAAAAAAGCGGATCGGCCGCAACTGTTCGCGGGTTGCCAGCAGATAGTCAAAGCCTGCCGGCACCTCCACCTCCATGCCCCAGTCGAGGCCCGGCTGATAGCCCAGGCGCCGCAGATAGACCGCGCTGGTGGCCAGGGCATCGGCCAGGGAATTGTGCAGGTCCACATGGCCGTTGCCGTCACCATCGGTGCCATGCGCCAGCACATTGGACGGATTGACCTGGAGATGCCCGATAGCCCCGGCCCAGGACCCGACGGGGGAAATGCCGCCATTGAACGCCGTGAGCTTGAGGGCCGCGAGAAAGTCGGCCTTGTCCTCGACGAAGCGGCTGCGCCGCTGCCAGACGACCGTTGCCAGCGACCGGACAATCGGGCGGATGAGACTGTCATTGCCCAGCACCGCGCCATAATCGGTTTCCATGCCCCAGATCGCGCCCAGGACATAGGGGTCGACGCCGTATTGCTGGCCGGTGCGGGCAAAGAGCTCGCCATTGCGCGACATCGCGGCCTTGCCGCGCTCGATGCGCCCGGCATTGATGCGGGTTTCGAGATAGTCCCAGAGCGGCGTGGTGAATTCGGGCTGCGTTTCGACCAGGTTCGGCACACGCGGATCGGGGGTCAGGTCCGATGTTATGGCGTCATAGAATGCCCCGTTGACGCCGGATGCGATCGCTTCGGCGCGCAGGCCGGACAGGAAGTCGGGAAAGCTCTCAAGCGGTTGACCGAGGGACGGGGTGGCCAGAGCCAGCCAGAGCAAAGCGATCCAGCGGATGGCGGGTCGTCCTGTCGCGTGCCCTTTGGGGTCCACCATCCTAGCGGTTGCGGGTGAGCAGGTGCCGCTCCCAGGCATAGGCGGTCTCGACGATTTCGTTGAGATCGTCATGCTGGGGCACCCAGCCGAGCAATTGCCGGACCTTTTGGCCCGTGGCGGTGATCGATGCCGGATCGCCGGCCCGGCGCGGCCCTTCGTCGGCCCTGAGGTTGACGCCCGAGACCCTGCGCACCGTCTCGACCACTTCGCGCACCGAATAGCCCTGTCCATAGGCACAATTAAGCGTCGTGCTCGCGCCGCCGCCGCGCAGATGCTTGAGCAGCAGTGCATGAGCGGCGATGAGATCGGTGACATGGATATAATCGCGCACGCAGGTACCGTCCGCCGTCTCGTAGTCGGTGCCGAAAATGTCCATCTTGTCGCGTTTGCCCAGCGCCACCTGGCAGGCCACCTTGATCAGGTGCGTGGCCTCCGGCGTCGACTGGCCCGAGCGCTTGCCCGGATCGGCTCCGGCGACATTGAAATAGCGCAGGACGCCATAGGTCATGGGGTGGGCCGCCGCGACATCGGCCAGCATCCATTCGGTCATCAGTTTGCTCCGCCCATAGGGCGACATCGGGTTGAGCGGGGTGTCCTCGACGACAGGCGCCAGCCCGGTCATGCCATAGACGGCGGCGGTGGAGGAAAAGATGAAATGCTTGACCCCGCCCTTGACCGCCGCCTCGATCAGGTTGCGCGAGGTCGCGGTATTGTTGGCGTAATATTTGAGCGGGTTGCTGACCGATTCCGGCACCACGATCGAGCCGGCAAAATGCACGATCTCGGTCACCCCATATTGGGCGATCAGGCCCACGACGCGGTCGATGTCCCCGGCGTTTCCGGCTTCGAACCTGGCGCGCCCGTCAATGGCCCAGTCAAAGCCGGTCACCAGATTGTCCAGCACCACAACCTCTTCGCCGGCATCGGCCAGGTTGAGCACCATATGGCTGCCGATATAGCCGGCGCCACCGGTTACGAGGACCGTCATGCTTTGTCTCTCCGCATCGGAAATGCTATTTGCAGGCAACGATATGTGCCAGATGTTGATTTAGCTTTATGTCTGATCAGCGTCCACCAGGGAGAAATTTTTCGTGTCCAAACGCGTCCGCACCGCCGTCTTTCCCGTTGCCGGGCTTGGCACCCGTTT
>CBFGTF010000201.1:0-4896 GCA_965651655.1 uncultured Devosia sp.
AGGCAGAAGCATTTCTGGTTGGCGCGGATGGTGGCGATGATGACTTCCTCGGGCAGCTTGAGGAAGTCGGGGTCGAAGGACCCCATCATCACATTTGGCCATTCGACCAGCCCGGCCACCTCTTCGAGCAGGCCTTCGTCGTGGATGACGCTAAGCCCTTGGGCGAACGCGAGATTATCGGCGTCGGTGCGGATGATGTCCTTGCGGCGGTCGATATCGAGCACGACCTTGGCGCGTTCGAGCGCCACCAGATAGTCGTCAAAACGCTTCACGCGGATGGCGTCGGGCGCCAGAAAGCGATGCCCGAACGTGGTCTGGCCGGACTCCAGGCCCCCGATCATGAACGGCACCTGAACGGGTTCGTCGTTCTCGGTACCAAACGTTGCGGTGATGGCACGCAGTGGGCGCACCCAGCTCAGATTGCCCGAGCCCCAACGCATCGATTTGGCCCAGCTGAACTCGACAATCACCTTTGGCAGGATGGTCGAGAGCAGCTCGACGGCATCAGCGCCCGGCCTTTCGATCAGAGCGACGTAGAAATCGCCCTTCTTGGGGTCGCTCTCCACCTTGGCCTGATCGATCGAGGACAGCCCGGCCGCACGCAGGAAGCCGTCAATGGCGGGCTGCGGGGCGCCAACCTTGGGGCCCTTCTTTTCCTCGCGCGTATCGGGCGAGCGGGCCGGCAGGCCCGAGACCGACAGTGCCAGACGGCGGGGCGTGACAAAGGCCTTGGCGCCTTCATAGACCAGACCCGCATCGACCAGTGCATTGGTGACGGCTTTCTTGAGGTCTTCGGCCGCGCGGCGCTGGAAGCGGGCGGGAATTTCCTCGGAGAAGAGTTCGAGCAGCAGTTCGGGCATGGTGGGCAACCGGTCTTTTTGAGGCGTGTGCGTGATTAGCGCGGGGGCGAGGGGTTGTCTATCGGCTCAGGCAGGCTTTGGCTACCAGCCGCCACCACCACCGCCGCCGCCGCCGCCACCCGAGAACCCGCCGCCGCCCGAGCCGGAGGAACTGGCCTGCACCGGCTGGGCGGCAACCATGGCCGCCGCCATGCCTGAAGAGGCCGTGGTGATGGCGCGGGAAATGCCGCCGGACGAGAAGGACCGGCTGCCCGAATACCAGTGCGGGGCGTAGGTGGTCTCACCACCCGCCACGGCATTGCGCCTGAGCTCGGCCTCGAAATGCTCGGACCACGGCTTTTCGACCTCAAGGGCAATGGCATAGGGCAAAATGCGCTCGAAACGCTCGATGGTCATGGGCGGTTCGTCGACAATGTTGAGCCGGTTCCGCTCGGCAGTTTCGAGATAGAGCCGGAAGCCCTCGATCTCATCCATGACCTTGCGGCCCTGGACTGTGGGCGCGCGCATCAGCACCGTGAAGATCACGCAGATCACCACCATAGAACCGGCGGCAAGGGCCGCCGAATTGATGGTGACGCCAGTGAAGGTTTCGAGCAGGCCGCCGCCCATATTGAAGGCGAAGATGCCCACCCAGATGAAGATCATGAAACGCTGGAACAGTCCGCCGGACTTGATGGTGCTGAACACAACCCCGCCGATGATGCCCACAAAGACACCGCCGAACACAGCGATGATCAGCCACACCGGCTCAAGCACATCCAACAGGACCATTGCCAGCACCATCGCGGCGGCCAACACGAAGCCGAACCCGGCAAAACCCCAATTGTGGTTGAACCAGACCTTGCGATTCTCGCTCTCGATGGCGCTGGTGAACTCGGTGCGCTTGGTCCCCAGGTCCTTGCCATTGGCCTTGTCAAAGGTGACCGCGCCGCGACCCTGGAAGTAGGAGAACAGTACCTGTTCGCCGACAGGCAACTTGCTCTCGGGCTGCTTGCCGGTGACGGCAACGGTCAGCGTCTTTTCCGGATTGCGGATGGTCACGAGGCCCTTGACCCCGAGATTGAAGATGGCCGCCGTCATGGCGGTCCAACCCGCATTGGCAAAGCCCCATTTGTGAACAAAATGGGTCAGGGCCGGTGAGAAATCCCGCGGGGGATGGAACAGAGGAATGATGGTGCCCTTGGGCGGATCGCGCCCGACCCGCATCCAGGCAGTGAAATTGTAGACCAGCAGGAGGATCACGGCGAGGACGGGCAGCCACACTTCGCGAAGGTCCGAAGCGGTCTGGAGCAGGGCATCAACGCCCTCAGGATAGGCGACGACCCCCTTCTGGAAGGAGACCGAGAAGGTCATCCCTTCGCCCGGCGCGAGGGCGCGCTGGGTGCGGAAAATGGCCGTATTGTCGTCTTCTCGGGTGACGCTCACGGCGCGTTCGGTTGAACCGGCAATGCCGGTATAGGCGGCCAGGTCGTTCAGCACCGCCCCCTCGGGCAGGCGGACCCGGGCCACCGAGGTGAGGATGGGGAAATCCCAATAATTGCCGGTGGCGTTCCAGTAGAGTTCATCGCCCTTCTTGGTGGGGCGAGCCATGCGGTCCATGGTGTAGCTGATGGTGTAGCGATGCACTCCCGAGGACAGAAGCACGTCCGGATCGCCGATCCAGATGCGCTGGAAATCGCCCATGCGCTCGACCCGGAACATTTCGGGCCGCCCGGCACGGGTCACGGCCGCGACATCGAGGTCAATACGAATCTTGTGACCGCTGTCGCCCAGCATGGTCACGGGGATGTCGCGATAGATGCCGCGCCGGATCTGATTGCCCTCGGCATTGACATCGATGGTCTCAAGCACCGCGACCGAGCCATCGGTACGCAGCTCAACATCGGTGGCAAAAGCGCGGATTTCCTCGCGTGCCAAGGCGGGGCTGGCGAGGGCGGCCGCCATAAGGAACGTCGTCACCAGAATGCGAATGAGAAAACCGGGTATCGACATATCGGCTCCATCGCCCCCTCCCCCTTGAGGGGAGGGCCGGGGTGGGGGTTCTGCACTATCGGCCGACTCACGGGCCGGCAGTGGGTGAACGATGCGCCTGAACCCCCACCCTCAATCCCTCCCCTCAAGGGGGAGGGAGGCGAAGGATTGACGTTCCGGCGCCCTGAGACGCGTTCCGCTAGAACTTGACCTGCGGCACGGCGCGTTCGGCCTCGTTCTCGAGTTCGAAATACTCGGCCTGCTCGAACTTGAAGCCGTTGGCCACGAGGTTCGAGGGGAAGGATTCCACCTGGATGTTGAGGTTGCGCACGGCGCCATTGTAGTAGCGACGCGCCATCTGAATTTCGTCCTCCACGGCCTGCAACGCGGCCTGGAATTCAAGGAAGGTCGTATTGGCCTTGAGATCAGGATAGGCCTCGGCCACCGCCAGCAGGCGACCGAGGGCGGAACTGAGTTCACCTTCGGCCTGGGCGCGCGCAGCGGGACCCGATGCTGCGGCACTGGTTGCCTTGGCGCGCGCATTGACCACCGCGTCGAGCGTCTCGCGCTCATGAGCCATGTAGCCTTTGACCGTTTCCATCAGATTGGGGATGAGATCGGTGCGGCGCTTCAATTGCACGTCGATGCCGGACCAGCCCTCACGCACCATCTGCCGGTTGGACACCAGGCTGTTGTAGATGACGATGGCGTAGCCGACGACGCCAATGACCAAGGCAAGAATGACCCAACCGAACATGGTGCGCTCCCTCAAGCATTTTCGTGCCGGAGACTGGCAGTTTGCCCATGTGTTTGCAACGGCGCTGAGGACACGGGCTTGACTTCGCCGCGCCAATCCCTAGCTTTCTATGCATGAACACGCGCCTGAGCCATCGCTGCAGCATCCTCATCGAAGGATAGACACCCTAGGCATGCCCGCGCCGGAGCCTGTTTAGGGTTCCGCACTTTCCCGCATGCCGCCGGCGCACCGCTTCATAGCTTCCCACCAAATTCTCTCCGCGAGCGCGGCAATCCCTGCGCGCACCGGATCCAACAAGGACAAGACAATGACTGACATCCGCCGCGACCTGACCCCGCCGCTGACCCTGGGCAAGGCCGACCATGCAAAGCTCACCGCGCTGGCCGAGGCGGGCCTCGACCGCAATCCCGATCTGGCCGAAGTGCTGCTCTCCGAACTGGAGCGCGCCAAGGTCGTGGCCGACGACAAGCTGCCCGAAGGCGTCGTCCGCATGGGCGGCCGCGTGACCTATCAGACCAATGCCGGCCAGGAGCAGACGGTAACGCTGGTCTATCCGGCGGAAGCCGACATCGCCCAGGGCCGCGCCTCGGTCATGACGCCCATCGGCGCCGCACTGATCGGCCTCAAGGCCGGCCAGTCCATCACCTGGCACGACCGCGCCGACAAGCGCCACAAGCTGACGGTGGTGAAGGTCGAGGCGCCAGTCAGCGCCTGAGCCACAAGCGGCGCGGTTTATTCCGCGCCGCCGCCGGCGGTCTGCAGCCAGGCTTCGCCGCAGGCCTTGGCCAGTTCGCGGATGCGCAGGATATAGCTCTGCCGCTCGGTGACCGAGATGACGCCGCGGGCGTCGAGCATGTTGAAATTGTGCGAGGCCTTGACGACCTGCTCATAGGCCGGGATGGCCATGGTCTGGCGGTTGGCCTCGGCGCCTTTCCTGAGAATGGCGCGGCATTCCTTTTCCGCGTCCTCGAAGTGGCGGAAGAGGATTTCGGTGTCTGCGGCCTCGAAATTGTACTTTGACTGCTCCTGCTCGTTCTGCAGGAAGACATCGCCATAGCTGACCTTTTCATCGCCCTCGCGGCCATTGAAATTGAGGTCATAGACGTTCTCGACGCCCTGCACATACATGGCGAGGCGTTCAAGGCCATAGGTGATCTCGCCCGGCACCGGGGAGCATTCAAAGCCCGCGACCTGCTGGAAATAGGTGAACTGGCTCACCTCCATGCCGTCGCACCAGCATTCCCAGCCCAGGCCCCAGGCGCCCAGGGTCGGGCTTTCCCAGTCGTCCTCGACGAAGCGGATGTCGTG
>CBFGTF010000202.1:0-4765 GCA_965651655.1 uncultured Devosia sp.
TCCGCCAGCCGCCGATAGGCGCAAGTCACCGGAATCCATGGGATTTCTCGCACATTCTCAATCGTCAGCTTGATGCAGTCGGGCACTTTTGTCTGGCGATTGGGATAGTCGGTACAGGCGCATGTGTCGCCGTCCAGCAGCTTGCAGCGCACATCGGAGGTAATCAGCGTGCCGCTATCCTCGTCCTCGAGCTTGATCAGGCAGCACCGGCCGCAGCCGTCACACAGCGCCTCCCATTCGGAAGCCGACATCTGCTCGAGCGTTTTTTCTTCCCAGAAGGCCATCTTTACCGTTTGCCCATAATGCTGTTGCCGGTTTGCGCTTGCGGGCGGACCTTTGCAATCATATTCCAGCGATTGTGTTGCCTTGTCCGGGGTTTGCGGACAATTCTGCCTCCAACGAGGCATCGGGGTTCGCCGTGCAGGATCCGTTCTACACCAAGGAAAAGAAGCACCGGCCCAGGGGCAGCATGCTGGCGGCGGACGCCTGGCTTGATTCCTCCCTCTACGAGTTCTGGCAGGCGCTGGGTCGCGGTTATACCCGCTACCAGGACTTCATGTCCCGTTTCCATGTTTCTGGCATACGCCGCTTCTTTGTCGAAATCCTGTCCGATGCGCTCACCTTCGGTGCCATCGGCGCGGTGCTGATGACCGCCCTGGCCCTGCCTGCCTTCGACATCATCGACCGCGGTGCCTTCAACAAGGCCGAAGACTATTCGGTGATCTTCCTGGATCGATTCGGCACCGAAATCGGCCGGCGCGGTATCCGCTCCGACGACAGCGTGGCGCTCGACCAGATGCCGGATTACCTGCTCAAGGCGACGCTCGCCACCGAGGACCGGCGCTTCTACGAACATTTCGGCATCGACGTGGTCGGCACCCTGCGCGCCCTTGCCAGCAATGCGCAGGGCGAACGGGGCACCCAGGGCGGCTCCTCGATCACCCAGCAGCTTGCCAAGAACCTCTTCCTCTCCTCCGAGCGCACCATCGAGCGCAAGATCGTCGAGGCCTTCCTGTCGGTCTGGCTGGAGTGGAACTATTCCAAGGACCAGATTCTCAAGCTCTATTTCGACCGGGCCTATATGGGCGGCGGCAATTACGGGGTCACCGCTGCGTCCGAATTCTATTTCGGCAAGCGGGTGCAGGACATCAACCTGGCCGAGGCCGCCATGCTGGCCGGCATGTTCAAGGCGCCGGGCAATTATGCACCTCATGTCGATCTCGCCGCCGCGCGCGGCCGCGCCAATCTGGTACTGACCAATCTGGTCGCCGCCGGCTTCCTCACCGAGGGCCAGGTCACCGCCGCCCGCCGCCATCCGGCCGCCGCGATCGACCGCAGCAACGACATCAATTCTCCAAATCATTTCCTCGACTGGGCCTTCGAAGAAGCCAAGACGATCATCGAGGCCAACAATGCGCCGGGCAATAATTTCGTTGTCCGCACCACCATCGACACCACCCTGCAAAGCTATGCCGAAGAGGCCATCACCTCGGTCATTCGCGAGCAGGGCGAGCAATATCGCGTCGAACAGGGCGCCATGGTGGTCACCGACACACAGGGCGCCATCCGCGCCATGGTCGGCGGCACGGACTACGCCAAGAGCCAGTTCAACCGCGCCATTGTCTCTACTCGCCAACCGGGCTCGTCCTACAAGCCCTTTGTCTATGCCGAGGCCTTCGAGCAGCTGGGCCTGACGCCCACCGACACCATTTCGGATCGTCCCGTCTGCATCGGCGACTGGTGCCCGCAGAATTACGGCCGCTCCTATCGCGGGCAGACAACGCTGATCTCGGCCTTTGCCGCCTCGATCAACACCGTGCCTGTCACCCTGTCCATCAAGACCGGCCGCGACGCCATTGCCCAGTTGAGCTACCGCATGGGTCTGCGCCAGGAATATCCGGTGACCCGGTCGCTGGCGCTGGGCGTGGCGTCAGTCTCGGTATTGGACATGACCAGTTCCTACGCGGTGTTTGCCAATCATGGCTACAAGACCCAGGCCTATGGGTTGACGCGCATGACAACCCTCAACGACCAGCTGGTTTGGGAGATTGATCCCGACGCCCCCCACGAACGCGTGCTCAGCGAGCAGACCGTCGCCTATATGAACCAGATGATGTATGCGGTGACCCAAAGCGGCACCGGCACCCGTGCGCGCATTGAAGGGGTTCCCACCCTGGGCAAGACCGGCACCACGACATCCTATCGCGATGCGTGGTTCTGCGGCTTCACCGGCAATTACGTGGCCGCCGTGTGGTTCGGCAACGACGACTACCGCGCGACCAACAATCTGACTGGCGGCACCCTGCCAACCATCGCCTGGCAGAAGTTCATGGCCTTCGCCCATACCAATGCCGAAATCCAGCCCGTCTTCGGTATCGACTTCGTGCCGCCGCAGACCATCATCGCCGATGCCGATCTCGACAATATCGAAGAGATCATCGAGCGCCCCCCGAGCCTCAAGCCGGCTGCGGCCCGCAAATTGCTCGATCTTGCGGCGCGCCTCGAAGCGACACTGGACAATACCCCACCACGCGCCACCGACACGGCCAGCGCGCCGGTCCCGAGCGGCGCCTCGAGCCTCTAGGCACAAGCGAAGCGGGGTTCACTCCTCCCGCATATAGGTCCCGTCGAACCGGACATTGTGCCCGCCACACATGCCGTTGTCCGACACGATCAGGCTATCGGCCTGCCGCTCCATTTGCAGGACGCAGTCATATTCTCCGGCATCGCTGGCGGGTATGGCGCCATCCGAGCCCAGGGCAAATGTCAGTTGCGCGCCTTTGATGAAAGCGCCGGGCACGCTGACCGAGAACTCTCCAATATTGATTGCGCCGCGCTCGACCCGCTCGGGATCAGACGCGCCCCAACTGGCGAACCCTTCAATGAAGAGGCTGCCACCGGCCTCGCGCAGGATCGTGATGTCGTGTTCCGGCCCCGCGGTCCAGTTGCCGACCCAGCCCGCCAGCCGATCGCCCGGCTTGACCTTGTCCGCCGCCACCCCCGCGACCGCCGTCAGCATGAAGGCCAGCAGGCTCAGAACGATTCCACCTGTCGTGCGCATGAGCCCCCCTGTTCGGAACGGGCAGAATCGCCTTCCGCCCCGGCTTCCCCGTTGCTACAAGCCTAACCTATCCGCAACGCATCTGGCCAAGCCATCCCATGCCCCAAATGCAGAGAAGCTGACCGTGCGTTTCGTCCTGCGATTGTTGATGAGCATAGCCGTGGCCCTCTCTGTCGGGTTCGGCCTGAGCTATTATGCGCTCACCGATGGGCGCTTGTTCGGCGCCGTATCCCTGGGGCCCTGGACAACCTGGCCCGACATCGGCTCGCCCAGTCCAAATCCCTATACCAGCGGCCACATCACCCGCGCCGCGGCCCTGCAACTGGGCCGCAGCGAGGGGCTGCAATTTGTCGCCGCCACGGACAGCGATGGCGCGACACTCGACCTGGCCTGCACCTATCGCCTCGATGGTCATGTGCCGGTGTCGACATTCTGGACCCTGACAGCGGTGGACGGCGACTGGGTCAACCTCGCTGCGCCCGATACCGACGCGGCCCTCCGCTCCAGCGAGGTCATCCGCCAGCCCGATGGCGCGCTGCGCATTCATGTCGGCACGCAGCTGCGTCCGGGGACATGGCTCGAACTGGCGGGTAGCGGCCCGTTCAGCCTGGTGCTCACCCTTTATGATACGACAGCCCTGTCGAGCTTTGCTTCCTCGGACCTGACCATGCCCTCCATCACGCTGGAGGAGTGTCCATGATCCGCACCCTGCTCTGGTTCCTGGGCGGACTGCTGCTGGGCGGCATCATCCACATCGCCACCATCCTCACCCTGCCCTTGCTGGCCGAGGAAACCGCGTGGACGCGCATCGCCAAACTGGACGCGCAAAACCGCATCCTGGTCCTGCCGCCCATCGCGCCGGGCGAACCCAATCCGCTCCAGCTGGATCCCGAGATCAGCTATGGCATCTGCCAGCTCGATCTCTCCCAGGGTCCGGCCTATCTCAGCGGCGTGCTGCCCGATGCCTTCTGGTCGGTGGCCTTGTTCAACGAGGCCGGGGTCGTCACCTATTCGACCACCAACCGCGACGGCATCGGCCAGACCGTGGAACTGGGCATCTTCAATGCCGCGCAGACCCGCCTACTTGCCCAGCAGCAGATCGACATCGCCGAGGGCCTGCTTGTGGTCGAATCCAGGACCGACAAGCTTGCCGTGCTGGTCCGCCTGTCCGCTCCGCATGAGGCCATGCGCGCAAGGTTCGAGGCCGAACTCTCTGAAATCAGCTGCGGGCCACGGGAGCGATGACGGATCGTTTCGAGTTGCGAAGACTGTCGGACGGATTGGTCTATCATTTCGCCAGGCAGGCGCGCCCCGACATGGTCAACGGCTTCAAGCGATCAGACGGCGACTATTGGATTCTCTACCGTCCCGGCTATGGCTGGATTGCCTGGGATGATGAGGGACAGGCGATTGCTGGACGTCCTTGGAACGTCCTGCCCGACGCTCAGTCTCTCAATGCGCCGCCCGAGGGCGAATGGGTGAGCAAGAAAGGCGCGAAGTCCTATGTCTATGACCTCGTGCATGTGACCCCATGACCCCCGACGCTTTCGATGCTGCCCTCGCCGCCATTGTCCAGCGCTACCGTGCCGAAGTCGCGGCGCCAAGCGAGCATCTTGCCCTCCTCCGCTGGCAGATTGACCAGGGGCATCGCCTCGACGTCCGCAGCACCTTTCCGGGCCATCTGACCACCAGCGCCGTGGTGCT
>CBFGTF010000203.1:0-4754 GCA_965651655.1 uncultured Devosia sp.
CCCCGCCTTGACTTCACCCCATTTGGGGTAGACACTGTACAAATACGTTTCTGCCCCTGTTGGCGAACTCAGCCTGCCGGCTTGCCGGTCGCTTGGCTTACCTTCCGAACTGCAAACGTTGATAGGCCCCTGACGCAGTGTGCGCGGGGGAAACCTGCTCGCTTGCTTTGCTTCGAGCCAATTCGAAAGGCGCCATCATGATCAACGGCACCGTGAAATTCTACAACGCCACCAAGGGCTTCGGCTTCATCACGCCCGAGACCGGCGGCAAGGACGCTTTCGTCCATGTCTCGGCCCTGGAACGCGCCGGCATCAACAGCCTCGCCGATGGCCAGAAGGTGACCTATGACCTTGAAAAGGGTCGCGATGGCCGCGAAAGCGCCGTCAATATCGCGCTGGCCTGAGCCCGGCGTCCATGGGGGCGTCCACGACGCCCCCATTTACTGCACATGAAGGAGCGCACCATGCCGCACCGCTTCAAAGTCGGTCAGATGCTGGAATTGCGTTCGGCCCCGCGCCACAGCAACCGGCCTGCCGGTCCCTGCGAGGTCATCTCCTGCCTGCCCCATGACAAGGGGCCGGTGCTCTACCGGGTCAAATCCTGGGGAGAGAGCAATGAGCGCGTCGTGGAAGAGGCAGACCTCAGCCCCAGCGCCGCCATGAAGACCGTGTTTTCCGAAAGCGAAAACGCCTTCTCCATCGCCATTGCCAAGCGGTGAACGCGGACCTCGACTGGTCCGCGCCTGCCGAGATCTATTCGAGCGTTGCCACGCTGAAAACGCGCAATGCCCGCTATTTCAGGTTTACCACGACCGCTGAAGCCGTTCGCTTCGCCATAGAAGACATGCCCGGCGCAGCCTTGCGCGGCATGGTGATGGAAAGCGGTGACGACAGATTTGAGGGTGACACAATCCGCGCGCTTTATGACGCGCAGGATTATCCCCTCCAGCGCCCGACGCGCTGAGACACCGGCCCGGAGCCGGAAGAAAGACGAGACATGAATACCGAACTACTGAACGCGCCAGGGGAACTGTTCCTGGGCAGCGATATTGCAACCGCGCGCGCCCAGGGCGCCCGCCATTTTTCCTCGGCCGCCAAGGCCGTCCGCTTTGCCATGGAACAGGCTGCGCCTGTGAGCCTGAGGGGCGCCATGCTGCGGATCGGCGACCGCACGCTGGAACCCGGGCAGATCCGCCTTCTGCACCGGCAGATGGAAACTCTCGGCCAGGCCAGAAGGCCCGGCCGCTAGAGGGGAATTCAGCCGCGCGAGGGCATGCCCGGACGAGCCGGACGCTTGGGCGCGGCGATCAGGCCTTCACGAATGGCCTGCTTGCGCGCCGCCTTGCGATTGCGGCGGATGGCTTCGGCCTTCTGGCGCACGCGCGCCTCCGAGGGCTTTTCAAAATACTTGCGGAGCTTCATCTCCCGGAACACGCCTTCGCGCTGAAGACGCTTTTTCAAGACGCGGAGCGCCTGTTCGACATTATTGTCGCGAACCTGAACCTGCAAAAACTATCCTAACCTGTGTGCTTCGCCTCACCACTTCATTGGCAGACGGAGGCGGCCGGACGGCCGCCCGCGGCTGGGGTATCACCATTCGCCAGAGAATCCAAATCCGCGGCGGCACTTGCACACAGGGCGCCTGCAAGGGCCCCCGATGATGGTCGCACGCATCGGGGGATGCGTTGCCGGGACGACAGCCGCCAAATACCATCGGTTCCCGAAACCAGGGATTCGCGCGACAGGATCGGGGAGCTGTTTGATGACGTCCGAAGCGGCAGGCCCTGAGAGCGCAGACCACAGGTCCCGGGGCTCGGCGGCCGAGGTCTTTCGGGTTTTCCTCAAGCTGGGGGTGACCTCCTTCGGCGGCCCCATTGCCCATCTGGGCTATTTTCGCGACGAGCTGGTCACCCGGCGCAAATGGATCAGCGAGGAAGGCTATGCCGACCTCGTCGCGCTCTGCCAGTTCCTGCCGGGGCCGGCATCGAGCCAGGTCGGCTTTTCCCTGGGCCTGCTGCGGGGCGGACCACTGGGCGCGCTGGCCGCCTGGACAGCCTTCACCCTGCCCTCGGCCCTGCTGCTGCTGCTCTTCGCCTATGGCGCAAGCTGGTTCAGCGGCGACATCGGCGCGGGCATTCTCCACGGCCTCAAGCTGGTGGCCGTCGCCGTCGTGGCCCAGGCAGTCTGGGGCATGGCCAGGACCCTGGCGCCGGACCGCGAGCGGGCCGGCATCGCCCTGCTCGCCGTGCTGCTGGTGATCTTTGTCGGCGGATCCATCGGCCAGGTCGCGGCGATTGTCGTAGGGGGCCTGCTGGGGCTGTGGCTCTGCAGGGGCCTGCCATCCAACCCCGTCGGTCACCTCACATTCGGCGTGCCCAAGGCAGTCGGGTGGTCGGCGCTGGCCCTGTTCTTCGTCCTGCTGGCCGGGCTCCCGGTCGCCGAGGCCCTTGCATCATCGCAGGCTCTGTCGCTTTTCGACGCCTTCTATCGCGCCGGCGCCCTGGTGTTCGGGGGAGGCCATGTGGTCCTGCCGCTCCTCGAAACCGAGGTGGTGCGAACCGGCTGGGTGTCGAGCGACGCTTTCCTGGCCGGATATGGCGCGGCCCAGGCCGTCCCGGGGCCGCTTTTCACCTTCGCCGCCTATCTCGGCGCGGTGATGCAACCCGAGCCGGCGGGGCCATTGGGTGCGGCCATTGCGTTGGCGGCAGTGTTCCTTCCCGGCCTGCTGCTGGTGGTCGGCGCCCTGCCGTTCTGGGATGCGTTCCGCACCAGGCCCGTGGCGCAGGCGGCCATGCGCGGTGCCAATGCGGCTGTCGTCGGCGTCCTGGGCGCGGCCCTTTACAATCCGGTCTGGACCAGCGCCGTGCTCACGCCCGCCGACTTTGCCCTGGCCCTTGCCGGCTTCCTGCTGCTGACCGTGTGGAAAACCGCGCCATGGATAGTGGTCGTGGTGCTCGGCCTTGGAGGAGCGCTGCTCACGCTGGTCTGACGCCCGATCGACGCAGGAACCGGGTCGGGCGGGAGCCTGCCGATTTCTCACAAACATCCACCCAAAGCATAGCACCCTGCCTCTTGCCCCTGCCCCGCTGCCACGCTACAGCACCGGCATCCGCTTCCCGTCGAGGTGCCCATGATCGCCACGCGCCCGCTTCGCATCGCGCCCTCCATCCTGTCCGCCGATTTTTCGCGGCTCGCGGACGAAGTGCAGGCGATTGTCGAGGGTGGCGCCGACTATATTCATGTCGACGTGATGGACGGGCATTTCGTGCCCAATATCTCGTTCGGCGCGCCGGTGATGAAATCCATTCGCGGTGTGACCGACAAGCTGTTCGACGTGCACCTGATGATCGCCCCGGCAGACCCCTATCTGGCCGACTTCGCCCATGGCGGCGCCGATATCATCACTGTGCATGCCGAGGCCGGCCCGCACCTCCACCGCTCGCTCCAGGCCATTCGCGCCCTGGGCAAGAAAGCCGGCGTGGCGCTCAACCCGGCAACGCCCGTTTCAGTCCTCGAGCACGTTATCGATGATGTCGACCTGGTGCTGATCATGAGCGTCAACCCCGGCTTCGGCGGTCAGAGCTTTATTCCCGAAAGCATCGGGAAAATCCGCCAGGCCCGGGCACTGATCGGCGGCCGGGATATCGATCTCGAAGTCGATGGCGGCGTCACGGCCGACAATGCCCGCGCCATCGTGGATGCCGGCGCCAATGTGCTGGTGGCGGGCTCCTCGGTCTATGCCGGCAATGACAAGGCAACCTATGCCGGACGCATCAGGGCGATCCGCGAGGCTGCGACCCTGCGCAATGCCTGACCCGCAGGTTCAGGGCCTGAGCCACATGACCTTCATCGTCGAGAATCTCGACGCCATGGAGCAGGTGCTGGTGACGGTGCTGGGCGCGCGCAAGGTCTATGACAGCGGCCAGGCGAAATTCTCGCTGTCTGAAGAGCGGTTTTTCCTCATCGGGCGCGACGACATATGGGTGGCGACGATGAAAGGCCCCGCCCTGCCCTCGCGCAGCTACAACCACATTGCCTTCAAGATCGACGACGCCGATTTCGACGTCTACCGGCAGCGCATCGAGACATTGGGCCTGGACCTGCGCGAAAGCCGGTCCCGGGTTGCAGGAGAAGGCCGTTCGCTCTATTTCCACGACCGCGACAACCATCTTTTCGAACTCCATACCGGCACCCTGCCCGAGCGCCTGGCGCGCTACGCGACCCCGCCGGATGACTCAAACTCGCAAGCTGAAGGCGTAACCCCATGATTCCGCGCTATTCCCGTCCCGAAATGGTTGCCAATTGGTCGGCCGAAAGCCGCTTTGCCATCTGGTTCGAGATCGAGGCGCATGCCACCAGCAAGCTGGCCGAACTGGGTGTCGTGCCCAAGGACAGCGCCGACAAGATCTGGGACGTCATGAATGCCCGCAAGGCCGAACGCGGCGATTACGGATTTGACGTCGCCCGCATCGACGAGATCGAGCGCACCACCAAGCATGACGTCATCGCCTTCCTGACGCATCTCTCCGAAATCGTCGGCCCCGAGGCGCGTTTCGTGCACCAGGGCATGACCTCGTCCGACATCCTCGACACGACGCTCTCGGTGCAGCTCAAGAATGCCGCCGATATCCTGCTCGCCGACATCGATGCCCTGCTCGCTGCGCTCAGGAAGCGCGCCTATGAGCACAAGGACACGATCACCATCGGCCGCAGCCACGGCATCCATGCCGAGCCGACCACCTTCGGCGTCAAGC
>CBFGTF010000204.1:0-4686 GCA_965651655.1 uncultured Devosia sp.
TACCGGTGATGCCGAGCAACCGCAGCGCATCCCGCTGCGCCAGCAACACGGCCGCCAGCTGCTGCGCCAGACCCTCATGCCCGTGAGCGCGGTGGCCGATGCCTGCGGGTTTGCCAGCGCCGCGCATTTCAGCCGCTGGCGTAAGAGCTTGTTCGCGGTATCGCCGAAGTTTGATCGAGGGGCAATGGCAGACTGAGCCCAGGCAGCCGTACGAGGGTCCCGGCGCCGGAAACGTCCCTTCTCATCATTAAACGCATGGGAATGCCGATCTCCGAGCAACGGGAATTGCCACACCAAAAGATCATTAACAGGCTTTTATGGCGCCCATCTATGGACTATAGTGTTTGCGTTCATCTCTACCATTCAGCCTTCAGCGACGACCGCCCTGGTATGAGTTTTCCGTCCCGTCTAGTCGAGATTCGCAAGTCTCTACGCCTGACCCAGCACGAGCTGGCCAATGCGGCGGGTATGCATGTCAATCGAGTCAGGCGCTACGAGCAAGGGCTCGTTCAACCAACCCTTGAAGGGCTCATCAAGCTGGCAAAGACACTGCGCGTCAGCCTTGACGAGTTGGTCTTCGCGCCTCAGGAGCGGGGGCCGGCAGAATCAATGCGTCTGTTGTTCGAGGCCATCGAACGGCTGAGCGAGGAAGAGCGCTTCGTCATTCGTGAAGTGCTCGAAGGGATGATCGTGCGGTACGAAACGCGGCAATGGTGCCGCGACAGTTGATGTGAAGAAAGGCGCTGACCCCAAGGTGTTACGAGCACCCGGGGCCAGCTAACCAAAACCGATAGCGTGAGGTATCAGTAATGGCTGCCAAGCATTCTAAGGGCAATGCACGCCCGTCCAACATCCCCAACGAACGCCGGCTGACCGTCGGCAAGCAGGTGTACGACTACCCCGAGCGTCAAGACGGCACCCCGCGCCGGGGGCAGGGCATCCCGTGGTTGCAGATGCGCGGCCACTGGCTGGCCGCCGCCGGCTTCGACATCCGCCAGCCAGTGCGGGTGCGGGTCATGCGCGGCTGTCTGGTCCTGACAACCGAGGACGCGACGACCGAGGACGCATAGCGCTGCTGCTGGGGCTTCGGCGATGGCCGGAGCCCCAGCCTATGGCCGCTGCGCCCACCCCCATGCGGGGCACTCCATTTCTGTCCTGCCCTTTCGGCGGTAACCGTTCGGCAGCGTCTATTAGAAGATGCTTTTAAATGGTGTTTCGCCATACTTTTGCGTATTCGATTTCGCCTTGACACCTCCCAGGAACCGCTATAGCGTCCCGCCCGTTTCGCACGTCACCCAACATGGACTAACAAGGATTCTTCTCGGGGAGGGACTTGCATGGAATCGCCTCATTTGGCGCCCGCTCGGCGCTGCCTGTCGTCGGCCGTGCGCCGTCGTTCGACTCGAACAAACCCCTCGTCTCCAGAGCGCATCGCGCGGGCAAGCCGCCCCGGTGTTTGTCGTCACCGTCCTCGTCCCGCACGCCCCGCGAGGATGCGCACATGAACCAGGCCCTGTCACTCGGCCAACGCGTCCTGACGCTGCAATCCCCCCTCGGGGACGACCTGTGGGTCACATCCCTGCGCGGCACCGATGGGGTCTCCATCCTGCCGAACTACGAGCTGGAGTGCCTGTCGCACCTGCCCGACCTCGACGCCAACGCCTTGTTGGGCGAGCCCGTGCTGTTGACCCTGGAGTGCCAGCGCCGCGCGCTGCGCTACTTCCACGGTGTCGTGGTGAGCCTGGAGGCCGCCGGACGGCGGGGCATGCACTGGCGCTACATCGTCCGCCTCTCGGCCAAGCTCTGGTTTGCCGGCACCCGGGGCCAGCGCCGCCTGTGGACGAGGGAGAATGCCACCACCGTCGTCGGTGAGGTGCTTGATGGCAACGGCATCCACCACGAGTGGCGGCTGAAGCGTACCGATTATCGGGTACGCGATTTGATCACGCAGGGGCGTGAGTCAGACCTGAATCTGATTTTGAGGCTTCTGGAATCGGAAGGTATTTGCTTCTATTTCAGGTGCGATGATCCGAAGACGGGGCATATTATGGTGCTCGTCGATCACTTTTCAAGCCATCTGGATTCCCCGATCACTGGCTATGCCGAGGTGCCGTACTACCCGCCCGATGATGGCCTCTATCCCGATGCTGATCACTTCGACGCCTGGCAGTGCAAGCATCAGGCGGTCACCGGCCATTATGAACATTCGGATTACGATTTCAGGCGTCCCCGTCATGACCTGACTGTACGGCACTCCGACCAGCCGGAACACCTCTTCGGGCACAACACCTGGGCGGACTTTGCTGGCGAGTACACCGAAACCGGCGATGGCCAGACCTATGCCCAAATACGGCTGGAAGAGGCTCAACAGGCGCGCGAGCGCATCAGCCTTGGGGGCAACGCCCGTGGGGTGGTCCCCGGTTACTGCTTTACATTGACCGGGCACCCCGATGCGGCGCGCAACAAAGCCTACCTCGTGCTGCGCGCCGCCTACGGCATCGTCAACAATGACCACGAAGGCAGCGGCGGCACCCGCTCGGCCAGCTTTCACGTGGACCTGGAGGCCATGCCGGCCGATCGCCAGTTCCGCCCCGCACGCATCACCCCCAAGCCCCGTGCCAACGGCCCGGAGACCGCCGTGGTCGTTGGCCCCGAGGGCGCCATCGTCCATACCAACCAAGACGCCATGCTGCAGGTGCAGCCGCATTGGTCACGCGATGGGCGCTACACCTACTGGGTGCGCAAGACAACACCTTGGGCCGGCAGCAATTTCGGCATGATCGCCCTCCCACGGGTGGGAACCGAGGTTCTGATCGAATTTGTGAACGGGGACATAGATTCACCGATAGCCACTTCGGGACTGTTTAACGGTGACCACATGCCGCCTTGGGACCTGCCGGCCAACGCCAGTCAGAGCGGCATCCTCTCGCGCAGCCTCGGCGGGGGCTACGAGCAGGCCAATGCGATCAGGTTCGAGGACCTGCCAGGGAAAGAGCAACTTTGGCTCAGGTCCCAGAAGGACAAACTCGACGAGGTCGAGCACGACGAACGCCACTGGGTGGGCAACGACCGTCAACTGGCCGTGGACCGCGACGAGACCACCAAGATCGGCCGTGATCGCTCCGAGGACGTAGGTCGTCACGAGACCATCCTTATCCACGGCGACCGCAAAGAAGAAATCGATGGCGAGGAAGCCATCACTTTGCACAAGTCCCGCACCACCGAGATTGACGACAACGAAGCCCTGATGATCCACAAGGACCGCCAGTCCCGGGTCGATTGGAACGAAATCCTCGATGTCGGCCTGGCCCGCACCATGACTGTCGGCGCCTCCGAAACCCTCACCGTCGGCCAGAACAAGCAGGACACGATCGCCCAAAATTGGGCGATGACCATGGGCCAGAATTGGTCGGTCAACGTCGCCCAGAACAAGTCCGAGACCATCGCCAAGACCGCCGTGCACAACGTCGGTCTCGGCCGCATGGACACCGTCGGTGCCGCCTATGGGCTGAACGTCTCCGCCGCCATGAACACCATCGTCGGCATGACCCAGACCACCGAGGTCGGCATGGCCAAATCCACGATCGTGGGGACCACGTATACCCTGAGCGTCGGTGGTGTGGCCGGCGAAGGTGGCTCAAGCATCATCATGACGGCCGAATCGATCACGCAAAAAGTCGGCGATGCCGAACTGGCGCTCAACGCCGATGGCACGATCACGATCAACGGGAAGATCTTCTCGGCCACCGGCAGCGAGCACGTGCAGATCAGCTCGAAAGTCATCGACAACAATTAGAAGGCGTCGGACATGGAGTTCCGCAACCTCACGCCGTTCGATGCCTTGTGCTTCTGGGCCCAGGACACGGTCGGCCGCGAGCACCGGGTCGTGGTCATGAAGGTCGGCTACCGACTGGTGAGCGACCGCGAGGGGCGCTGGCGCGCCGAGGTGCTCGACGACTCGCCGCTGCCGCTGGCCATCGCCGACCGCCACTGGGGCGAGCCGGGCCGCTCCAGCGTCTACGAAGAAACCGACCTCGCGCCGTTCAAACCCCGCTGCGATGTGCTGCTGCGCGGCCATGCCCATGCCCCCGGCGGCCACCCCTTGCGCCAGTGGACCGTCCGCCTCACCGTCAGTGCCCGCCAGCGCACGCTGGTCGACAAGCCACTGAGCGTGTTGGGCCCTGCGCAGTTCAAGAAAGGTCTGCTGCTGCCCGGCTGGGAGCACACGACAGCGAAGCCCGTCACCACCGTCCCCCTGCGCTGGGAGCACGCCTTCGGCGGGCGCAGCCACCTGCCCGACCCGCGCAACCCATCCGCGCCCCTGCTGGACGAGGTCTGCTTCAGCAACCCCATCGGCACCGGCTGGCTGGAGCGGCGCCACATCAGGCGCTTTCACGAGGCCAAGCAGGGCTATCCCACCCCCATCGCCGCCCCGCAAGTCCTCTACCCCGGCAAACGACTGCACGAGCCGTTCATCGCCCGTCACCCCGAGGCCGAGGCGAGCGCCCAGACCATGGCGACGATCGCCGCCGGCTACCCGCACCGCCCAGCCGGTTTCGGCCCTCTGGGGCGTGCCTGGGCGCCACGGCTGGCATTGGCGGGCACCTACGACGACACCTGGCTGCGCGAGCGCCACCCGGCGCTGCCGGTAGACTTCGACACCGGCTACTGGAACGGCGCCCCCGT
>CBFGTF010000205.1:0-4657 GCA_965651655.1 uncultured Devosia sp.
GTTGACACCCTGCTGATTCCCCCGCCATAACCCTTACGTCGTTTGGTTCCTCTGCGGGCAATACCCAAGGGGGATTAAAAGGGAACACGGTGCGACGTACCCATTAGGGCGCAAAACCGTGGCTGCCCCCGCAACTGTAAGCGGTGAGTTCTTCCGACCATGCCACTGTCCTTGGGGATGGGAAGGCTTCGGAACGAGCGTTTGAACCGTAAGCCAGGAGACCTGCCGTCGACTGAATCGAAACCTGGCCGGGGTGTGCCAAGGGGAAGACGATGGCTGACGCAGATTTTGACATTGCGATATTCAGTATGATCGGCTCGCCCGGCAGCTACACCCCTATTGTGGGTACCTGCCTTGTCGATCCCTGAAGTCCTAACCGGCGCCAACCCGGCACAGCTGACCGTTTCCGGCCTCGCCTGGGGACCATCCGGCCACGCACCCATTATCGAGCACATTGACTTCGGCGTCGCGCCCGGCGAGATGCTCGCCATTGTCGGCCCCAATGGCGCCGGCAAGTCGAGCCTGTTGCGCTGCCTCTACCGCTATCACCGCCCGCAAGCGGGCCAGATCAGGCTCGATGGCGCCGACATCTGGGCCATGAAGCCGCGCGATTGCGCCCGCCGCATTGCCACCGTGCTCCAGGAAGGTGCCTCCGATTTCGGCCTCTCGGTCGCTGAGATCGTCGAGCTGGGCCTGATCCCGCATCAGGATATCGGCAGCGGCGACAATTATGCCCCGGTCGAAGCAGCGCTCGCGCTGATGGACCTGACCACCTTCGCCGCCCGCGAATTTGCCACCCTTTCCGGCGGCGAAAAGCAGCGCGTGATGATCGCCCGCGCCCTGGTTCAGCAACCCGACCTGCTCATACTCGATGAGCCCACCAACCACCTCGACATTCGCCATCAGCTCGAAGTGCTGGCCTTGCTCAGCCGCTTGCCCACCACGGTCATTGTCTGCCTGCACGACCTGGCGCTGGCCTCGGCCCACGCCGACCGGGTGCTGGTGCTCGATCAAGGCCGGATGACCGCCATTGGCGCTCCGGTCGAGGTGCTGACCCCCGCCGCCATCAAAGCCACCTTCGCCGTCGGCACGGTCATCGACCGCCACCCGACCACCGGCCAGCCCCGCTTTTCCTTTCATCTCGACTGATCATTTACGGGAGTTTTCAATGATCCGACTGTCGACATTTGCCGCCTTTACCCTCCTCGCCACACCGGCCTTCGCCTCGGGATTTCCGGTCACGGTGCAAAGCTGTGACCGTGAGGTGACCTTTGAAGCAGCGCCCCAGCGCGCCGTCTCCAACGACGTCAATCTCACCGAAATGATGCTGGCCCTCGGCCTCACTGATCGCATGGCAGGCTATACCGGCGTCTCCGACTGGAAGACACTGGACGAACGCCTGCGCCAAGGTGTGGCGGCGCTCCCCGAGCTTTCGCCGAACTATCCCACCAAGGAAGTGCTGCTCGGCGCCGATGCCGATTTCTACTTCGCCGGCTGGAACTACGGCATGCGCGTCGGCGGCGAGGTCACGCCCGAAACCCTGGGTGAATTCGACATCGCAACCTATGAGCTGACCGAAAGCTGCATCCACGTCATGGACAAGGCAAAGGCCTCCATCGACGACCTCTACAACGATCTGCTCAACCTCGGCCGCATATTCGGCGTCGAGGAACAGGCCGTCGCCCTGGTCGATAGCTATAAGGCCGACCTCGCCACCTTCACCGCTACCCTGCCCACCATGGAAGCCCCGGTCAGCGTCTTCGTCTATGACTCGGGCGAGGACAAGCCCTTCACCGCCGGCAATTTCGCCATGCCGACCGCCCTGATCGAGGCCGCTGGCGGCACCAATATCATGAGCGACGTGCAAACGAGCTGGGTCGAGATTGGCTGGGAGCCGGTGATCGAGCGCAATCCGGAGGTCATCGTCATCATAAACTATGGCGAAGTCACCGCCGAGCAGAAGATCGACTTCATGATGTCCAATCCCGCCTTCAAGGATATCCCGGCCGTGATCAACGACCGCTTCGTCGTCCTCGAATATGTCGAAGCCACCCCCGGCCCGCGCAATATCGAAGCCATCAAGCGGCTGGCATCGGCTTTCCGGGAGTAGTCTTCGTCCACTTGCCCATTGTCTCATCGTCATCCACCCTCATTCGCTCCCCATCAAGGGGAGGGAGGCGATGAACAGCGGCGCCCCAGTCCTGCGTCTCCCTCCCCTTGATGGGGAGGGACCGAGGGTGGGGGCTGTCTTTGCATAAACGGATCGCATGCATGTCCCACCGCCACCTCGTTCACGGCCCCCGCCACTGGCTGTTGCATCACCTGCCGCTGCTGATACTGGCCCTTCTCGTCATCCTCGTGGCGACCATGGCGCTGGGCGTCAGCACCGGCGCCGTTGGCATCGAGCCCTCGGTTGTTTGGGGCGTCGTGGCCAATCACCTCGTACCCGGCAGCGTCGACCCGACTTGGTCGGCGGGGCGCGACAATATCGTGTGGGAAGTGCGCCTGCCGCGCATCCTCCTGGGCGCCATTGTGGGAGCCAGTCTGGCCCTCGTCGGCGCCGCCCTGCAATCGGTGACGCGTAACCCGCTGGCCGATCCCCACCTGCTCGGCATTTCCTCGGGTGCCGCCCTTGGCGCCATTGTCGTGCTGCTCCATGTCGGCATGATCTTCGGCCTGGCCACCCTGCCCATTTTTGCCTTCGCCGGGGCCCTCGTCACCACACTTGTCGTCGTTGGCGCCGCCAGCCTGACGCGCTCCACCGGAGCCAGTCGTCTGGTGCTGGCCGGCGTCGCGGTCAGCTTCGTCATCACCTCGGCAGGGAGCCTTGGCATCTTCCTGGGCGATCCACGCGCCGCACACACCGTGCTGTTCTGGATGCTCGGTGGCCTGGGCCTGGCGCAATGGAACCAGTTGCTGTTTCCATTGGCCGCCCTTCTCATATGTGGGGCATGGCTGATGACTCGCGCCCGCTATCTCAACGCCATGACCTTGGGGGATGAATCGGCGACAGCCCTCGGCATTCCGGCCGGGCGCTTCCGCATGGCAGTCTTTGTCGCCTGCGCCGTCCTGACCGGCGCGGCCGTCGCCTTCTCCGGCATCATCTCCTTTGTCGGGCTGATGATCCCGCATATCGTGCGCATGGTGGTGGGTGGCGACTATCGCCGGGTGCTGCCCCTCTCGGCACTGGTCGGGGCCATCTTCCTGGTGCTGGCCGACATGCTGGCGCGCATGGTCATACCGCCTCAGGACATTCCCATCGGCGTTATTACCGGACTGATTGGCGGCGTTTTCTTCCTGATCCTGCTGCGCCGCAATGCCCGCGTAGGCTGAAACGAAAACGGGGCCCGAAGGCCCCGTCGCGACGTCTTGTTCCGCATGATCATCCTGCGGCTGTGTAGGCCGTCTTGACGATGGTGAAGAACTCGGCGGCATATTTGCCCTGCTCGCGCGGGCCATAGCTCGATCCCTTGCGACCGCCGAAGGGCACGTGGAAATCCACGCCCGCCGTCGGCACATTGACCATCACCATGCCGGCCTCGGCATTGCGCTTGAAATGCGTGGCATATTTCAGCGAGGTGGTGACGATGCCGGCGGAAAGGCCGAACTCGGTGTCATTGGCCGTGGCCAGGGCTTCCTCGTAGTCCTTGACCTTGATCACCGCCGCCACCGGCCCGAAGATTTCCTCGCGCGCAATGCGCATCTGGTTGGTGGCCCCCACGAACAGCGCCGGCTGCAGGAAGTGACCTTCGGTCGGCGCATTGACGCGATTGCCGCCGGCACGCAGTTCGGCGCCTTCGCCCCGGCCGATGTCGATATAGTCCATGTCCTGCTTGAGCTGGCTCGGATCGACCACCGGCCCGATCTCGGTATCCTTGGCCAGGGCGTCGCCCACGCGCAGGTTCTTGGTCCGCTCGCACAGGGCATCGACGAACTTGTCATGGATGCCCTCGGTCACGATCACGCGGCTCGACGCCGTGCAGCGCTGGCCGGTCGAGAAGAAGGCCGATTGCGCCACCGATTCCACCGCCACCTTGAGGTCGGCATCATCGAGCACCACGGTCGGGTTCTTGCCACCCATCTCCAGCTGGAACTTGCGGCCATGCTCGAGCGAGGCCGTCGCCACGCGCTTGCCCGTGCCCACCGAACCGGTGAAACTGATGGCGCTGACATCGGGGCTGTCCAGCATGGTCTGGCCAACGACCGAACCCTTGCCCATCACCAGGTTCAGCACGCCCTTGGGCAGGCCCGCGCGCACCAGGATATCGACAATCGCCCAGGTCGAGCCCGGCACCAGGTCGGCCGGCTTGATCACCACCGTATTGCCATAGGCCAGCGCCGGGGCAATCTTCCAGGCGGGAATGGCGATGGGGAAATTCCACGGCGTGATGATGCCGACAACGCCCACCGGCTCGCGGGTGATCTCGACACCCACGCCGGGCCGTACGGAGGGCAGCACTTCGCCCGACAGGCGCAGCACTTCACCAGCGAAAAAGTCGAAGATCTGCGCGGCGCGCGTCACTTCGCCAATGCCCTCGGGCAAGGTCTTGCCTTCTTCCCGGCTCAGCAGCTCGCCCAATTCCTGCTTGCGCGCCAGGATTTCCTGGCTGGTCTTGGAGAGAATGGCGTGGCGCTCAAGAATGCCCGAGCGCGACCA
>CBFGTF010000206.1:0-4632 GCA_965651655.1 uncultured Devosia sp.
GCATGGCCGCGACTGGATGTTTGACTCATCGGTGGAACTGCAGCGCACGCGGATCGGGCCGGCCCGCGACTTCCGGTATACCGAGGAGCGCTACTATGCCTGGCTGCGGACGACGACCTACCAATCCTCACCCACGCGCTACAATACGGTCGGTCGCCATGTGCTGGCCGATTTCGACACGCTGCCCACCACATTCCAGTCGATCTGCGCGGTCCTGGAAGTCGATCGGCAGCGGCGCGTCGCCCTGGCCGAACTGGGCGGAATCGAACAGAGCGTTGCCGACAATGTCGCGGCCCGGCGGACGGAAAATCAGTGGCACATCGACTGGTTCGTGCGGGCACTCAACTACCGCTATGACAGCTATTCCTATGCGCTCGATCACCTGCTGGTGGAAACGCCGCATGAGCAGTCGATGAGCGTGGATGAGAGCCTTCGCCGGATGCGTCCCTGGGTGGACAGGGCCAATCGCGGCGACTTCTGCGTCGCTGGGACCGGCGCCGGAAGCGGGCAGGGGGTCACCATTCCGTCGCGCTTCCAGACCATGGTCGTGGACAGTGAAGTCGTGGCGCCCAAATAGGGTTTGCCCTGGGCTCCGGGTCAAGAGGCCGGCTTGCATGTCAGTTCAGCGTGATTGCCGGCGCAGATAGAGCCAGGCGGCATGGGCCACCAAGAGGCCGAAAAACACAAGGCCACCGGCTGACCAGGCGTAGCCGGACCCGACATTGCCAGCGACAAAGTCCTCGATTCCATTGAGCGCCCAGCTTGCGGGCGTGAGCCAGAGCACCGGGCGATACCAGGCGTCCTGGGGGATGAAGAGACCAACCGTGGCGATCGCCACGTAGAGGTTGAGGATCTTGAACAGGCCCAGCGCCTGCACCTTGTCGCGCGAGATGGCGGGGACAAGGAGGGTCACCCATGACACGGCAAGCGACAGGGTGAGCACGGGCAGCAGCCATTGCACGAAGGGCAGGTCGATGGCCTGGGCGCTGTAGATGAACAGGAAGGCGTAAAGGATCACGAAGAGGGTCGGCAGGGCCACCCGCGCCCAGAGCACGCCCATGACCGAGGCGGGACTGACCAGCAGCGCCTGGTTCACCCCACTGTCCATCTCATCGACGATGAGCATGGCGAAGAGGTAGCCCATCCCCGGCATATAGGTGAGCAGCAGCAGGAGCTGGGTATTGTGCCAATATTCGGGATAGACGCCCATATGGCGCAAAATGGCCGCTGCGGCCGCCAGCACGAACAGCATGACCACGATATTGATCATGACGCTGTCGCGGGTGATCGAGACCAGGTCGTGCCGGATGACGGTGAGAATCTGGTTCATGTTCCGCCCCTATTCCTCGACACGGCTGAGTTCGGAGCTGTAGACCGCCTCCGCCCAGCGGAACAGCACCACACAAGCGACCGCCATGTAGGCAAAGCCATAGATGACGTCTGCGGGCGTGACCAAGGACGGGTCCGCCGCCCAGAGCATGATCCGCAGCATGGCGTGACCTGGATTGATGGCGAAGAGCAGCCATTGCCAGAGACCGGTGACCACACCGAAATGCGAGAGTAGTGGCAAGAACAGGATCAGGGTGATTGGCATGGCGCGGGCCAGGAAATGGTTCATTGAATTGGCGCCAGCCACGATGAGCAGGCCGCCGAGCACACCGACCGCGCCGGTGAAGACGAGAGCTATGGTGAAGCGGGCGAGCATGTCCCAGGGCGGCACCCAGAAGGCCACGAAGACGAGGAAGAGGCTGCCCACGATGGCCAAGGCCGTCAGGGTGATGATCTTGGCCAGGATATAGTGGCGGGCCGAGGCCGGGGAGACCGACAGGGCCGACAGGGTATTCTGGCTGCGCTCCATCAGCACGATCGACCCCACGAAGCTGGCGCCGACAATGGCCGGATCGAAGAACAGCACCAGCGTAAAAACGGTCGGCGGCGCATCTGGCGGCAGCAGCAAGAGGAAGATGGCAAAGCCCAAAGTGGTCAGGATTGTGAAGGCATAGATGCTTTCGCGGGCCTGGAGCTGGATATCCCAGCCGACGAGGCGCCAGAGGATCGCGCTCATGACGCAGCCTCGGTAGCGGCCTGGTCGAGACGGTGGCCGGTGACATCGGTAAAGACCTTGTCGAGACTGGCTTCCTGGGAGTGGATGCGGTCGATCCGCCCAGCGCGCAGCAGGTCGAGGAAGCGGGCATTTTCGCCAAGTCCGTCAAGCGCGAACTCTTCCATGGGGCCCTGTTCTGGCGTGACCGCGACCATGCGCCGGCCATGCGTGGCCTTGAGTGCCTGCGGCGTGTCGAGAGCCGCAAAGCGGCCATCGACCATGAAGGAGATGCGATCGCAGAGCTGATCGACGTCATTCATGTTGTGGGTGGTCAGGACCACCGTCTTGCCGGCACGGGCGAGGTCGCCGATCAACGCCTTGACGATGCCGGCATTGACGGGGTCGAGGCCTGCAGTGGGTTCGTCGAGGAAGACCAGTTCGGGATCGTGCTGGATGGCCCGCACGAAATTGAGGCGCATGCGCATGCCCTTGGAAAAGGTCTCGACCTTCTTGTCGGCATAGTCTTCGAGGCCGACCAAGGCCATCAGGTCGCGCGGATCGCGGCTGGGCCGCGTGTAGAGCGAGGCAAAAAAGCTCAGGTTCTCGCGGGCGGTGAACTTGAGGTAGTGATTGGGAAGCTCGAAGCCGACGCCGATGCGCTCGAAATAGTCCTGGCCCCAGCCGGACAGATCCTTGCCGAAAATGGCGACACTGCCGGAAAAATCGCGCTGTTGCCGGGTGAGGACCTTCTGCGTGGTGCTCTTGCCGGCCCCCGAAGGGCCGAGAAGGCCGAAGATTTCGCCCCGACGCACCGAGAAGCTGACGCCATCGACCGCAGGCCTTGCCTGGCCCCTGTAGCGATAGGTCAGGTCGCTTACCGCTATGATGTCGCCCTTGTCTGTTGCCACCGTCATCAACGGCTCCTTGACTTGTTCAGCGGTACGCAGCATAAACAGACCGACGGTCGGTTTGCAATAGGAAACGAAGTTGGCTCGAACCTATCTCAATGCGGAAAAGCGACGGGAACAGATCCTCGATTGTGCGCAGGCGCTGTTCTTCGGAAAGGGCTATGAGGCGACCACGGTGCAGGACCTGATGCTGGCGGCCGGGGTTTCAAAGGGTGGATTCTACCATCACTTCGCGGCCAAGGAGGACGTGCTGGAAGCACTGAGCGTCCGCCTCGCCCAGACCACTTTGCCGCTCATCGACGAGGTGATGCAGCGCCCTGGCCTGTCGGCATTCGAGCGGCTGAATGGGGCCCTGCGGGCCATGGGACGGTTCAAGAGGGATCGGGCTGACGGCATCATCGCGGCATTCTCGACCATGTTGCGGCCAGAGAACCTGATGCTTTATGACCGCATAAACCGGGCCAATATCGAAATCGTCATGCCCTTGTTCCAGGCCATTATCGAGGAAGGCCGCCACGACGGCAGTTTCAATGTGCCGGACGCCGGTCTCGCCGCCCAATCAATCCTGCGGCTTGGCGGGATGACCCACGATGCCGTGGCCCGCGCCATCGAAGCCCAGAGCCTGGATGACCGCGCGGGCGCCAATGCAGAACTGGAGCGGGCGCTGCTTTGGCAGGGGATCGTCATTGACCGCATCCTGGGCCTGCCCGATGGAAGCGTAACCTTTGTCGAGCCCGGATTCGTGGATGCCCTGCTGCCGCTAAAGCGTTGAGAGGCAAGCCGATTGCATCGCGGCGCTGCATGGCTAAGATTCACACCGATGCGATCAGGCGGAGGGCGGGGCATGGCGGCACAAGAGGTTGTACTGGGTGCAACGCTGCATGACCCGGTGGGGCGGATGGCCGAGGCCATCGAGCGGCTCGAGGAGCCCTTGCGGGAAATTTTTCCCGCCATTGCGCTCAACATCTCCGATGCGACGCGTCCGGAAGTGGTTGTGGCGGCCGAACGCCTGGGCGCGAAGACCATGATGCACGCGGCCGGGGAGGCCAATATCGGGCGCTTCCGCCGCGATGCCATCGCGCTGGCCACTGATGGGCGCATGGTGCTCCATGCCGATTTCGACCATCTGCTGCGCTGGGTGGAATTTGGCGCGGATGACCTGCGTCGCATCCTGGCGGTCGAGCCCGAAACGGACCTGCTGGTCGTGGGGCGCTCGGCGGCCGCGCTGGCCAAGGAGCCACGACGCCTGCGCGAGAGCGAACACCTGGTCAATCACACCCATGCCCTGCTCACCGGCGATTACTGGGACCTGATGTTCGCCGTGCGGCGCCTGTCCCCGGCCGCGATTGACCTGATCGTTTCGCAAAGCCGCGTCGATACGCTGGCCAATGATGTCGAATGGCCGTTGCTGGCCCGGCGCGCCGGTCTGCGGCTTGGCTATGCCCAGTCCGATGCGCTGTTCTATCGCACGGTGGAAGAATTCGGCGCGGACGAAGACAGCGGCGATGCCGATCCCCTGCAATGGATCAGGCGGCTGGAATTCGCCGCAATGCATGCATCAGCGATGCGGCCGTTTCTGGACTTGAAGGCAGACTAGCCTGGCGGCATGACGCCCCCGAGCCGCGCAAGCACCTTGGGCGCGAAGGCCGCCAGCATCGCCACGTCCTGCCATTGTGCGGC
>CBFGTF010000207.1:0-4609 GCA_965651655.1 uncultured Devosia sp.
TGATGTCTTCTGGGTGAGCCCCGAAATGCGGGGCATCATCCCGCTCGATGGCTTCCACGCCAGCAAGAGCCTGCGCAAGGCCATGCGAAAGTCCGGCTGGATCATCCGCACGGATACCGATTGGGATGGCGTCATCGAAGGCTGCGCCACCGTTGGCGAGGATCGCGACGCCACCTGGATCAACGCCACGATCCGCGCCGTCTATGGCGAACTCTTCCGGCGCGGCATTGCCCATACCGTGGAAGTCTGGGACGGCGATGAACTGGTCGGGGGTCTTTATGGTCTCGCCATTGGCGCGGCCTTTTTTGGTGAATCCATGTTCCATCGCCGCACCGACGCCTCCAAGATGGCCATGGCCCATCTGGTCGAACGCCTCAATGCCGGTGGCTTCCAACTGCTGGACACACAATTCCTCACCGACCACCTCGCCTCGCTGGGCGGGGTGGAAATCACCCGTGCCGAGTATGAAGACCGGCTCGGCCGCGCCACAGAAGCCATGGGCAACTGGCACGCCTGGGACAATCCATGACAATACCATCCTCCCTGCCCGAAAGCCTGTCGCCGCTGCGCGACCTCGTTTGGACGCCGATCACCATCGGCCAGTCGGGCGCGTCAGTCTGGCGGATCACCCTGAGCGACAGCAATGCCGTCTTTCTAAAGACCGAACCGCTGCATCCGCTGGCCGAGCTGCCGGGCGAACTCGAGCGCCTCAACTGGCTCACCCGCATGGGCTTCAAGACCCCGCGCGTCATCGATGCCGAACAGGCCAATGACCGCCTCTGGCTCCTGATGAGTGCCGTCCCCGGCCAGGACCTCACCCACTACGCCGGTGACCCGCAAACCTTCGTCCGCGCCTACGCGCAGGGCCTCAAGCGCCTCCACGCCCTCGATACGACCACCTGCCCGTTCGATCACAGAATCGATGCCCGCTTGGCCGAAGGGCAGCGCCGAGCGGAAGCGGGCCTGGTGGACGAAAGCGCCTTCGATACCGACCGCTCCGGCTGGACCACGCAGCAGGTCCTCGACTGGCTCCATGCCAACCGCCCCGCCTCCGGGCCGGCAATCGTTACACACGGCGACGCCTCGACGCCGAACATCCTCGCCCTCGACGGCCGCTTCTCCGGCATGGTCGACTGCGGACGCATGGGCCTTGCCGATGTCTGGCAGGACCTTGCTCTGGCCTGCCGCAGCATCGCCTACAATGTCGGCAAGGAGCACGTCGCCGCGTTCCTTGCCGCCTATGGCGCCGAATGGGACGACGCTAAGTATCGCTTCTACTGCACGCTCGACGAGCTGTTCTAGTCCCTGAGCTTGAAGGCCAGCGTCGTCACCCATTTGTCCATGTCCGGTTCGTCCACCGGATCGCTCTCATAGATCTCCAACCGGCAGGCAAAATGCTCGCCGTCGGACTTTTCCGCCATGTCGAATTGCTGGCCCGTAATTTTCACCCAGCCGATCAGCACGCCGGTGACTGTGATCAGATCGTCCGGGTGCCCATGCCATGAAACGCCGATGAACCTGCCTCCAGGCAACGTGCCGTTTCTCACCCCGCCTTCCTCAGGCCCCAGCGCTTCGACGGCAATCCCGGCCTCGACGTCCAGTGTCTCCTCCATGTTTATGCGACGGTAGTTATAGAAGGCGTCGCCGACGGCTTTGAGGCCATGCTTTTCAAGATGCGCAAAGAGCAGCGGGAAACCTTCGTTCGCTGGCTTCTGCATTTGCTGCATGGTCACCGTGAACGGCACGTAGATATAGGGCTGCGCGGTGCGCATTTCGGTCTTGGGCAGTGTCATCATTTCAGTCTTCTCCCTCAGTTCAGTCGAATTGGGCGCCGCCGGTGGCGTTCGCCATTGTAGCGGTCATGCTTGATGCCAGGTCACTGGCCAGCAGCACCGCTGCATCTGCACACTGGGCAAGCGAGGAAATCCGCCGCAACGGCGTGTCCTTGGCAACTTCCCGGTGCATTTCCTCAAACGTGATGCCACGTTCGCGCGCATGGATCAGCCAGGCCTCGCGCACGCCCGGCGCATCCGGCGACCCCGGCGAGCGCACCCAGCAGCAGCGCACCCCCATGGGGCCGTTCTCGACCGCAAGGTGGCGGAGAAAATGCTCGACGGCCGCGCAGGCGATCCCAAAACCACCCATTTCGGTATAGGCCTCGCGGGCGGCATTGGCCGTAAAGCCCAGGATGACCCCGCCGCCATTCTCGCCCATATGCCGGGCCATCAGGCCACCGACATTGAACATGGATTTCAGTCCCCGCTCGACCGGCATGATGAAGCGGTGATAGCTCATGTCGGCAATGGCTTGGCCTTGGGAGTCGCCCCAGTCAATGGCAGCAAAGGCGATCTTGACCGGCCCGCTCCTGGCAACAACCTCGTCCAGATGCGCTGCGACGGAATCGGGTTCGAAGGCATCGGCCACCCCCACATGGGCAATGCCACCAGATTGGCGAATATCCTCGGCGACAGCCTCCAGCGGCTCGCGCCGCCGCGCCACCAGATGCACGATCGCACCTTCTCGGGCATATGCCCTGGCGACGGCGCCTCCCACGGCGCCGCTGCCCCCGTAGACCACAGCCACCTTGCCCCTGAGTAACATCGGTTTCCCTCCTGTTCACGCCACTGTGCGCTCCTCTATGACGAAGGGGCACGGCCTATTTGAACATGAGGCGAGGAAAAATTATCGCGCGTCAGGCGGCGGCACGTTGGTGGAGGTTTTGCACTCGATCAGCCACACGTCATAGACCGCGTGATCGACCGCATTGAGCGCAGGGCTGTCGGCAAACATCCAGCCGGTAAAGAGGCGCTCGGTCGAGCCATCGAGACTTCGCTGATCCACCTCAAGGAAGGCAGAGGTGCGCTGCAGCGTGTCGCTGCTGGGCCGGTCATAGCAGGCCCTGGGGGTCAACTCGAGCGCACCAAACAGCACCGTCTCGTCAATATAGACGTCAAAGCGGGTAATACGCCCGGTGATCTTGTCGAGGCCGGCAAAGGTTGCCACCGGATTGGCCACCGGCTGCGCCGCGACGGGCAATGGCGCGACAAAGGCAAAGACGACCGCTGTCAGTGGCCGCAACAGCATGGTCGAGATAATCCGCAAATCCGGTCTGCCCTTATTCGGGCGACCAGGCCTGATAGTCGCCGGTCACGCGTGGACGCTCGCCCTTGTTGAGCAGGCTCCCGTCGGGACGATAGGCCGCCGCAGTGCCGGTCAGGTTCGGCTGGTGCGGCTTTTCCCAGGCCCGGGGCTCGTATTTTGCCTCGCTGGGCACCACATCGGAGCGGTGATGCATCCAGCCGTGCCAACCCGGCGGAATCGCCGAAGCATCGGAAAAGCCGCCCGCATAGGTCACATAGCGCCGATTGGCCTTGCGATCCTGGTAGTAGCGATTGCCGAACTCGTCGGACCCCACATATTCACCAAAGCGCCGGATCCACAGGCGGGTGCCCCAGGTGTTGCCGCTCCACCAGGAGAAGATTTCAGTGAGGAACTGCTTGATACCGGATTTGGCCACGATACGATTCCGAATTGAGGGCGTGGAATTTGGGCCGGTTTAGCATGGGCGGCGGGCAGAGCCTAGAGCCTGTTCGAGCTTTTGAGACCAGACAATTGCCCCGTGCTGGCCGGCCGGGCAGTCGTCTCCGGCGCGCCAGCGCTCAGGAGGTCATCGGAGGCATTTGCAATTCAGCCAGGCGAGCCGTGCAGGAGCGCCATCATTGCCGCGATCACCCGGTCCTTCTGCGCGTCACTGGTTCCCGCCAGTCCCTGGATATGAAGCCCCTGGTCCAGCGTTTGGAGCATCTTGCCCAGTCCCGCCAGATTGGCACTTTGTCCCACCTGACCCCGCGCCGCCGCACTGACCAGGTTGGCGAGGTAAAGCGCCTCGATCTCCCCGGCAGCGTCAACTGCACGCTGGAACGCCGCTTCGGGCACGGTGTCCTTCTGCGTCAAGGTATTGAGCATGAAGCAGCCATAATACTGACTGCCATACTGCAGGCCCCTCAGATTGGCCTCGATATTCTCCAATCCCATCGGCTGCCGTGTCAGCACCTCCCGGTATTGACCGATCAGGAAGCCGAGAAAGCGCTCCAGCGCCGCCTCGTAAAGCCCGGCCTTGCCGCCGAACTCCTTGTAGAGGCTGAACCGGTTGAGCCCGGTCTGTCCCACCAGCGCGGCCAGATGCGCACCCTCGTAGCCAAGGCGCCAGAACAGCTCCATGGCCTTGTCCAGAACCTCTTCACGCACATATCCACGGGGTCGCGCCATTTCAGACTAATCGTTCTGTTATCAATTGACCGGACTCATTCGCCAGGTTACTCACTTATCGTTCTGAAACGGAATGTGGATGATGTCCAGTCAATTGCCGACCGAAGCTGTTGCGGCCGCCATTGCCGAGGAGCGGCTGGGCTGGGAGGGTGCCCGGGTCAGGCGCTTCACCACCGGCAGTTCATTTTACGTCTATGAACTGGTGCATGAGCACAGTGACGCTGTCATTCGCATTGGGAAGCCGGAACAGCGAGAGGCGCTGATCGAGGGGCTGAAACTGAACGCCACGCTGCGGCCAATCGGCGTGCCCCTGCCCGCCATCCTTGTCGATGGCACCCAG
>CBFGTF010000208.1:0-4608 GCA_965651655.1 uncultured Devosia sp.
GCCGTGGCCAGGGTGTAGTCGCCCTGCCCCAGACCCGCTACCTGGGTGCTGCGGGTCATGGTGGTATAGACATAAAGGCCGGTGGCGGCGAGGGCGGCGACGGCCACCATCACCCAGAGCACCAGACGCAGGCGGGAAAGCGCCATGATGCTCAATGCCCCATATGACCGGAGTGATCTTCTGCCGGGGCATCGGCGGCCGAGCCGGCGGCAATCAGGTCGATGGTGATGGTGCCGGCCTTCTCGAAAGTCAGGGTCACGGGCACGGAATCGCCCTCGGCGATGGGCGCATTGAGACCCATGAACATCAGGTGATAGCCGCCGGGGGCCAGGGTGACCGTCTCGCCGGCCGGAATGAGAAGACCATCGGCAAGCTGGCGCATCTTCATCACGTCATTTTCCATGGCCATTTCGTGGATCTGGCTTTCCCTGGCGATGGGGCTGGTGACCGAAACCAGACGGTCATCTTCCGCGCCCTTATTGGTCAGGGTCAGGAAGCCGCCGGCCACCGGCGCATTGGGCAGGGTGGCACGGGTGAAGGGGCCGGTGATGGTGAGATCGCCCAGGGTGATCTCGTCACAGGCATGGCCGGTGTGATCGTCCTGACGGGCGGCCTTGTCGTGGTCAACGCCGTCATGGGCGTAAGCGGGAGCGGCAAGGGCGAAGAGGGCAAAAGCGGCCACAAGGGCGCGAAGGGCAGTGCGGAACATGGATGTCTCCAGTCAAAGGAAATCAGTATCGTGGCAACAAGGCCAAGGGGAGCGATTTCAGACCGAGACGGGAGGGGCGCGCGATTGCCCGACATGGTCGGGCAGGAGGGGCGAGAACAGATCGGGCGCATGGACCAGGCCGATGAGGCCGGATGTTGATGGCGGCGCGATGTGAAGAACCGGCGGCAGTACGGCGGCAAGCTGGTGCTTGGCTGTGCCGGTGGCCGGACATTTGAGGGCAGACGCTTCGATGGGCGCGCCATCCTCGTCCTGCGCCAGGGGCTGGCAGACCGACCAGCTTTCGAGGGTGGAAAAGCCCAGCGCATTGAGATCGCGCTGCTGGGCCGCCGCCTGGTGCAGGGGCATGAGCAGGGTCAGCACATAGATGGCCAGCAGCGCCAGGGCGATGCCGGTTTCGCGGGCCATTATGGGCCAGTTCTTGCGCAGGGACATGTTCACAACAGTTTCGATAGCCCGGAGCCGCTTCGGCCTCAAGCAGATTGGCAGGGCAGATGCGGTTCCAGATTGTCGCAGATCAAAAAGCCATTGCTTCCAGTTTAGAACGGTTCTAGATATTGTTTGGAATCATTCTAATTTGTGAGGGTGCCATGTTTCGCCTCTGGCCCGACAATCGCCGCGATTTTGCTTCGCTGTCCGAGCGGGAAATCCTCTCGCTGGCGGTGGCCGCCGAGGAAGAGGATGGGCGCATCTATTCGGAATATGCGACGCGGCTGGGGGACAATTATCCGGGTAGCGCGGCGCTGTTCGAGGGCATGGCCGCAGAGGAGGATGAACACCGCCGGCGCCTGCTCGACCTCTATGTGACGCGTTTCGGCATGCGGCTGGTGCCGATCCGGCGCGAGCATGTGCGCGGCTTCATCACCCGCAAGCCAATATGGCTGCAAAAGACGCTGACGCTGGAGCAGGCCCGCCAGCAGGTGTGGGAAATGGAAGAAGGCGCCTATCGGTTCTATCTGGCGGCGGCCGAACAGGTGAGCGATGCGGGTATCCGCAAATTGCTGGGCGACCTTGCCGCCGCCGAAAAGGGCCATGCCAAGCGCGCCGACCAGATCGACGATAATGTGCTGGGCGAAGCGGGAAGGACCAGCGAGGGGCTAGAACAGCATCGCCAGTTCGTCCTGACCTATGTGCAGCCGGGACTGGCCGGGCTGATGGACGGATCGGTGTCGACGCTGGCGCCGGTCTTTGCCGCCGCCTTTGCCACGGGCGACACGCACCAGACTTTCCTCGTCGGCCTGGCCGCAGCCGTGGGCGCGGGCATTTCCATGGGCTTTACGGAAGCCGCCTCGGACGATGGCAAGCTGACCGGGCGCGGATCGCCGATCAAGCGGGGCTTTGCCGCCGGGATCATGACGGCCGTTGGCGGGCTCGGACATGCCCTGCCCTATCTGATCGCCGACTTCTTCACGGCTACCGCTGTCGCCGTCATCGTGGTTCTGATCGAGCTGTGGGCCATTGCCTTCATCCAGAACCGCTATATGCAGACCCCGTTCTGGCGGGCGGTGATGCAGGTGGTGCTGGGCGGCTCACTGGTGTTCGCGGCGGGCATTCTCATCGGCAATGGCTGAACCCGGGCGCTGGGCAGATCGGCCCGGCATGGCTATACCGGGGCCATGCACCAGCGCAGCCTCATCGTCGGCGATGGCACCGAACTGAGCTATGAAGTGACCGGCCCCGAGGGTGCGCCGGCGATTCTGCTCTGCCATGGGCTGGGCGCCTCGGGACGGCAGTTCGAAGAAGATGCCGACTGGCTTGGAATACAAGGATTTCGCGTGCTGGTGCCGGACCTGCGGGGCCATGGAGGCTCCGGAGTGCCCGAGCCGATCCGCGCTGATGGGTTTTCGCCGGCAGTGCTGGGCGCCGATATCATGGCCATGCTGGACAGGGAGGGGATTGGCCAGGTCCATTGGGTGGGCAATTCGCTGGGCGGCATTGTGGGGCTGACCCTGGCCGCCGCGCAAACGGACCGGCTCGCTTCGCTCTGCCTTTTCGGTACCGCGCTGGCGCTGGACCTGCCACCCCTAGGCTGGGTGTTTGCCCTGTTGGACCTTTTGCCCGGACGGGCCGTCGCCGCCCGGATCACCGCCGCCAACACCACGCGCAACCGCGCGGCGCGACCACTGATCGCGCAGATGCTGGCCGCCTATGATGCAGGCGCGGCGGCAGCGATCACCGGACAAATCCGCCGTTATGACCTGCGCAATGCCGCAAGCGGCTGGGCCGGTCCGGGCCTGGTGCTGGTGGGCGGACGGGACCACGCGGTCAACCGGGCGCTCTTGCCGCAACTCGACATGCTGAAGGGGCGGCCCAATTGGCGGATCGAACACCTGGCAGAGGGCGGGCATTGCGCCAATCTGGATGCGCGTGACGACTGGCGCGGCAAGGTGCTCAATTTCGTTGCGGAAGCGGCAGGGGCGGCCTCAGGGCGCGACGGCGCAGGCGCAGCCAGAGCCAGGCCGACACGGCCAGGATGATGGTGATGGCGGCAAGCGATGGGGGCCAGCCGGCGTCGGCGCCGAACAGCACGGCGTGCATGCGCCGGCCCGGCAGGAGGGTGAAGGCCCCGGCCAGCATGAGGGCGCCGAGATAGAGCCCCTGCATCTCGGCGCGGTGACGGCGAATGTCGCGGTCGATGATGATGGCCTTGAGCCCGCTGAAAAGGGCGACATAGGTGAACAGGGAGAAGATGTGGATGGGGCTGAACGGGCCGACCAGGCGAATCTCGTTGATGAAGAGGGCGCTGGTGGCGGTGACGAGCATCAGCACCACCCAGACCCGCCCCAGCGCCTTGTGAAGCCGCGTGCCCTTCCTGCGCCAGAGCACGAATGCCCCCAATGTCACGGCAGAGATGGCGGAAAAGGCGTGGATCTGAACGGCGAAGCCGGCTTGGAGCAGAGGCGCGAGTGTCATTTGTCGGGTCCGTTGGGGTCTATGCCCCCGGTGGATGGCCCGCTAGATTATGCGCTGCAACAGACCCTACCCCGAATGCAGGCCCGCTACGTGAACGACACACCTTTGCAATCCACGCTGCGTGAACTGCACGGCCTGTCGCGTGATGGACGCGCCTGGGCGGCGCTCGCTGTGCTCAGCCTGATCGTGGGCCTGGTGGGACCCTTCGGCACTTTTGAGGTCATCGCGGTGTTGCCGCGCCTGGCCTATTGGGCCGCCGTCGTGATGGGCACGGCATTGGTGGGGACGCTGGTGGCCAGTTTCTGCGAGCGCCTGCTGCGGCCAAACCTGCCGCACTTCGCGGCGTCCCTGCTGGCCGGTGCCGCTGCGGGTCCATTCCTGGCGGCGCTGGTGGCGCTGCTCAACCTTGCAGTGTTCGGCCCCGGCGCCAGCGTCATCGACCTGGTGACCCTGGCGATCTATTGCACGGTGATCTCGAGCGCGGTGACGCTGCTGGGTGGCCTGTTGGCGTCGCAGACGAAACCGGCGGCCCTGGCGCCCGACGCCATGGCGCCAACCGAGCCGGCCCTGCTCGACCGCCTGCCCAGGCCGCAGCGCGGGCGACTGATCCACCTGGCCGTGTCGGACCATTATGTGGATGTGACCACCGACAAGGGCACGAGCCTGGTGCTGATGCGCCTGGCCGACGCGATCCGCGAAACCGCACCGATTGCGGGAATGCAGGTGCATCGCTCGCACTGGGTGGCGCTCGATGCCGTGACACGCGGAACGCGGCAGAAGGGCAAGCCGGTCCTGGAACTGGAAAACGGCGCCAGGGTGCCGGTCAGCCGGACCTATATCGAGGCGGCACGAGCGGCGGGACTGCTCGACTGAAACAGGTGCAGCCGGTCATCGATGATCTCGCCGACCCGGGCGCATTCCCGGGCGATCTCGCGGACGAAATCGGCCAGCATGGGACGCTCGAGCAC
>CBFGTF010000209.1:0-4541 GCA_965651655.1 uncultured Devosia sp.
TCGGTGGCGCCCTGGCTGAGTTGTTCGGCGGTGGCCGACATTTCCTGGGAGCCGGCGGCCACGTTGCGGGTGGCGGCCGTCACTTCGGCGACCACTTCGCGCAGCTTCTGGGTCATGGCGTTGAGCGCCTTGATCAGATCGCCCACTTCGTCGTCACCCTTGACGGCGGCAGTAGCGGAGAGATTACCGCCAGCCACTTCGTCGGCGAGACGCACGGCGCTGCTGAGGGCGCGGGAGATGGTCATGACGATCCAGGTGGCAGCGACCAGAGCGATCAGGGCCGAACCAACCAGAATGCCGATGAGCAGCATGCGGCTGGATTCATAGACGCCATTGGCGTCAATCGTGGCCTGCTGCAGCAGAGCGTCGTTACGCTCAACCATGCCTTCGAGCAGGTCGACAGCGGCATCGCGCAAAGTCGTGCCCTCGCTATCGGCCAGCTGGCTGGCATTGTATTGCGAGCGCTGGGTAGATACCGCAACGGCCTTATCCATGGCGACCACCATATTGTCATGGTCGGTCTGTGCCTGTGCCACCAGGGCGGGCTCAAGGGGGCCGGCAATGCGGGTCAACTGGGCAAAGCCCGGTGCCAGATCGGCCAGGGCGCCGCGATAGTCATTGAGCCATTCTTCCTGCTTGGCCGGATCCCCATCGGCAAGCAGAATGTTGCGCTGTTGGCGGAAGGCGTCGCTGGCCTTGAGGAACATGGCATTGGCCGTTTCATAGGCCGGCACCACACTGGTGTCGCCAGATGCAAGGCGACGGCCCAGATTGGCGATGAGCGTGCCCATGGTCTCTTCAAGGGCGGTAATGGCCGCGCTGCCTTCAGAAGTGGTGATCGCAAAGGCCGCCACGTCGGAATTCTGCTGTGCGAAGTCCTGCACCTGCAGCGACACGGTCCAATACTGGTCGAGCGCATTCATGAAGGTCTGCATGTCGATATTGGTCTGTTCGACCGAGAACTTGCCAACCAGGCCTTCAGCGTCGCCCCGAAGTTCGGCGTAAAGCTCGCCAAGGTGCTCGCGCGAGGAGGCAAGCTCTTCCGCACTGGAGCTCAGGATCATGGCCCGCAGATCGTTGCTGAGACCGGTCAGGTCCTCCTGCATTTCCTTGAGCTGGAGCGAACGAGCGGCCGGTCCGTTGACGATGTTCTCCAGGGTCTCGTTGAGGTATCCCAGATTCTGGAGGGCCAGGAACATGCTTGCCCCCGAAAGCGCGACGACAACGCCGAAGACGGCCGCCAGTTTTGTCTTGATTGTCAGTCTCACGATGCAGACCTTTCTTCTGAAGCTGCGACGGGTGCGTTTCTTGCGCCCGGTGTTTCGAAAATGCGTTCCATGTTCGGGATGATGATGAAGCCGCCATTGCGCTTGCCGATGCCCTTGATGAATTCGGGGCGCCAGCGCATGCCGACCTTGGGAGCTTCCTCGATGGAGGCGGCCTCGATGTCGGTGACGTCATGGACCTTGTCGGCAAGAATGCCGGCGATGGTGGGTTCGCCGTCCATGTCCACCTCCATCACCACGATGCGGGTGTCCTGGTCCGGCTCGGGCCGCTTCATGCCGAACATGACGCGGAGATCGGCGAGCGGCACAACACGTCCGCGCACATTGATGAGCCCGCCCACAAAGTCGGGGGCGTTGGGTACCTCGGTGATCGGGACTAGGTCGAGAATCTCGCGCACCCGACCCGCTTCGACCGCGAAGAGCTCGTCATCGAGGCGAATGGTGAGCGCCGTCATGGAGGTGGTCACCTGATCCTGGGGTTCGCTCATGCTGCCCTCCCGGTAATGTTGCGATCGACATAGGCCTGGCCGGATGCCACCAGATGGGCGGTGTCCAGGATCAGCGCCACCGTGCCATCACCCAGAATGGTGGCGCCCGAGAAGGACTTGATGCCGGAGTGGAGCTTGGAGAGCTGCTTGATGACGGTCTGGTTGTTGCCGATGATCTGATCGACCACCAGGCCCACCCGGCCTTCGCCGGAGGAAACTATGACCACTTTCTGGTGCGGTTCGGGTTCGGCGGTGGTGCCGAAGACTTCGCGCAGCCGCAGATAGGGCACCAGGGCGCCACGGATATCGAGGAAATTGCGGCCCTTGGCATGTGCCTCGATGCCCTCGGGGATTTCGACGCATTCTTCAACGGCAGCCAGTGGAATGGTGTAGCGGCCATTGCCGACCCGCACGAGCATGCCATCGATGATGGCCAGGGTCAGCGGCAGCCTCAGGGTCATGGTCGAGCCCTGGCCGGGCTTGCTGACCACATCGATAGTGCCGCGCAGGCCGTCAATCGTGCGCTTGACCACATCCATGCCTACGCCGCGACCGGAGAGCGAGGTCACTTCCTTGGCGGTCGAGAAGCCCGGCGCAAAGATCAGGTGGTGGAGTTCCTGCTCCGTGAGCTTGGTGTCCGGCGTGATAAGGCCGTTTTCCTCCGCCTTGGCGCGGATCCGGGCGGTATCGAGGCCGGCGCCGTCATCGGTAACCGAGATGGCGACCTCGGCACCCGAATAGACGGCCGACAGACGCACCACGCCCTTGGGAGGCTTGCCGGCGGCGACGCGCTTGTCGGCGTTTTCGAGGCCATGGTCGACCGAATTGCGGATCAGGTGCACCAGTGGGTCCGCCAGGCGCTCGATCATGGTCTTGTCCAGCTCGGTATCTTCACCGGCGGTGATGAATTCGATGGGCTTGCCCAATTCACCCGACAGGTCATGGATCAGTCGCCGGAAGCGGCCGAAGAGGCTGCCAATGGGCACCATGCGGATACCCATAGTGGTGTCTCGCAGCCCCGATGAGAGGCGTTCGAGTTCCTCGGCGATGGTCTTGAGGGCCGTGTCGGAACTCAGCCCGGCAATCTGGCTGAGGCGCGCCTGGGCAATCACCAGTTCGCCAACCCGATCCATCAGTTCGTCCAGCCGCTCGGCCGGGACACGCAGGGAGGAGGCTGCGGCCCGGTCGGCGGTGTCGGCTCCGGCGCCGGCTTTGGGCTTGGGAGTCGGTGACTGTGCCGCCAGAATGGCCGCCGTGGGGAGCGGCTCGGCAACCGGCTGTTCTGGAGTCGGCACCGGGGCGGAGGGCGCGGTGTCAGGGCTAGCCGTTTCGGTCGGGACTTCATCCAGCCGCGTCAGCGTCAGTTCCATGTTGTCGCGCAGGAACAGGAAGACATCGTCGATGGCGGACGTGGGATCGTCCGCCTCGATATCGACGCGCCAGCCGATATGGGGAGTCTCGGGATCAAGCACGGCAAGTTCGGGAATGCGGCCGGTGAGGGCCGTAACCGTTGTCGGGCCGATCTCAGCCAGTTCCTCAAGCAGAAGAAGCGGATTTGTGCCATAGATCAATGCGTCCGACGGCAAGTAAAACTCCAGCCGCCAAATGGATTTGGCCTCAGTCTTCGGCGCCGGTGCGCTGGCGGTGGCCGGCTTTGATTTCTCCGTGGTCGGTGCGCTGTCGGCAGGTGCGTCACCGGAAATGATGCTGCGCAGATGCGCCAGGATTTCATCGCCGCCGCTGACTTCGGCCTCGGGGGTCTCGATCAGAAGGTGGATATGATCCTTGGCGTCGAGGGCGACTTCGATCAGCGCGGCATTAGCGGCGGTCTGCCCCTTGCGCACCTGGTCGAAAGCGGTCTCGAACTCGTGCACGAACTCGGCCACGGCAGTGAAGCCGAACATGGCCCCCGAACCCTTGATGGTATGCAGGGCGCGGAAGGTGGAGTTGATCAGGTCGGCATTGGAGGGGTCCTGCTCGAGATCGAGCAGGCCGGCCTCAAGCTGTTCGAGCAGCTCGCGCGCTTCCTGGCGGAAGGTTTCGGTCGGATCGGAGATGTTCATGCGCCGGTGACCTTCTTGATGATGGCCAGCAGCTGGTCCTGCTTGAAGGGTTTGACGATCCAGCCGGTGGCCCCGGCCTCCTTGGCCTGGCGCTTGAGCTCCTCATCGGACTCGGTCGTCAGCAGGATGATCGGAATGCCCTTGGAGGACGGATGCTGGCGGTACTTGCGAATAAATTCGATGCCGTTGAGCACCGGCATGTTGAGATCGGTGAGAACGGCATGGACCGTGTTGGTCGTGGCCTTGTCATAGCCTTCCGCACCATTGCCGGCCTCGATCACGTCGAGCCCGGCCGAGGTCAGCGTCATGGCCACCATCTGGCGGATGGATGCGGAATCGTCGATCGTCAGAATGGTCTTGGTCATGAGCTCAGTGTCCTGCTGGCTGGTCGGAGGCGGCGGACCAGAAAGCCAAGTGCTCCTGTCCGGGTGAAAGAAGTCCGGCCTGACCCAGCAGTGCCTGCAAGGGTGATCCCAAGGGTGCGAGCAGGCGCAGTTGCTTGCCCAGGGCCAGGGCCGAGGCGCGAGCGGCAAGCAGGGTCTGTGCGGTGGTGATGTCGGCCGCAGACAGGGTCTGGGTATCAACCGCAATGCTGGAATTGTTTTCGATGGCTTCCCGCAGGCTGGTCGCAACATCCTGTGCGGCCTTGATTCCTGCATCGCCCGTCAGAGCGAGCGTAAAGGTTCGTTCCTCGGTCATGAGCA
>CBFGTF010000210.1:0-4494 GCA_965651655.1 uncultured Devosia sp.
GGGCTTCACGCACGCCATCGACGCGCAGTGCCAGGTTCGGAGCGGCGGCGCCGCCCGAGATCATGCCATAGGTGCCGCCATTGGGCGCCACTTCGAGCAGCAGCTTGCCCAGGTCAACGCCGAACAGCTTGTTGTCGGTGCCGACATAGGCCGTGCGGGTGCTGTCGGGAGCGTCGGAGTCAAAGGTGATGACGGCGATGCCCGCTTCCGTGGCGCGGTCGATGACGGTGGTGGCGGCGGCAATGTCGGACACCGAAATGGCCAGGCCATCCACGCCCTGGGTGATCAGATCTTCGATGATCTGGGCCTGGGTGGTGGCTTCATGTTCCACCGGGCCGATATAAAGACAGGTGACATTGCCCAGCTCGGCGGCGCGCGCCTCGCAGCCGTCGCGGGTCAGATCGAAGAACGGGTTGTTCATCGCCTTGGGAACGACGGCAAAGGTGTAGCTGTCTTGGGCAATGGCAGTGCCGCCCAGGAACATCGTGGCAATCGTGCCGAGCACGATGGCGGTCTTGGTCATGGTAGTCTCCTCCGTTTTGGCCTGCCTCGGGGCAAGCCGCTCCTGTCGCCGGCGAAGGGGTTCGCCGGCCTCCCGACACCGCGTTCGTCCCCTCGGTCGAACGCGGCGATTCCGCTGTGTATTCAGCCGTTGCGCGACGAGCGCAGCCGGTCCACCAGCACGGCCGCGACGATGATCGCGCCCACGAGGGTCTGTTGCCAGTAAGGGTCCACCCGGGCCAGAACCAGCCCGTTGCGGATCACCTCGATCAGTATGCAGCCGATGATGGCGCCGGCGGCGCCGCCGACCCCGCCCGCAAGATTAGCGCCCCCGATCACCGCTGCGGCGATGATGGTGAGTTCATAGGCCGTGGCCAGATTGGCCGGGGCCGAGCCGAGCCAGCCCGATATGATGATGCCGTTGATGCCGGCCGCCAGGGAGCACAGCACATAGACCTGGATCTTGACCCGGTCGACATTGACGCCGGTCAGCCGCCCCGCATTCTCATTGCTGCCAATGGCAAACACATGCTTGCCCCAGGCGGTATGGTTGAGGGCCATCCACATGACCACCGCGCAGATGACCAGGTAAAGGAAGGACACCGGCACCACGTCGAACAGCTTGCCCGCCGTCACGGTCAGGAACAGTTCCTTGTCCGGCCCGGCCGGAAAGGTCCCGCGTCCCTGGGTGGTCACATAGACCAGGCCCCGTACCATGGAGAGCGTGCCCAGCGTGGTGACGAAGGGACTGAGCTTGAGCTTGGCGATGGCCAGGCCATTGAAGAGCCCCACGGCGCCGGCGGCGAGCAGCCCCGCCCCGACCGCAATGATCAGGGCGCTGCCGGCAAAGGGGTAGAACTCGGCCGCGGCCAGCCCGTTCATGGTCAGCGAGGTGATGGTGGCCGAAAAGGCAATGGTCGACCCGACCGACAGGTCAATGCCCCCGGTGATGATCACCAGCGTCATGCCCAGCGTGGCAATGGCGATGAAGGAGAAATTGCGGGTGATGTTGGAGATATTGCCGCCGGTCATGAAATTGGGCGAGAGCACACTCATCACCACCACCAGCACCACCAGCGCCGCCAGCACATAGGCCGATTGGCTGTTGAGGAAGCCCCGCTGCCAGAAACGGGTACGACCCACATTGGTAAAACTCGATGCATGGGCCTGGGACATCACGCGGCCTCCTTGGCGCCGGTAATCAGTGCGGTCACTTCTTCGGGCGAGGATGCGGCGATGGGCTTGTCGGCCACCTTGGTGCCGCGCCGCATGACGATGACGCGCTCGCATACGGCGAAGACGTCGGGCATGCGGTGGGAAATCAGGATCACGGCGATGCCGGCATCCTTGAGACGATGGATGAGGTTGAGCACCTCGGCCACCTGCCGCACCGAGATGGCGGCCGTCGGCTCATCCATCAGGATCAGCTTGGCGTCCGAAAGGCGCGTCCGGGCAATGGCCACGGCCTGGCGCTGCCCGCCCGACATCTGCCGCACATAATCGCCCGCGCGGGTCTCGGACTTGAGCTCGTCGAACAATTCCTCGGCCCGGGCCCGCATATCGGCATGGCGCAGGAAACGGAAAGGCCCGACCTGGCGCTTGAGTTCGCGCCCCAGAAAGATGTTTTCGGCCGCGGTGAGATTATCGGCCAGCGCCAGGTCCTGATAGACGGTCTCGATACCAAGCTTGCGGGCCTCGCCCGGGCTGTGGATTTGGGCATGGGCGCCGTCAAAATGCAGCTCGCCTGCCGTGGGCTGGTAAATGCCCGAGATGATCTTGACCAGCGTCGACTTGCCCGCCCCATTATCCCCCATCAGCCCCACGACTTCGCCGGGCTGAATGGAGAAGCTGACATCGGACAGGGCTCGGATGGCCCCGAATTCCTTGGTCACGCCGTTTAGTTCCAGAAGAGCCAACACGTCCTCCCTTGTTGGCGGTTCTTTTAGAGGTACGTACCTTGTGGGGAGATGCGGCAACGCGCAATCGGTCTGCGTCCTGGCGCGCCGCAACGGGTTTTTCCCGCAGGGCTCCATCCAGCTGGCAATCCTGGCTAGCGCTCGCATCCTCCCAAAAGCGACCGTCGCCAATCTATAGCGCGTCCCATTAAATAGTACAATATTATTATTTTAGGGAGCACCATGGTCAAGTGGCCTGACCAGTCTAGGCGCAGCACTGCGGGAAGGAAAGCCTTTATTTCAGGGCATGAATTTATGGCCCCCAAGCCGGGCGCGGGCGCCACTGCCTAGCGGCCTGGCACCACGAACCCGGCCCGCAGTTGCGCTGCCCTTTCGCGGCTCACGCAGCCTTCGGCATGGTCATTGATCAGCCCCATGGCCTGCATGAAGGCAAAGACTGTGGTCGGCCCCACAAAGCGCCAGCCACGCTTCTTGAGCGCCTTGGACAGCGCTTCGGATTCGGGGCTGGTGCTCCGGCTCTGCGGCGGGGCGGGGCTCTTTGCCTCGTAGCGCCACACAAAGGCGGCAATGGAACCGGCCTCGGCGATCAGTTCGCGGGCGCGGGCGGCATTGTTGATGACGGCTTCGATCTTGCCGCGGTGGCGCACGATGCCGGCATCGGCCAGGAGGCGCTCCACGTCGCCTTCGTCGAAGGCGGCGACACGGTCGATGTCGAAGCCGGCAAAGCCGGCGCGAAAGGCCTCGCGCTTGTTCAGGATCGTCCGCCAGCTCAGCCCCGACTGGAAGGCCTCAAGGCTCAGCTTCTCAAACAGCCTTGTGTCATCGCTGACCGGGAAGCCCCATTCGTGGTCGTGATAGGGCACGAATTCGGGCGCCCCACCGCACCAGCGACAGCGCGGCAATCCGTCCGCTCCTTGATAAAGGCTCATCCATATCTCTCCATTGGCCTATCCCAGAAGGAACGCCAGCCGGGCCTCGGCATGGGCCGGGGCGATCTCGACGATTTCGGGCGTCACCACCCCGGCCCTGACAAAGGGATCCGCCGCCAGCAGCCGCTCCAGCCCGGAGCGATCTGTCCCATGCACCAGGATCGCGCCGCCGCCATCGGGCTTGAGGCTGCCCCAGAGCAGGAAGACACCGTCGGCCAGCCCCTGTTCCAGCCAGGCCTTGTGCCCGGCAAGAAACTCTCCGGCCCGCGCCATTTGCGCCGAAGGCTTCAGCAACGCGATGAACATCTGTGCTCTCTCCTGTCAGTCTGTGGCAGCAGTCGATTGGCCGATGGCCGCATCGATCCAGGCCTCCATCGCCGCCATTTCCCGCGCCACCCAATTCGGGTCGCGATAGGCGGTATAGAGCACCGCCACGCCCTGGCTGCGCATCAGCAGGTGCAGGGCCAGCGCCTGGGCATCATCGCGCCGGCCCAGCGCCCCGAACTGTTCGGCCAGCCAGTCACGGAACAGGTCGAAAAGCCCCACGGCTTCCCCCCGCGCCGCATGCATCAACTTGGCCAGCTCTGTCGCCAGCGAGCCCACGGGGCAGCCATAGTTCATGATGCTGCCGCCATTGGCCTGGAGAATGCCGACAAAGGCAGAAAGACGCGCGCGGGGGTGTGGGAATTGCTCTGCCCAATGGTCCAGCAGTGCCGATGTGTTCTCCACCCGCCGGGCGATCACGGCGCCAAGGATCTCGTCCTTGCTCTTGAAATGATAATAGAAATTGCCCCGGGCAATCTGCAACGCCCCGGCAATGTCGGCAAACGAGGTGGGCTCGAACCCCCGCTGATAGAACAGCCGGTCCGCCGCTGCGATGATTTCCGTTCGGGTTTCCGGTCCGCGCATGGCAAGGCGTCCATCTGGTGAGGTAGCGGCATGATTAGGACGGTTGACCTAAATGGTCAAGCGGCCCGGTTCGTCCCGCAACCGAACCTCTTCGGTCGACGCGCGTCATCCCGCATTTGGGCGGTTGCGCATTTGTGGCCCATCGACTAGTTTGCGCTCCGTTCCTTCGGGCAATTATCCCGATTCCGGCCTGCACCCGTAGCTCAGCTGGATAGAGCGCTGCCCTCCGAAGGCAGAGG
>CBFGTF010000211.1:0-4465 GCA_965651655.1 uncultured Devosia sp.
CCACCCCCAGGTGGACTAAGTGGACCAGGCTGCTTTGTGTCACCACGACTGAACTATCTGCTCCACCACGGCGTCTACACCCATGGCTGAAGTATCCAGCCAGAGCCCCTCGCGGGGCGTATCAGCCTGCAGTGCCTCAGCAAGAATATGTGGCGGAAAGTGCTCGCCATATCCTGTTTTGTGCCGCTCGGCGTCACGGCGCGCGAGCGTTTCCACGTTTGGGTTGAGCACGACGATGCGCGGGTTGAGATCTGCCAATGCTCGCGTAATGCGGATGAAGTCAGCACCGATCAGTATGTCTTGATACACGGTGGTAAATCCGGCGCCTACGAACCGCCGGACCGCATCCATGGCGATATCCTGTCGAAGGTGGAGCTGCTCGGCTGCATCACTGCTGAGCACCGGACCCATCACCGCTCCACCCCTGACGATCATGCGGAGGAATGCGTCGCCGCCAACATGTGCGGATTTGTCGAAACGCTGAACCAGGGCTTTGGCGATGGTAGATTTACCAGCTGCCATAGCACCAGTGATAACATAGAGTGGCGCCGTCATGGAGGTTCCTTGTCGTTGAGCGCGAAATCATAGTGAGCCGCCTTGTTGTTCAAGTCGAACAGGGCGATGCACTTCGGACAGCCACACCATGTCTGCTTCCGGCCAGTCTCGCTTGTGAGCGGACTGTCTGCAACCCACCCCATTGCCGACCAAAAATACAAAAAGGGCGCCTCGCGGCGCCCCTTGAACTCACATCCGAATTGAACGGCCTAGCCGTCCATCTTGGCGCCGGTCACCACCGAATGCAGGTCGATCAGGCCGACCATGCGGCTTTCATGGGTGACGATGCCGTTGAGGAGTTCGGTATCGATGGAATTGCCCTCGGGCACATTGTGGATGTCGTCGCGATTGACCGTGAGAATATCCGAGACCGCGTCAACCAGGATGCCGACCCATTTGTCGCCGACGCTCATCACCACCACGACATGGTTCTTGGTGGGCGAGGTCTGGCCGTCGCCGAAGCGGGCGCGCAGGTCGAAGATCGGCACGATGGTGCCGCGCAGATTGATCACGCCGCGCACGAATTCGCGCGTATTGGGCAGCGGGGTCGCGCCATTCCAGGCCCGGATCTCGCGCACCGTGGTGATTTCCACGCCATAGGTCTGTTCGCCGATCGAGAAGGCAATCAGCTGCAATGTGTTCTGGCCGGCAATGGCCGACTTGTCGCTCATGTCGTCGCGAAGGCTCAGCGCTTCCATCTTTCTCGCCTTTTCATCCCGCCCGTCCTGGGCGCCTTTGCTTGAGTATACTGCGTCAATCGACGCCAATCTCTTAACGGCAAAACGCGAATTGCTACGCAGCGTTCTGGTGCAGATGGGTGGTGCGCAGGCCCTGGACATCCACGATCAGCGCGACATTGCCGTCGCCCAGGATCGTGCCGCCGGCAATGCCGTCGACGCGCTCGAAGTTTTCCTCGAGGCTCTTGATGACCACCTGCTGCTGGCCGATGATGTCGTCCACCACCAGCGCCACCTTCTGGTTGCCCTCGGTCTCGCACAGCACCACGAATTGCTCGGACTGCGCCACCTCGGTGGCAAGGCCAAAGCGCTGGCCCAGATCGATCACCTGCACATATTCGCCGCGCACCTGCAGCACCCTTCCGCCGGAGGGGACGCGCTCGAAACTGGCGCGCGAGCACTGCATGGTTTCAACGATCGAGGAGAGCGGCACCACATAGGGGCTGTCCCCGACCTTGACCAGCATGACATCGAGCACCGCCAGGGTCAGCGGCAGGCGCAGCGTCATGCGCGTGCCCTTGCCGGTCCAGCTACGGACATGCACCGAGCCGCCGATCTTCTTGATATTGGAGAGCACCACGTCCATGCCGACGCCGCGCCCGGAAATGTCGCTGATCGCCTCGGCGGTGGAAAAGCCCGGGGCAAAGATCAGCTGGTCGATCTGCTCGTCGGTCGGGGTGATGTCGGGGGCAACGATGCCCTTGTCACGGGCCAGTTTCAGCACCCGCTCGCGATTGATGCCGGCGCCGTCATCCTCGACGATGATCAGGATATTGCCGCCAGCCTGCTCGGCCGAAAGCCGGATCGTGCCGGTATCGGGCTTGCCGGCGGCCAGGCGCTTATCCGGTGTCTCGATGCCATGATCGGCCGAGTTGCGGATCATGTGGGTCAGGGGATCGGAAAGCTGTTCGATCACCGTCTTGTCGATTTCGGTGTTCTCGCCAATGGTCTCGAGCTTGATCTTCTTGCCCGTCTTGGTCGCCAGTTCGCGCGTCAGGCGCGGCATGCGGGAGAACACGGATTTGACCGGCTGGGCGCGGATGGCCATCACCGAATCCTGCAATCCGCGGGTGGTCTGCGCCAGCACTTCAAGGCCGCGCACCAGTTCGGTATAGCGGGCGCGCAGCGTCTCATCCATCTGCTGGGTCAACATGGACTGGGTAATGACCAGTTCGCCCACCATGTTGACGACGCGGTCCACCTTGTCGAGATCGACGCGGATCGACTGCACGCCGACTGAACGGCCGCCGCCTTCCTCGCTCTCGCCATTGCCGCCGCTCGGCAACGCCTTGGCCACCGGGGCCGCTTCGACCTTGGGGGCCGGTGGCGGGGGCGGCGCAATCTCTGCAGCCAGATCGGCAAAGCTGAGGGCCGGGGCTTCCTCGAAACTGTCCTGTGCGCCGACCGGCTCGGGTTCGGGTTCGGGCGCGAAGGCGGCGGGCGGCACAATTGCCTCGGCCGGTGCGGCCACTTCCTCTTCGGTCAGGGCCAGAAGGCTCGACAGGTCCGGCTCACCGCCCTCGGTCTCAGCCGGCGCAGCAATGGCATTGTCCGTCTCGGGAATATCAAAGCCCATATCGGCAAAGCTGGGCACGATGCCGGCCTGTGCGATGACGATATCGCAATCGCCGTCCACGAACTCGAAGACCTCGCGGATCGCGGCCTCGGTCAGCCCCGGCGACACCAGGGTGATCTCCCAGGCGCAATAGACCGCAAAGGGCTCGAAATCGGAGAGAGGCGGCACATCGCCCAGAATGGCGCGGACGCTCATATTGCCCAGCGCCGCCAGTTCGCGGAACAGCAGCAGCGGGTCATTGGCCCGCGCATAAAGCGCCCGGTGCGGGGTGAAGCGAATTTCCCACTGCCCCTCGGCCACCGCCATGGGAGCGCTGTCGAACACGTCTTCCACCGGCGCTTCCCCGGCCGGCATCCCCCCGCCGATATTGACCATGACGGGGGTGAAGTCGATGTCGAATTCCTCGACCATCTCCCCGCTTTCATCATCCTCTTCCGAGGCGGTCTCGCCGCGCGCCAGGGCGTCAAAGCGGGCCTTTTCCTCGGCGCCGTAATCGGCCGGCAGCGCCTCGCCCGACTGGGCGGCATTGACGTGATCGGCGACGATGTCATTGGCCTTGATGCACAGGATCACCACATCGTCGGTCAATTCGACCCGGCCGTCGCGCACATAGTCGAGCAGCGTTTCATAGGCATGGGCAAAGCCCACCAGGGCCGAGAAGCCGAAGGCCCCCGCGCCGCCCTTGATCGAGTGAATGGCCCGGAACACCGCATTGAGGCGATCAGCGCCGCGCTCGCCCTGTTCGATGACAGCGAACTGTTCCTCAAGCTCGGTCAGAAGCTCGGAACATTCGTCGAAATAGGTGGCCTTGAAGTCGTCGAGATCACTCATTCTTAGGCTTCCAACCCTTCTGGGTCTGCTTATTTGGGTTTAGTGCACGACGCGGTGGATGACCGAAATCAGCTTTTCGGGGTCGAAGGGCTTGACGATCCAGCCGGTGCCGCCCGCGGCCTTGCCCTGGTCGCGCTTGTCCTGGCTGGTTTCGGTGGTGAGGATGAGGATGGGGAGGGAATTGTGCTGTCCGGTGGCCCGCACATTCTTGATGAATTCGATGCCATCCATCACCGGCATGTTGATGTCGGTGATGACCACGTCGACCACCTGGTCCTTGAGCACGTCCAGGCCCTGCTTGCCGTCCTCGGCCTGCAGCACTTCGAAGCCGGCATTGCTCAGCGTGTGGTGCAGCATGGCCAATATGGTCCGCGAATCGTCGACGGTGAGTACGCGCAGCGTCATAGTTTCATCATCCCCGAAAACTGGGCATCAAGACCCAGTCGCTCGATTGCGGCGCTCATGGCCGCGCTCGGCGCTTCAATCGTAAAATCAAAATGGTGCCTCCGGGCTGTTTCGGCCGCGCTCACCAGCAGCAGGAGAGCATTGGTGGAAACCCGTTCGACCGCGCCGGCCTGAACCGTCACCGGCCCCTCCTCCAGCGCATCGATCAACACGTCGCGAATGCCATCGATCGCATCCAGATCGATAACCTCAGGCAAGGCGACCGTCTTCTTGGTTTGCTTGGCCATGTTCGTAAGGGTGCCCCCGGAGTCTACTCCAAGAGGCATATTCGGCGCGAACGGTTTAAGAAGTGCTAACTATG
>CBFGTF010000212.1:0-4446 GCA_965651655.1 uncultured Devosia sp.
GGGCAGCGGGCGGCCTCGACGACGCGGTGAAAGTCCTCGGGATTGGTGGTGGGGTCAGCCTTGACGATGTCGGCGCCCATTTCGCGGGCCAGCCGGGTCAGGGTGACGATCTTTTCGGCGTCGCCATCGACCATGTAGCCGCCACGGTCGGAATTGGGCAGCATGACCAGCGGTTCGATCATCAGCGGCATGCCATAGCGGTCGCAATCGGCACGGACGCGGGCAATATTGCTGACGCATTGGCGGAACAGGTCCGGCTCGTCGGGCAGCATGAAGAGGTTCACCACCACGCAGGCGGCGTCCATCTGCAGCGCCCCGATCAGCGGCTCGGCCTCGTTCTGCAGCACCGCCCACATGGCGCGATGGCGCTGCCTGTTATAGGGATTGCCCATGTCGATGCGCATGACCAGCGCTGGCTTGTCCTTGCCGGGCACGCCCTGCAGGAGGTCGGCCTGGCCGTAGTTCATCTGGATGGCGTCGGGGCGGGCCTTGACCAGTGCCTCCACGACTGCGGGCATGTCTTCGAGGCCATCAAGAAAGCTCGGCTCGTTGCACACGCCGTGATCAATGGCGACGTCGAGGCACTTGCCCTGGCCGAACAGGCGGTTGAAGCGGAATTTCTGGCTCATGCGGGAGTCCTTTGGTCACGGCGGGATAGGGTGTCGATGCTCAGGCCGTGGCGGGTGGCCAGCAGGTCGAGAAAATTCTGCTGCTCGGTAACCGCACGCTCGCGCGTCCAGCCTCGCGCAGCGGCCAGCAGGTCGAGGCACCGCGCGATAACGGACTGCGACAGGTCGCCCGTAATGGCGATGGTGGTGCGGCGAAGCAGCAGGTCAGCCAGTGTCTCCACCTGTTCATAGGCGATCAGGTGGTTCAATTCGGCCTCCGAGTGGCCTGCGATGCTCGCGTCGGCGCCGAAGTCCTGTGCAAGGTCGCTGGCGCTGGTGCCATAACGCTCGAGCAGGGTGGCAATGCGGGCGTCCGGCAGCCCGGTGCGGGCGGCAAGATCGGCGATCCAGCGCGCAGGGTCCTGGGGATAGTTGCGACCACCGCCAATGGGCAGGCTTGCGGTATCGCGTGTGCGCGGCACGCCCAGTCGCGCCATTGCGGTGTCGGCGGCCAGCGCCCCGAAGGACCTGAACGTGGTCCACTTGCCGCCGATCATGCACAATACCGGCGGATCGCCTTCGATCATCTCGCAGAAATGATCGCGCGGAATGCGTCCGGTGACGGCGGCGGCGCTGGCGGGCAGGGGCCGCACCCCGGCAAAGCGGAAGACAATCTCTTCGGGCGCAATGACGATGCTGGGGAAGATCACCGAGAGTGAGGCCAGGATATAGTCCTGCTCGGCGGCGCTGGCGATTGCGGCATCTGGATCGTCGATGCGCACATCGGTCGAGCCGACCAAGACCTTGCCCAGATAGGGGAAGGCGATGCAGATGCGGCCGTCTTCGTTCTCGTAATAGATCATCTGCCCGTCCAGCGCCGCATAGAGCGCCGGATTGTCGACGATCAGGTGCGAGCCCATGGTCCCGCCGATCAGGCGTGGGGCCCTCGCAGCAATGGCGGCATTGGTGAGGTCGATCCAGCCACCGGTGGCATTGATGACAAGACGTGGACGGATCGGGATAATGGCTCCTCCGATGGCGTCGCGGAGTTCCAGGCCTTTTTCACCGGCACCCACGGCAGCATGATTGAGCGCCAGTCCACCTGCTGCAATGCCTTCGGCCAGAAGCTCCAGTGCCAGACGTTCCGGCCGGCTCACCCAGGCGTCGTAATAGGTGGCCGAGGCGCGGGCGCCCGGATTGAGGGCGGGGAACAGTCTGTGCGTACGCGAGCGGCCATGGAAGGCATGGGTGGGCAAAGCCCGGCGCCCGGACGTGAACAGGTCGTAGAGCGAGAGGCCCAGCTTGATCAGAACGGCGCCGCGCCGCCCCTGCCGGCGGCTCAGGCGCAGGAAGCGCAGGGCGCCGCTGGTGAGGCCAGAAAACACCCCGAAGATCGGCACCGTGGTGGGCAGGGGGCGCACATAGTGGGGCGCATTGGCCAGCAGCAAATCGCGTTCATAAAGGCTCTCCCGGACCAGCTTGAACTCGCCGTTTTCGAGGTAACGCAGTCCGCCATGGACCATGCGCGAGAGCGCACTACTGGCGCCCGAGCAGTAGTCGGCCTTTTCGGCCAGGACCACGTCGACGCCATTGAGCGCCAGCTCGCGGAACACTGATATGCCGTTGATGCCGCCGCCGATGACGAGCACGGCCGGGTCTTGCCGCGCCCTGAGCTGATCTATGATGGTCTGGCGGATCATCGTATGGCGGTGAGGTGAGTGGCGCGGGCCGCATCAACCAGGGCGAGGTCGGCCCCGTCGAGGTGGAGGCGGGCGGCCCTGGCATTGTCCTCGGCCTGGGCGGGGTCGCGCGCGCCGCAGAGCGCAAAGGTGATACCGGGCTGGTGCAGCGTCCAGGCGATGACCAATTGGGCGACGCTGGCGCCATGCTGGTCGGCAAGTGGCGCAATCGCAGCGGCGAAGTCGGCGGCGTGTTGCCGGTTTTCGGGTGAGAAGCGAGGGTCAGCCGCGCGCTGGTCGTCGCCCCCGAAGGTGCGCGTGGCCGAGACCTTGCCAGTGAGCAGGCCCAGCGCGAGCGAGGAATAGCTCAGGGTGGAAACGCCCGCCGGTTGGGTCATGGGCAGGAGTGTTTCGGCCAGGCCCAGGTCGAGCATGGAATAGCGCTCCTGGATGGCATCAAGCTGCCCGGTGGCGAGATATGCAGTCAGGTCATCCGGCGACACATTGCTGGCGCCGATGGCGCGGATCTTGCCCTGCTCCTTGAGGCGCAGCAGGGCTTCCATGGTCTCGGCAATGGGCGTGGTCGGGTCCTGCCAATGGGTGATGTAAAGGTCGATATGATCGGTGCCGAGGCGCCTGAGGCTCTGCTCGACCTCATGGGCGATGCCATCGGCCCCGAGATAGCGGTGAACCGGCGTGCCAGCTTCCTCGAAGAAATGGTTGCCCTTGCCGCTATGCCAGTTGAGGCCGCACTTTGTGGCGATGACCACCTTTTCACGCTTGCCGGCGATGGCCCGGCCCACCAGTTCCTCGCTCCGCCCCAGGCCATAGGCCGGCGCGGTGTCGATGAGGGAGATGCCGGCATCGATCGAGGCTTCTATGGCGCGGATGGAGGCCGCCTCATCGGTGCCGCCCCACATCCATCCGCCGATGGCCCAGGTGCCCAGCCCGACCGCTGACGCCCTGATGCCGGACTGGCCGATTTCGCGCGTCAGAACATCAGGCGACATTCTGCTTGCTTTCCATGGCACTGAGCACCGCTGCGGCGGTCACTTCGTCGGCGACGAGGGACTTGAGGAAGCGGCCATTGAGGGCCGCCTGGATGGGCAGTACTTTTTCGGTACCGGCGGCGACGCCGATGACGCGCGGGCAGCGCATCAGCTCTGCCGGATCGAGTGCCACCAGCCGTGAATTGAGCGGGAAGTCGGCGACGCTTCCATCGGCATGAATGAGATGGGCCATCATCTCGCCGCTGACGCCCTGGCTGAACAGGAGGTCACGATCTGCGGCGGAGATGGGGTGCAGGTCATAATAGCTCGAGCCGGGGGTGCGGATCGAACCGATGCCGACCAGTGCCGCCGAGGCCTGCCGCGCCAGATCGAACACTTCCCGGATCGAGGCCATGTCCATGAGCATGTCGCGCTGTTCGCGGCTTTCGGCAAAAAGCGGGGCGTGTACCAGCATGGTCTTGCCGCCCAGCCGGTCGGCCAGTTGGGTCGCCAGGTGGTTGACGTCGGTATAGAATTTGCCCTGTACGCCGCCGGTGAGCGGCACCACGGTGACGTCAAAGGCACGTTCGGGCAGCAGATTGTCCACCACCGCGCTCACGGCCTTGCCCCCGGTAATGGCGATAACGTCTCCATCCCTGAGGGTTTCGAGCAATTGATTGGCTGCGGCGCGGCCCACCTGCTGCAGGGTGGATTCTGCGCTGCCCGGCACAGTCGGCGTGATCACGGCGCTGACCAGGCGCGCCGTGTCCATCAGGCGCTGTTCCAGGTCGACCAGCCGCTGGAACGGGCTTTCGATTTCTATGCGCACCATGCCCAGCTTGCGTCCCTGGGTGATCAGCCGGTTCACCTTGGACGTGGACAGGTTGAGCTGGCTGGCGATGGCCTGCTGGGTCAGCCCATCCATGAAATGCAGCATCAGCACGGTGTGGATTTGCCGGATGGCTTCGTAGTCTTCTTTTTTGTCGGTCATGAATATACCCGCAACCAGGCCCAGGACGTCCCGAGCTAGCCGCGTCTCTTGTTGAGGTAGTGGTCAATGGTCACGGCGCTGAGCAGGATCGAGCCGCGGATGATGTCCTGCCAGTATACGGAGACGTCGAGCAGGGCGAGCGAGCTGGAGACGACCGAGAGCAGTATGGTGCCCAGGAT
>CBFGTF010000213.1:0-4391 GCA_965651655.1 uncultured Devosia sp.
TGCCCGAGGAAGTCATCATCGCCACCATCCGCGCCAACCAGAAATGCTTCTGCCTCCGCGATTCCACCGGCAAGCTGGCGCCCAATTTCATCATTACTTCCAATACCATACCGGCCGATGGCGGTGCTGTGGTAGTGGCCGGAAACGAGCGCGTTATCCGCGCCCGTCTCTCCGACGCCGCCTTCTTCTACCAGGGCGACCTGGCCATTCCCCTCGAGCATGGCCTGCCCAAGCTCGAAGACATGGTATTCCACGCCAAGCTGGGCACCCAGTTCGCCATGGTCGAACGCCTGGTGCACCTGGCAGCCGAGATCGCGCCCCAGGTCGGCGCCGATGTGGAGAAAACCCGCCGCGCCGCCATGCTCGCCAAGGCGGATCTGGTGACCGGCATGGTCGGCGAATTTCCCGAATTGCAGGGCCTGATGGGCCGCTACTATGCGACGGCGCAGGGCGAACCGGCCGAAATCGCCAATGCGCTGGAAATGCATTACAAGCCGGTCGGCCCTTCAGACCGCGTCCCCACCGAACCGGTTTCGATCGCCGTGGCGCTGGCCGACAAGCTCAACGTGCTCTCGGGCTTCTGGTCCATCGATGAAAAGCCCACCGGCTCGCGCGATCCATTCGCCCTGCGGCGTGCGGCCCTGGGGGTCATTCGCATCATCTCCGAGAACGGGCTGCGGTTCCCCCTGACTGTGGAACCGGACCTCCTGGCCTTCTTCCATGAACGCCTCAAGGTCACCCTGCGCGATGCAGGCGCCCGCCACGATCTTGTCGATGCCGTCATCGCTGCGGACAGCAATGACATTCTCCAGGTCACCCAACGCGCCGAGGCCCTGTCCGCCCTGCTCGCCACCGACGACGGAGCCAATCTTCTGGCCGGCTACAAGCGCGCCGCCAATATCCTTGCTGCCGAGGAAAAGAAGGATGGCACGGCTTATGCCGGCGCTGTCGATCAATCGGCCCTCAAGCTGCCGGAGGAGACAGCGCTGGCCTTTGCGGTCGATGCCGTCAATGCCGCAGTCGCCAACCATGTCAGCAAGGACGACTACAAGGGCGCCATGACCGAACTGGCGACGCTCCGTGCCCCTGTCGACGCCTTCTTCACGGCAGTTTTGGTCAATGATGCGGATCCGGCCATTCGCGCCAATCGGCTCAACCTGCTCGCGCGCCTGCGCGACACCATGCACCTGGTGGCCGATTTTGGAAAAGTGGCTGGTTAGGCAAATCCGGGGGAACCGCATACCTATGGGGCGGTTTCCCACTCGCTGAACCAATCGGGCACAGGTATCCCATGGCTGTCGGACTTCTCGCGCTTCTCGATGATGTCGCTAGCCTCGTCAAGGTCGCCGCGACATCCCTGGACGACGTTGCCGGACAAGCCGCCAAGGCCAGCGCCAAGGCGGCCGGTGCCGTCATCGACGATGCGGCGGTGACACCAAGCTATGTGCGCGGCTTCACCCCCGACCGCGAGCTGCCCATTGTCGGCCGGATCGCCTTGGGCTCGATCAGGAACAAGCTGATCTTCCTCCTGCCGGCGGCGCTGCTGCTTTCGGTATTTCTGCCTTGGCTGATCACCCCTCTGCTGATGATCGGCGGCGCCTATCTCTGCTACGAGGGCGCCGAAAAGGTGTTCCACCTGCTGGCACCCCACGAGGCAGAAGAGCACGAGGCCTCAATCGAGCACACGGCGGTCGATCCGGCCTCGCTTGAAGAACAGAAAGTGGCTGGCGCCATCAAGACCGACTTCATTCTCTCGGCTGAGATCATGACCATCATCCTCTCGGCCATCGAGGTGCCCGACTTCTGGAGTCGCGCCTTTATTCTCGCGCTGGCCGGCGTGGGAATCACGATCCTGGTCTATGGCGCCGTGGCGATCATTCTCAAGGCCGATGACATCGGGCTATGGCTGGCCCGATCTGCCCGCACCGGCATGGGGCGCGGGGTCGGGCGGGGCATTGTCGTGTCCATGCCGGTTTTCATGCAGGTGCTGAGCATGGTCGGCACCGCGGCCATGACATGGGTGGGTGGCAGCATCATCGCCCATGGCCTGTATGAATTCGGTGTGGCTGGCCCGGAGCACGTCATCGAGGCTGCCGCGCACTGGGCCGAGTCGGCTTTCCCATTCATTGCCGGCGTGGCCGGGTGGTTCGCCACGGCCCTGGTTGATTTTGTCATCGGCCTGGCGCTGGGCGCGCTGTTGATCCCCGTGGTGAGCCACGTCATCAGCCCGGTCTGGCGCGCCACGAAGCGGATGCTGCCGAGACGGGCCTAGACTGGCGGCACGAAGGCGGTTGTCCGCTTCTGCTTGAACGGCGCCATGCCCTCGCGCGCCAGTTCGTCAGCGCGTTCATTGAGTTCATCCCCGGCATGGCCCTTGACCCAGTGCCATGAGATGTCGTGCCGCTTGGTGGCCTCATCGAGCGCCTGCCAGAGCTCGACATTCTTCACCGGCTTCTTGTCGGCGGTGCGCCAGCCATTGCGTTTCCACCCGTGGATCCAGCTCTGCACGCCGTTCTTGACATATTGGCTGTCGGTATGGAGCTCGACCGTACAGGGCCGGGTGAGGGCATTGAGCGCCTCAATGGCCGCTGTCAGTTCCATCTTGTTGTTGGTCGTCAGCGCTTCGCCGCCATTCAATTCCTTGCGGTGCTGGCCGAATTGCAGGATTGCGCCCCACCCGCCGGGACCGGGATTGCCCGAACAGGCGCCGTCTGTATGGATGATGACAGAGTCAGACATGGCCTGGCCGCCGGTAGATGTGGAACTGGCAGGTGAGGCCGAGGTGATCGACCGCGACATGCGTCTTTTCCATCCCGATCTTGCTGAGGATCGCAAGGGACGGGGCGTTGCGGGTGTCGGCCATTCCGATGAAGTGATCGCCCTTGTTGTTGGCGAAGAACCAGTCGCGCAACCCCGCCGCCGCTTCCTTGGCATAGCCTGCCCCATGGTAGTCTTCGAACAGGGCATAGCCTATTTCAGGTTCACCAGTAGGGGGATAAATCCCGAACCCGGCCCGGCCGATGAAGACCCCATCGCTTTTGCGACGAAGGCGCAGCTTGCCGAACTGATGGTTTTCGAACAGCTCGACCCAGTGGGACACGGCTTTTTCGGCCTGTTCCCGCGTCCAGGGCGCGCCGCTTGGCGTCAGATAGCGTGACACATTCGGATTGCCATGCAGCGCCACCAGGTCATCGACCTGGTCCATGCGCCAACCCGACAGCACCAGGCGCTCGGTCTCGAACAGGTCCAGTGCACTCATCGGCCCGAGGCCGTTTCCAGGTCGCGCAGCACGCGGGGAATATTGAAGGCGATGTTTTCCTCGGCGGTGGTCTTGGTCTCGACTTTCACGTCATAGCGCGCGGCGAAGGCATCGATCACTTCTTCGACCAGGCTCTCTGGCGCGGAAGCGCCGGCACTGACGCCGAGCGATGTGAGATCGCCATAGAGCGTCCAATCGATGTCGCTGGCCCGATCCACCAGCGTTGCGATCTTGCAGCCCGAGCGCAGCGCCACTTCAACCAGCCGCTGCGAATTGGACGAGTGGGGCGAACCGACGACGATCATCGCATCCACCAGCGGCGCGACGGCCTTGATGGATTCCTGCCTGTTTGTCGTGGCGTAGCAGATGTCTTCCTTGTGCGGCCCATTGATAGACGGGAAGCGGGCGCGGAGGGCGGCCACGATCTCGCGCGTGTCATCGACGCTCAGCGTCGTCTGCGTCACGAAGGCCAGTGTCTCGGGATGCTTCGGGGTGAATTCATTGGCGTCGGCGACTGTCTCGATCAACGTCACTGCGCCCGCCGGCAATTGCCCCATGGTGCCGATCACTTCGGGGTGACCGGCATGCCCGATCAGGACGATTTCATGGCCTTCCTCGAAATGGCGCGAAGCCTCGACATGCACCTTGCTGACCAGCGGGCAGGTGGCATCAAGGAAGAACATGTTGCGTGCCCGGGCATCGGCGGGGACGCTCTTGGGTACGCCATGGGCGGAGAACACGACGGGTGCCTCGGTGTCTGGAATCTCCTCGAGTTCCTCCACGAACACGGCGCCCTTGGCTTTGAGGCCTTCCACCACGTACTTGTTGTGCACAATGGCATGGCGGACATAGACCGGCGCACCGTATTTCTGGAGCGCCAGCTCCACGATCTGGATCGCGCGGTCCACGCCAGCGCAGAATCCGCGCGGAGCGCAGAGCAGAATGTCGAGGTGCGGCCTTTTTTCCATGCCAGATCAGATGCTTTCGTCGCTTCCTCAAGTCAAGTGCTGTTGCAGCCGGGGCAGGGCATAGGCAATATGCAAGTGATAGTATGACCAGGGCGGTTCCAGGTGAGTTTGGCGCAGGAAATGTTTGCGATTGCCCCGGCGACGGGGAAGGCGAACCTGAGCGC
>CBFGTF010000214.1:0-4315 GCA_965651655.1 uncultured Devosia sp.
TGCGCATCTCGCCCACCGATCACCTGGTGTCCGAGGCCATCTATCTGTGGGACCTTGATGGCAATGGCATCGAGATCACCTTCGAGACGCCCTGGCGCGGCAACCTTGGCGATCCCGACAAGGGTGAGACTTATGCCGTCACCGCCGAGGGCAAGCCGCATTCGGGCCGCGAACCCATCGACCTCGATGGCCTCCTGGGTGAGCTGGGCACCGATCCGGTCCTTGCCGCGCGCATGCCATCGGGCACGCGCATCGGCCATGTCCATGTGCATGTGAACGACCTGCATACGGCCATGGACTTCTATCGCGATGTGATCGGCTTTGCCGGGTTCCTGTTGATCCAGTCCTTCGGCATGGGCGATGTCGGGCTCGACTACATGCCCCATACCCTGGCCTTCAATATCTGGTCCGGGCCCCATGCCACCCTGCCACCGGCGGGCACGGCGGGCCTGCGCTGGTTCACCATTGCCCTGCCCGATGCGGAGAGCCTTGCCGGCCTCAAGGGCAGGCTCGAACAGGCCGGCGCCCCGCTCGACATCGTGGGCAATGATCTTGAAACCCGCGACCCCTTCGGCAACCGCATTCGGCTCGAACTCCAAAGCTGAACTGGACAGTCAATTGGCAGCCAGCGACAATGACGCTGACTGGTACGGAGGAAAGCCATGCAGGGACCAAGCGACGTCATCAACTTCTGGTTCGTCGAGCACGGGCAGGATGACTGGTTTGGCGGCAAGTCGGAATTCGACCAGCGGCTGGCGGAGCGCTTCGGCGACCTGCATGCGAAAGTGAGTCGCGGCGAAGCCTGGCATTGGCGCGAAACCGCCAATGGCCGCCTGGCCGAGGTGATCATGCTCGATCAGTTTTCTCGCCAGCTCCATCGCGGCTCGCCCCGCGCCTTTGCCCAGGACGGCATGGCGCTGGTTCTGGCCCAGGAAGCCATTTTCGAGGGCGCCGACAAGGAGGTCGGCCCCGAGCGCACCATGTTCTTCTACATGCCCTTCATGCATGCCGAGTCGCTGGTGGTGCAGGACGAAGGCGTTCGCCTCTTCGAATCCCTCGGCAATGCCGATACGCTCAAATTCATGGTCGACCACCGCGACACCATTGCACGCTTCGGCCGCTTCCCCTTCCGCAACAAGGCGCTGGGCCGCAAGAGTACGCCCGAGGAAATCGCCTATATGGAGGAAAAGGGCGACCGGGTTTTCTAGCAACCCTTCGCCATCCGCCCCGTTGGTTTCCACGAAGGAGAAATTCCATGGAAGCCACCACCGGACCAGCCCTCTGGCTCATCCTGCTGACCATTGGCGTCGTCGCGCTGGGCGCGGCTGCCGTCTATGGAATCATGCGCAATCGACAGCGCACCCTGTCCGATCGGGTCACCACCGAGGTCGAGACCAGGCGCGAATACCAAAAGGAAGATCGCGACGAGTCGTAAAAAGGGGCGCCTGTGGGCGCCCCTTTTGCCTACGCCACCAATCCCTTGGTCAGCTCCAGCGCCTGCCGCTCGAACAGCCGGCGATAGATGCCGCCATTGAGCCGGATCAGCTCGGCATGATCGCCTTCCTCGACGATCCGGCCCTTGTCGAACACCAGCAGCCGGTCGAGCGCCCGCACGGTCGACAGGCGATGCGCGATCACCAGCGTGGTGCGGCCCTGCATCAGCCGCTCCATGGCCTGCTGGATCATCACCTCGCTCTCGCTGTCCAGGCTCGATGTCGCTTCATCGAGGATCAGGATCGGCGCATCGGCGAGGAAGGCCCGTGCAATGGCGACGCGCTGCCGCTCACCACCCGACAGTTTCACCCCGCGCTCGCCCACCATGGTCTCATAGCCCTTGGGCAGGGACAGGATGAAGCCATGCGCATTGGCCTGCTCTGCCGCCCGCTCGATTTCGGCGCGGCTGGCACCCGGTCGCGCATAGGCGATGTTCTCGGCCAGCGTCCGGTGGAACAGGATTGGCTCCTGCTGCACGATGGCGATCTGGTTGCGCAGGGACGCCTGCTGGTGCTCGGCAATGTTCTGCCCGTCAATGGTGATGGCGCCGCCATTGACGTCATAGAGCCGCTGGATGAGCTTGACGAAGGTCGTCTTGCCCGATCCCGAATGCCCCACCAGCCCGACCCGCTCGCCGGGTTCGATCTCGACCGAGAAGTCCTTGTAGAGCGGGGTCGGATGCGCACCATACTGGAAGGTGACATTGTCGAAGCGGATGCGGCCCTCTGCGATGGTGATGGGCCTGGCGCCCGGCTTGTCCTCGATCCCCAGTTTCTGGTCGTAGAGATTGACCAGTTCCTCCATGTCGTTCACCGAGCGCTGCAGATTGCGAATGTGCTGGCCCACATCGCGCAGATAGCCCTGCAGCACGAAGAACATGGTGAGCACGAAGGTGACATCGCCCGGGCTCGCCGCACCCTGCTGCCAGAGCAACAGGGCCGTTCCCAGGATGGCCGCCTGCATCAGCGCCATCATGATGCCCTGCGCGCCGCCATTGAGCGTACCGCGCTGCCACACCCGGCGCGTACGCTTGCGCCACTTGCCCACCACGCGGTCCAGCAGGGTCTCCTCGCGCGTTTCGGCGCCGAAGGCCTTCACCACCGAATTGCAGCTGACCGCATCGGCGAGGGCCCCACCCATGCGGGTGTCCCAGGTATTGGCGAGCGCCCCGGCCGGCGCCACAAAGCTCACCGACAGCCAGGCCGTGATCCCCACATAGATCAGCGAACCAAGTCCCACCACCAAGCCCATCACCGGCCAGGCGACGCCCAGGATGATCGTTGCGCCCACCAGCATGACCAGCGAGGGCAATAGCGCGATCAGCAACACGTCGTTGAGCAGGTCCATGGCGCCCGAACCACGGGTGATCTTGCGCACTGTCGAGCCGGCAAAGCTGTTGGCGTGCCAGTCGGTCGAGAAACGCTGCACCCGCTCGAAGGCATTGGCGATCACCTCATTCATCATTTTGAGCGTGAAGCTGATCAGGTTGAAAAACACGAACTGGCGCAGGATCACCGACGAGACATAGAGCCCGGTCATGGTCAGGAAGGCCGTCACCGCGGCAATCCAGAGATCGCCGTCCTGTCCGGAGCCGCCCGCTACCGCATCGACCATCCGGCCGGCAAAGATCGGGCTGAAGGCTTCCGCCAGGGTGGCGGCCAGCACCAGGAAGGCGATCAGGGTCGCGCGGAGGGGCTGGCGGGCCCAGTGGCGGAAGGTGAAGCCGAGCACATTGCGGAAGGCGTCGGCGGGAAACAGGCGCTTCTTGCGACTCATTTGGTGTGTCCGGTGCCGTTCTCCGGTCACCGGTTCCTATCGAACAGACAATGAAAGACGCAGGGCGGGCCGGGCGGCAAAGCTGCCTGAAGGGTGGCGCAACTGCGAGTGGTACGGAAAGGACCGCAGGTGGTCAGGCCAAAACGGCGGACCACGGGGAGCAAAGGCCTAAGGTCGGCACTTGCCCGCTGGGGGAGAGTACATAAATGCTGTCATGCAACGCCTCCCCTTGGTTTGAAAATGAAGCGGCGAACGTTTTGTAGCCAAACCGTTCGGTCTTGCCAATGGCGGAAATGTGATCGGCCCGGCCTGTGATGCAGGAAGGTCACACGCGCTGGCGGCGCGTTCGCTCAAGGCCCCTACGCCCACTGTGCCGCCCTCGGACTTGATCCGAGGGCCACTGGCGAGCAGCACCGGCCCATGAGTGCGTCGCTGTTGGTCCTCGGATCAAGTCCGAGGACGGTCCGTGTTTGCTGTGATGTAGAGGACAAAATCAAACTCTTGTCTCTGCCCCTGCGCTCCTCCCCCTGTCAGGGGGAGGCCGGGTGGGGGTATCCAGCAAAACAATTCGGCTCAAACAGCTGCCCCACCCATCGCGCCGCCCTCGGGCTCGACCCGAGGGCCACTTGTGCCAAATGCTGACCTATGAGTGTTTCGCAATTGGTCCTCGGATCAAGTCCGAGGACGTCCCGTGCTTGTTGGGGTATCGAAGGGCAATACAAAGCTAATCCCCGCCCCCTCCGCCATCCCCCATACTGCCCCTCATCACTCCCGCGCGGACGGACTGCAGCGAACTTTGCGGGGGGAGCCGGGCGCGGTTGGGTCGCTCCAGCACGCGCGATCACGAGACGCTATCCCCTGCGACGAGCGTTCAATGGGGGGCATTCTTGTGTGCGAAAAACCGGTACTTTGATCCGTCCCGAAGGGCAAATCTCTCCGGCGGAGAGATTTGAGGTGAGAAGGCCATAAGCGCTACGCGCGAATGGCTAGGGCGGCGACGTCTCTATCTACTAAAACTTACTGAGACGCACGCGCCTCGGGATAC
>CBFGTF010000215.1:0-4308 GCA_965651655.1 uncultured Devosia sp.
CGTCTACTGCAATCCGGCCATGGAAGCCATTCTGGCCGCTGGCGATGGCGTGCGCCTCGTCTCGGGTTCGCTGGAGCTGGCCGATACAAACGCGACCGCCGCGCTGGCCAGGGCAATCGGTGCCATCCAGCGCCAGCGCAGTGTGCCATTCGCGCCGCTGCACAATGTCGACATCATGGTTTGCCGCCCCTCCGGGATGAGGCCATACCTGCTCTCGGCACGGGCCTTGCCAGGCGTGGCCACTGACAGCCTGTTCATTGCGGCAGACCCTGCTGCGATCATATTCATCCGCGACATCGAACCGTCCCAGGCCCCCCTGTCCGAGGTCATACGCGGACAATACGGCCTTACCGGCGCCGAGGCGCGACTGGCTGCTGCTTTGCGTCAGGGGATAGCACCGCTCGATTATGCGGACGCGCAGGGGCTCAGCCACCACACCATCTATACCCATCTGCGCCGGCTCAAGGAAAAGCTGGAGGTCCGCAGCGTCGGCGCACTGGTCCGCCTGTTGGCGGATTTTGATCCCACCGTCAAAGGCGGCTGAGGCACTTGCCCGGCGTCTGACGCCCGCTATGCCTGTTGCGCCGCGCGCCGGATCACCTCAAGGCCGGTCAGCCCGCACACCTCGAACCCCCTGTCCCGCGCCATGATGCCAAAGGCCTCGGCACCCAGATGCAGCTTGTAGGGCGTTTCCGCGAACTGCACTCCGGCCGCGACAACCTCCCGCGCAATCAGCACGAAACTCTCCCCTACCCCGTCGAGCGGCAGGAGCGCAAAGGCCCTTTGGTATCCGAGATAGGTGCGGAAGCCCTTGTCCCGGCGCACCAGTCCTTCGCGGCCGCCATCCTTGTAGAGCACCTTGAAGGGCGCCGCCTTTTCATAGCGGAACAATTGGTCATCGCCCGGCGTCCCCCCCTCGTCGATCACATTGGCCGCCACCACCGGTCGTCCGGTCCCTAGCATGCGCTCTATGGCGTCGGGCGGAATGGTCCGCACATCGCCGCCGATCAGCAGGAGATGCGCCGCATCGTTGGGCAGGGATGACAGGATCGCATTGTCCCGCGCGGCGGCCGAGGGAAAATCGCCCTCGATCACCTCGGCCGCAAGGCCAGCCGCCGCCAGCACCTCGATGATCGCCTCGCGATCGGCGCCAACCGAAATGTGAACAGCAAAAGATAGCCGGTCCCGCGGATAATCGAGCGCCGCCAAAGCCCCGGCGAGGTCCTGGGACAGCGCCTGCCCCCCGATCCGCACCGCCACATGCACCTGCGGATTATCCTTGGAGGGCCTGACAATCTGGTCGGTATAGTACTGAAGCGGGCCTGGAATGCTCACCTTGGCAAGGGCGGGATTGCACAGGCGCCGCCAGGCCCATTTGGCCACCGTGGGCACCTGCAGGATGTCGACAAAGCGATTGCTGCGCTTGTGCCATGGCACCCAGGTGGTCATCCAGACATGCGAGACCAGCGGGCCGTCCTTTGCCGGCACCACCGTGCCGAGCGGTTCGAGCATCGCAATCGCCTCGGCATCACTCCGCGTCTTGCGTCCATCGGCCAGCAATGGCGACCAGACCTTAGGCGACAGCAGAACGGGCCGGTCTTCCTTTTCCAGCCGCAGCACCGATGCCGTCACCATGGATGGGCCCGTGGAATAAAAGGTCTCCTGGTCGCGCAGGCTGGGCATTCTCTCGATAATGTCCAGCCATAGCCTGTGCCCCGGCACCGACCCCATGAAGGCATTGGTGAGCAGGAACGGAATGCCCTGGTGGTGGCGATCGGGAAAAATATGCTCCAGCGGCTCAATGCCCAGGAAGCATGCATGATGCATCAGTGGTTCAATCGACCGGAACGGCTCGACATCGAGATCGGCATAGACCCCACCCAGCCTCCCCAGCACCAGGTACCGGAAGGCATCCGCCCGCTGGATCATCTTGGGATAACTGTCATAGGTGGCGAGCAGGTCGGGATAGGCCTCGGCCACGAAGCCGCGCATGCTCTCATCGGTCCAAAGCCTGATATCCCAGTCCGGATGCAGGCGCTGCCAGGCGTCGTAATAGGCCTGCATCTGCCGGGGCAGGTTTTCGGTCTTCCAGGTGAAATGAAGGATCTTGGGAATCATGAACCGAGACGCCGAGCCGAATTGAAAGGGCCTCCCGGTCTTATCGAGTGGCCGCGCGCCGCGCTACCCCCACTTCTCCAGCACCGGCCCACCCTGCCCGCCCACCGGATCGGTCTGGGGCAACGGCACCTGGGCGATCCGCTTGTCGGCAGCGGGCCGCTCATTGGTCTCGCCCCGCAGCAGGTCCGAGCTGAACCCGGGCGGATAGGCGCCTACCACCAGGAAATCCGCACTCGAACTGAGCTTCTTGTGTCCCACCCCGGCCGGCAGCACGATCACGTCCCCTGCCGAAACTACGAATTCCCGCCCCTGTTCGCCGCCCAGTTGCAGCCGCGCATGGCCTTGCGCCACACCCAGGCATTCATGAGTATTGGAATGGTAGTGATGAAAGTCATAGACGCTCCAGCGCCAGGCGCTCGGCCAGCCATTGCCATCGAACAGCGCTTCCAGCGCCTCCGCTGAAACCGCCTCCTCGCCAATGGCCTTCCGGTAGATCACCACCGGCAGCACATTGTTGGGTATTCGTCCATCATCGGCGAAGTGCTCAAGGGTAACGCTGGCCAGATTGCCCTGCATACGACTCTCCTGGTTTGATCGCGCCACGCCCGGACCGGGGCGGCAGTTCGATCACACATTCCCCGAGAACGTATCGCAGTCGCCCGGGTTTCCCGATTGGTAGCCCCGCTCGAACCACGCCTTGCGCTGCGCCGACGTGCCATGGTTGAAGGTCTTGGGCACGGCAAAGCCCTGCATGCGCTTTTGCAACGTATCATCGCCGATCTGGTTGGCCGCGTTCAGCGCCTCCTCCACATCGCCGCTTTCGAGCAGGTTCTGCTGGCCCGCATAATTGGCCCAGACCCCGGCATAGCAATCGGCCTGCAATTCCACCCGCACCGACCAGGCATTGGCCTCTTCCTGGCTCATGCTCTGGCGCATCTGGTTGAACTCGGGCAGCACCCCGGTCAGGTTCTGGATATGGTGGCCAACCTCGTGCGCCAGCACATAGGCCTGGGCAAAATCGCCCGGCGCCCCGAATTGTCGGTGCAGCTGGTCGTAGAACGAGAGGTCGATATAGACCTTGCTGTCACCCGGGCAATAGAACGGCCCCACCGAGCTGTCGGCCATGCCGCAGGCCGAGTTGACCTGATCGGTGAACAGCACCACCGTGGGCTCGGGATAGTCCTCGCCAATGGCCGCAAACTGCTGGTTCCACAGGTCCTCGGTTTCCTTGACCACCACGCCGACAAAATCGGCCAGTTCATCCTGGCCCTCCGCCGGGAGCTGCCGCGAGGACGCATTGGAGGCCGGCCCCGTGCTCGATCCGCTTGTCAGCATGTCCAGCGGGTTCTGCCCCGTGGCGAACCAGATGATGCCCAGCACCACGACAATGCCGATAAGGCTCGAAATCCCGCCGCGCGAGCCCCGCCCTCCGCTGGGAATGCGAATGCCGCCGCGATTGCCGCCAAGCCCCCCAAGTCCTCCCAGCCCACCGAGCCCGCCACCGCGTTGCCCGCGCCGATCTTCGATATTGGAGCTGCGCTCCCGACCCCGCCACTTCATCGCCCGACGCCTTCCCTGATACCCGATGACGCTAGCAGTAAGTGTGGATCGGGGAAACGGGTTCCACATCCCTTCTCCCCTTGAGGGAGAAGGTGCCCCGAAGGGGCGGATGAGGGGTTCAGGCTTGTTCACGCGCTCAATGGTGCTGATGGGCCCGTACTCCTCACCCATCTCTCGCTACGCGCGATCCACCCTCTCCCTCAGGGGAGGGGAGATGGATGCCCTACCCCGCCACCTTTGCTACCGTCGCCCGCGCGCCTTCGTCGAACAGGCTCTCCAGGTGTCCCACAACCGCGGTGCGGAAAGCGGCATTGTCCGCCAGGTCGGAGCCGAACACCTCATTGAGGGCCACCAGCCCATCGAAAAGCGCCCCCGGGTCATCGCCTGCATCGGCGGCAATAGCCATCATCTTGAGCGCATGCGGATCGCGCACATCGATCTCGCCGCCATCCTCTGCCACGCCTGTCACATAGCGCATCCAGGCGGCCACCCCCAGCGCCAACCGCTCGAACCCCTGCCCGGCCTTGAGCCGGTCCCGGATGGTCCCCAGCAGCCGCTGCGGCAGTTTCTGCGTGCCATCCATGGCAATCTGCCAGGTCCGGTGCTTGAGCGCCGGATTGCGGAACCGCT
>CBFGTF010000216.1:0-4274 GCA_965651655.1 uncultured Devosia sp.
CCTTAGCTCAGTTGGTTAGAGCGCTAGATTGTGGATCTAGAGGTCCCCCGTTCAATCCGGGGAGGCGGTACCACCCACCCCCAGCCATCATAGGGTCAGGCGCAGCGACGAGATGTTGCGTGCGATCTGTTCGAAGGCTGCGGCCAGCGCCGCACCATTGCTGGCGAGATAGGCATTGCTGGGGCTGCTGGCGCAATAGGTCAGGACATTGGCCGCCGCGCTGCCTGCCGTAATTCCGAAGCCCACCGTATAGACGACGATGCCGGTGGCCTTCATCGCGTCGCAATAGGCCCGCGTCTGCACATAGGCCGATCCGTTATGGGCGTTGGAATTGTGGTGATCATAGGTATTGCCGCTGCCGCTGGTGGAATCGCGTGCCACCACGCCGTCATAGTGCACGGTGTTGAACTCGCCGTCGGTCATGATGATGGCCGCCTTGAGAAGGTTCTGCTGGCCATAGGGCGCGGGCCGGCTCGCCTCGGGCCAGACATAGCCGAAATTGGGCGAGAGCATATACCAGCTCCACAGGGCCCCCAGGCTCCCCGACGTCGATCCGGCCGCCGAAAGGTCCTCGGCCAGGTCATGCAGCACCGCCTTGTTGGACGTCAGCGGGACGATGGCATTGTCGATGCAGCCATTGTTCGAGCCCGGATAATTGCGTCCCACGAAGGTGACGTTGGGGGGCTGGTCGTTGAACGGGTTTCCAGCGCGTTCGGTCACGCAGGTGGTCACCGGCAGGGTGGACCATCCGCCATCCGCATTGGGGAAGTAGTAATAGGTGCAGCCGGCTGTGGCGCTCTGCCAGGTGCAGTGCAGCCGCCCGGTATTGGACTGGTAAGTGCCGGACGCGCTGGAGGGAGACCCAGCCAGGCGCAGGGTATTTGTGGTGGTGCTGGCAACGCGATAGGTGACATTATTTAGCCCCGTCAGCCCGCCGACATCGGTCACATGCAGATATTGGTTGGCGACATAGCCGTGACCGTTCGAGGTTACCTGGATCTCGCAATTGGCGTAGTCGCATTTGCGTACCGAGCCGCCTGACCAGTACCAGCTGTAGCCATTGCTGTTGACGCCGCTGAGCTGGAAACTGTTGTTCTGCCGGTTCGTCACCTGGAAGGCACGGTTGTTGATCTGGCTCATGCCGCTGACGCCCCAGATATAGACCCAGTCGCCATTGCTGAAGCCGTGTCCATTGGACGACACCGTCGCCGTACTGGCCCGGGAAATGTCGCTGATCGAGCGGGTACTGCCCGAGACCCAGGCGATATTGCTGATATTCTTGGGTTGTGTGATCGGCCCGCGCAGCGCCTCGGCATAGGTCCCGGCATTGACCGATTGCGCATAGGGGATCAGCGCCATCTTCGAATAATTGGGCGTTTGCACATCCTGCACGATGGCGTCGATGAGATCGCCCAGGGCATCTTCGAGATCCCTGATGCGCTGGCCGGCCATCGAGCCGGTGACGTCCAGGGCCACCGAGACTTCGATATCCACCGCGCCGCGCACGGCCTCGGCGCTGAACCCGGCCTGCAACTGGGTCACCCCGACCAGGCTCACGAACAGCGTGGGCAGCGTGAAATCGCCGCCCAGGAACAGCCTGCCGGCCTCCAGGTCCATGTCCACCCGGTCGACCTTGGCCTGGATGATGTTGATGTCCCCGATCCGCTCGAGCACGATGGCCTCGGCCCGGGCGCGCAGCGATTCCTCGGTCACGCCGGGCGTATACATGTCCGGTTGCAGTGCCAGCACGGCCGCGTCGAGCGCCACCTGGGCGCGCTGGCGTGTCTGCTCCAGCGTCACATAGTCCACCACGGCGCCGCCCAGGGCGATCAGCACGATGGCCATCAGCCCGAACAGCACGGCAAAAACGCCGCTTTCATCTTTTGCGAACCGCCGCAGGAGCGGTGCGAATGAGGACATGTAAGGCACCTTGTTTGCGCGTCAGCCCTGAGGCCGCCGGGGACTTTGGCGCAAACTCCTTAGGAAAGCACAACCACCTTGGTGTTCAATTGCACGCGTCCATACAGATCGATCACATCGGCATTGGTCATGCGGATGCAGCCCGAGGACACATTCTGCCCGATGGACCAGGGCTCGACGGTGCCGTGGATGCGGTAGAGCGTGGAGCCCAGATACAGCGCCCGCGCGCCCATGGGATTGTCCGGTCCGCCCGCCATGAAGGTGGGCAGGCCTGGCTGGCGCCGGCGCATTTCGGCCGGTGGCGTCCAGCTCGGCCATTCCGCCTTGCGGGTCACCCTATGCGTACCGCTCCATTCGAACCCGTCGCGCGCCACCCCGATGCCATAGCGCAGCGCTCGTCCGTCCCCGAGCACGAAATAGAGAAAATGCTGGCGCGTATCGACCACGATCGTGCCGCTGCGCTCGGCCGTGGCATAGGGCACCACCTGCCGCAGATAGATCGGCGATACATAGGGATTGCCCTGCAGGGCCAGCGCATGGCGTGGCCTGCTATCGGTGATGGTGATGCCCGGCGGCGGTGCAGCGCGCCAGCCGGGGCGGAAGCTCTCCGCCTGGACCGGCAACGACGCCGTCAGCAGGGTTGTGATGGCCAGCATGGCTGCCAGCGCGCGCGAAAACCGAGGTCTCATGGCCTGCATTCCCCAAAATGCCTTTGGCCACACTGTCCTCCAGAAGCGCAAAAGAGAGGTCAAGCCGCGTGGTTAATTCCCCGTGGCTTCAAAGGGATAACAAATACTTGCTAGAGGTACGCCACCTCGCTCACCGGCCGCTCCGGCGCCAGCACGCGGTCGAGCGCCAGGCCCAGGTGCCGGGTGGTGAAGGGCTTGGCGAGGATGTCGTTGACCCCCAGTGCCCGGGCGCGCACCAGGTTGTCATGCGAGGGATAGGCGGTCATCAGGATGACGGGCAGGGCCGGCGGCGCGCCGAAACGCGGGTCGCGCAGCACCTGCATCACCCCCGCGCCGCTGATATCGGGCATATACCAGTCCATCAGCACCAGGCTGAATGGAAGGCTCATCAGCTTGAGCAGGGCCTCGGCCCCGCCGCTGGCTTCCTCGACCACGCCGAAGCCCAGTCGTGTCAGCCCCATGGTGCAGATGGCGCGCGCATGGCTGTTATCATCGACCACCAATGCGCTGCGCCGCTCCCGAACCAACACCGCCACCTCGCCCACCCCGCTGCATGCCGGGGCATGCATTGGGCGGCCAGGGGACCAGTCTCGTCAATTCGGTGATCTACGTGCATTCGACCGGGGCAGGGAGCCAAACCGTGACATCGTTGCAACAGCCACTGACTGCTGCGACATGCTGCCACATCTTGCACTTGCGGCTCACGGATTCGTGAGCTATCCAGCCCGGGTTCGCAACAGCCATCCGAGGGAGGCGTTTTATGACAGTAAATTCGTTCCGCCACTCGGGGCCTACCTGCCATCTTTGGGCACGAGCTTAGGGCTCGCCTCACTGACGGTACCTCGGCCGCTTTCCGGCCCGCGGACACCCCACCACCAAACCTGAAACGCTGAATCCGGGTCGTATTGCGTCCGGAATCCGCCTTTCTCCCAACTTTCATCCTCTAGAGGCCGGCAGAGTCATTTCTGCCGGAAACAGCAATGTCTTCGAACGTGCTCAATGAGCGCAGCGTCGTGCTGCGCCTTGAATTCTCCATCGCCGATGCTGTCCATCAGCGGGGTCTGGTCCCCGTTCTGGCCAGCGCCATCCGCGCCTGGTGGGCACAGCGGCCCGTCCGCTATGCGCCGGTGCCCGACTATCTGCGCGAAGATGTCGGCCTGCCGCCTGCAAACGACCCGCTCCATTGGACCGGCGTCAACCTGCAGGCCTATCGCCTGCATCCGCCCGACCGGAGCGGTCCTTGATGGAAAAAGGCAGCCGGGGTCCTCCCCCGGCTGCCGCCTGGCATGCATTTTAAACACCTCCCCGAGCCGCCCTCGGACTTGATCCGAGGGCCAGCATCATCTCTCACTGACATCGCTGTCGGGGAGAGCGGTCCTCGGGTCAGGCCCGAGGACGGCACGGTGGGACATCTATGTCCGCTGCCGCCTATCCCGCCATTGTCTCTCAGGCCCTGATCGTCTAGAGCGTGGTCAGCAAAAGTTGCAGACTTTTGCACCTCGACAAAACGACAAGAAAAGACCTGGAATATCCAGGACGGGCCGACTTTCCAGGGCAGAAAAATGACCGAAAAGACCAAGCTCATCACGCCCCGCCTGCCGCGCGGTTTTGAAGACCGCACGCCCGGCGAAATCGCCGCTGTCGGCGCCATGATCGACAAGATCA
>CBFGTF010000217.1:0-4173 GCA_965651655.1 uncultured Devosia sp.
GCGCCTGCTCGCCGGCATCGGGCTGTGAGATCAGCAGGTCATCGACATTGACGCCGAGCTTGCGGGCATAGACCGGGTCCAGCGCATGTTCGGCATCGACAAAGGCGCAGATGCCGCCCTTGCGCTGCGCTTCGGCAATGACATGCAGCGCCAGCGTGGTCTTGCCCGAGCTTTCCGGCCCGAAAATTTCGACGATACGGCCCTTGGGCAGACCACCAATGCCCAGCGCGATGTCGAGACCAAGCGAGCCGGTGGAGATGGCCTCCACCTCGATGGCGGAGTTCTCGCCCAGGCGCATGATCGAGCCCTTGCCGAAATTCCGCTCGATCTGGCTCAGCGCCGCGGCAAGAGCCTTGTCCTTATCCATCGATCCACCCTCAACAACGCGAAGCGGCGAAGCTGCCATAATGCTGTCTCCTTATTTCACGCTCTCGAAACCCGTGCAACGAGAGGTGGCTGATGCCTGATGTGTCCAATTCGTGCTCAATTTGTTCTCATTTTGTTTCGGTCAAGTCAAGAGACAAAATGAGAACATCGCGCATTGGCCATGAAGACGGCGCTCGCCCGCTGGTAGGGCGATTCTGGCCCCTTCGTCTTCACATCATTAAAAGTATGATTTTTGACTGGACAGTTTGATTGCGGACACGTTTTATGCGGCCAAATTTCTCCAAAGGACCGCTCCATGCACCTGATCCAGTATTTCGACGACAAGGGAAACCGCGCCGTCGGCGTGACGCGCAATGGCCAGACACACCGCGTCAAGGGCGTGGCAAGTGTCTATGAACTGGTGCAGGGCGCGTTCGCAGGCAGGAGCGGGCTGTCCGCCGCCGTCGATGCGAACGGCCTTGGCGAAGCCGTGGACAAGCAGGCACTGGCCAGCGAGGGGCGGCTGCTGGCCCCCATCGACCATCCCGATGCCGCCCATCTGCACGTCACCGGCACAGGTCTCACCCATCTCGGCTCCGCGGCCACGCGCGACGCCATGCACAAGGCCAATGGCGACAAGCCCGCCAATGAGCTGACCGACAGCATGAAGATGTTCCGCATGGGCCTGGAAAACGGCAAGCCCAAACCCGGCGAAAAGGGCGTGCAGCCCGAATGGTTCTACAAAGGCAATGGCCATATCGTCGCCAATCCCGGCAGCGCCATCCCCTCCCCGTCCTTCGCGCTCGACGCCGGCGAGGAGCCTGAAATCGCCGGTATCTATGTGATCGACCCCGATGGCCAGCCGCGCCGCCTGGGCTTTGCCCTGGGCAATGAGTTTTCCGATCACGTCACCGAGCGCATCAACTATTTGTACCTCGCCCATTCCAAGCTGCGCTCATGCTCATTCGGGCCGGAACTGCGCGTGGGCGACCTGCCGCGCCATGTCGAGGGCATGTCGCGCATCCTGCGTGACGGCAAGGTGTTGTGGGAAAAGCCCTTCCTCTCGGGCGAGGACAATATGAGCCACACCATCGCCAACCTCGAATATCACCATTTCAAGTATGACCTGTTCTGCCAGCCGGGCGACGTGCATGTGCACATGTTCGGCACGGCAACACTGAGCTTTGCCGATGGCATTTCCACCCGGCAGGGCGACACTTTCGAGATCGAGGAAAGCCAGTTCGGCCTGCCGCTGCGCAATCCGGTTCGGGTCGAGGCGGAAAAGCCGGTGGTGGTCAGCGGGCTCTATTGAGGCCAGAAGAGGTCAGCCTGGATGGTGGGAGTGCTTTACTCCCACCGACTAACATGTCAGTTATCCGGCGCCCGCACGGAGGACTGCCATGGCCACCCGCACATTCGAGAAACGCCGCATCGGCCAGACCGACCTCTCGGTGACGACATTGGGGCTGGGCGGCGCCAGCCTTGCCGGCATTTTCTCGGCCGTACCGGCGGAGCAGGCCCGCGCCACCGTGGCGCATGCGTTGGACATGGGCATCACCTATGTCGATACCGCCCCGCAATATGGCCTGGGGCGCTCCGAGCATCTGATGGGGGATGTCGTCCGTTCGGCCACCCCCCGCCCGGTTATCTCCACCAAGGTGGGGCGCCTGCTCAGGCCCGTCGATCCGGCCCGGCAGGACAAGGGCAACTGGATCGATCCCCTGCCCTTCGACCAGCATTATGACTATTCCTATGACGGGGTCATGCGGTCCTACCAGGATAGCCTGCAGCGCCTGGGCCTGGAGCGTGTCGACATTGTCTATGTCCACGATATCGGCGTGGCCACCCATGGGGTCGAAGCCAACAGGCCGCTCTGGAACCAGCTCGCCTCGGGCGGCTACAGGGCGCTGCGCGAACTGCGCGATTCTGGCGCGGTCAAGGCCATCGGCCTGGGGGTCAACGAGTGGGAAGTGCTCATGGACGCCTTTGCGCTGGGCGACTGGGACGTGTTTCTGCTTGCCGGGCGCTATACCCTGCTCGAACAGACCGCCCTCGAACCCTTCATGACCACCTGCCTCGAGCGCAAGGCCTCGGTGGTGGTCGGTGGCCCTTTCAATTCCGGCATCCTCGTGGGTGGCGACACGTTCAACTATGCCAAGGCTCCGGACGACGTGGTGGCGCGCGTCCGCGCCATCGAGGCGGTCTGCAAGTCGTTCAACGTGCCCCTCCCCGCCGCCGCCCTGCAATTCCCGCTGACCCATCCCGCCGTGTGCAATGTCCTGCCCGGCCCACGGTCGCCGGCAGAGCTGGATGGCATTCTCGACTGGTGGGACATCCGTATTCCCACCGCCCTGTGGAGCACCCTCGCCGATGAAGGCCTCCTGGCCCCTGGCACGCCCATTCCCGGCGGCACCGCTTGACCCCACATCCGGACAGGCCATATAGATAACTATATGGTTTTGTAACGAGATCGTTTTGAATGGCCGACACCGCGCGCCTTGACGCCACCTTCCATGCCCTGTCCGATCCGACGCGGCGGGCCATACTCGCCCGGCTGGCGCGCGATGGCGACGTGACCGTCATGGATCTGGCCGAACCCTTCGCCATGAGCCAGCCGGCCATCTCCAAGCATCTCAAGGTGCTCGAAAAGGCCGGGCTGGTGTCGCGGGGCCGCGACGCACAGAAACGTCCCGTGCATCTGGAAGCCCAGCCACTGGCCGAGGCCACGAGCTGGATGATCGAATACCGCAAATACTGGTCGGCGCAGTTCGGCCGGCTCGATGGCCTGCTGGACGAATTGCAGGCGCTCGAAGCCATGGCCGGCAGGAATTGAGGAGGCAGGCATGATATTTGGTGATCCCCTGTCAGTGACCACCCCCACCGACAATCAGATCGTCATCACCCGCGGTTTCGCCGCGCCGCCGCATCTGGTCTATGCCTGCTACACCCAGCCCAGTCTCATCCGCCGCTGGTTGACCGGGCCGGATGGCTGGACCATGCCGGTCTGCACCTATGACGCCCGGATCGGCGGCGCCTATCGCTTCGAATGGCACGGCCCCGGTGACGAAGGTTTCCTCGCCGTCTCGGGCGACATCAGCCAGATCGATGCCATCCGCTATATCGACAGCCAGGAAGTGTTCGATGGCGGCGTCATGGGCCCCGCCTATCGCGCCGAACTCCTGTTCGAGCTTGAAGAGCGCGGCACCAAACTGGTCAACACCCTGACCTATACCTCGCTCGCCCACCGCGACATGGTCGCAGCCACCGGCATGGCCGAGGGCATGGAGATGAGCTTCCAGAGCCTGGATCGACTGCTGGCGGTGGAACAGGCTTGAATCGCTAGTTCAAATCCAGCGCGTAAGCCTTCAAAAACTCTAGCGGAACCAGGTCCAGCACTTGGCTGTTGGTCGAGCGCAGATAGACACGCGGGGCCTTGCCGGCATTGTGCGCCTGCGCCCAGCGCGCGGCCACGAGGCACCAGCGATTGCCCGCGACGAGGCCGGGGAAATTGTAGTCCGGCATGGGCGTCGAGAGGTCATTGCCGACACTGGCCGAATAGGCCAGAAAATCGTCCGTCACTTCAATGCAGACCAGATGCACGGCCATGCCCTCGGGCCCGGCCGCGCAATAGCCCGAGCGGAAATAGCCGGTCAGCGGATCATGCGAACAGGGCTGCAGCGGCTCGCCAAGAACGTTGAGCTCGGCCTGCCCTTCGATCCGGGGGACGACGGTCATCGTCCGCTACTCACCCTTGTCCATCCGCCGCAGCACTTCCTTGACCTTGGAATTGATCTGGTCGAGCGAATA
>CBFGTF010000218.1:0-4156 GCA_965651655.1 uncultured Devosia sp.
CGTCGGTGGCGCCCATGAAGATGGTGCAGGGCAGGTCGAACTTGGCGCAGACCGTGGCCGTGGCCACGCCATGCTGGCCGGCGCCGGTCTCGGCGATGACGCGGGTCTTGCCCATGCGCTTGGCGAGCAGGATCTGGCCCAGGCAATTGTTGATCTTGTGGCTGCCGGTGTGGTTGAGCTCCTCGCGCTTGAGCCAGACCTTGGCGCCGCCCAGATGCTCGGTCAGGCGCCGGGCGAAATAGAGCGGGCTGGGACGGCCGGTATAGTGGACGGCGAGGTCCTGCAATTCGGCGGCATAGGCCGGATCGGCCTTGGCGGCGCGGTAATGCCGCTCCAGATCCAGGATCAGCGGCATCAGCGTTTCGGCGACGAAGCGTCCACCATAGATGCCGAAACGGCCATGCTCATCCGGGCCGTTGCGCAGGGAATTGGTGCGGTCCATTTGGTCCTCTCGGCGCAGCCGAGGATAACCCGGCTCGCTGCTCCTATACGGCCGCCCGGGCGTTGCGGATGAACGCCTCGATCAGCTTCTTGTCCTTGACGCCCGGAGCGCGCTCAACCCCGGAGGAGACATCCACCCCAAAAGGCTTCACCCCGGCGATGGCCGCAGCCACATTGTCCGGCGTCAGCCCCCCGGAAAGCATGAAGGGGATGGACGGGTCAAGCACTTCGAGCAGGCTCCAGTCAAAGCTTTCGCCCAGGCCACCCGGCCGGTCGGCCCCCTTGGGGGGCTTGGCATCGAGCAGGATGCGGTCGGCAATTTCGGCAAAATCGGCCACATGGGCCACGTCTTCGGCCGAACCGATGGGCAGGGCCTTCATGATCTCCACACCCGCTTCGGCGCGGATGGCCTCGACCCGGTGCGGGGTTTCGGGTCCGTGCAGCTGGATCCAGTCGGGGCCCAGCGCGGCCACTTCGGCAACGCTCGAATTGTCCGGATTGACCAGCACGACGCAGCTTTCGATGCGGCCGCGCGCTGCCGAGATCAGCCCGCCCAGCTCGTCTATGGAGACATGCCGCGGGGAGCGGGGAAAATGCATGAAACCCACCATGTCGGCGCCGGCCGCGATGGCGACGTCGAGCATGTCAAAGGTCTTGATGCCACAGATTTTGACGATCAGAGGATCGGCCATAGTCGGTAAGGGCTCAACGGAACGGAGAGGAACAGACAAGCCGAACTGCGCCGTCCATCATCGCAGTTCCAGCAGATCATCGACTTCGCCAAGCGGGGTCGTGCCACCCTGGCCATTGCGCCGGCGCAGGGTTTCGAGCTCCTGGCTCAAGTGCTGGGCCTCGCGCCGCCAATGGCGTTCGCGCCGGCGATGCGGCCCCTGGGCGAACCAGCTGGCGGTGCCGCCCAGCAGGACGCCGATCAGCAGCACCACATAGAGCACCACAAAGAGCGGAATGCCATAGCCGCCCGCATCGCTCTCGATGGGGCTGACAAAGGGATTGATGTTGACGCCCACCAGCTGGCGATTGGCCAGCGCAAAGGCGATCAGCAGCGCACAGAGCGGCACCAGAACAAGCCAGCCGACAATTTTGTTGACCATGAGGCTTCCATTGGAGCGCTTGGCTCCTGTCCCTATTCTGGCGGCGGACTTACTGGGAACGGTTCAGCCGTTCCCGGATTTCCTTGCCGGCCTTGAATTGCGGCACGTATTTCTCGCCCACATCCACCTGTTCGCCGGTGCGCGGATTGCGGCCCACACGCGCCGGGCGGTTCTTCACCGAGAAAGCGCCAAAGCCCCGCAACTCCACCCGGTCGCCCCGCGCCATGGCGTCCCCGATCTCATCGAGGATCGCATTGACGATGTTCTCGATATCGCGCTGGAACAGATGCGGGTTCTCCGCGGCGAGCTTTTCGACAAGTTCAGACTTGATCATCAAAGGCTCCGGTGTACACCCCTCGTCCCCATGTCAGGGGGTCCGATCAACCTGCCAAAGCGAGACCAAACCGTCAAGCATCACAATACCTTCGGCAGGAAGGCCGACAAGACGGCGAACCGAGCTGCCCAGGAGGTCGCCGATCCAGGAAAATTCGCCCGATTCCACCGGCCAGACCGTCACCAAGGCGGTGTCCGGGTCGATGCCGTGCTCGGCTTCCAGCCAGTCCAGGGCCTCGGCCTGGCCGCCAATGGCGTCGATCAGCCCGGTCTCGACGCCGATGCGGCCGGTCATGATACGGCCATCGGCCAGGGCGAGCGTGGCCGGACGGGTGAGGCCGCGTCGCTCGGCGACGATGTCGACGAAAAAGGCAAAGCTGTCCTCGACCAGTTCGGTGATCGAGGCACGAGGCGCTCCGTCCAGCGGCTCGTCATAGTCCGGCTCGGCCTTGAGCGGGCCGGAGGCGACCTTGTCGAGATCGATGCCGATGGTATCGAGCAGCTTGCCGGCATTGACATGCTGGTAGAGCACGCCGATGGAGCCCACGATGGAGAGGCGGCGGGCAAAGATGCGATCGGTGGCGATGGCGGTCATATAGGCGGCCGAAGCGCCCAGTTCGTCAATGGTGGAGACCACGGGCTTGGCCGCGGAAAGCCGGCGCAGGTCCTCATAGAGTTCCTCGCCGCCCGCCGTGGTGCCGCCGGGCGAGTTGATGGCGATGATGACCGCCTTGACGGCATCGTCCTCGATCAGCGCATGGATGGCCCTTGAACGGGCCGGATCGGTGGTGATGGTGCCCGAAATCACGAGCCGCGCGATACGGTCGCCTTCGAGCGCCGAGGGGAGCGCGAAGCGCCCGACCAGGGCCAGGATGGCAATAATGACCGCCAGTAGCGCCAGGATGCGCCAGACGCCGCGCGAGCGGCGATAACGGTCGGCGGCCAGATATTCATGCGGGGTCGGGTCGGTCACGGCGTCTACTCCAGATCGCCCATCAGGTACCGTCACCGACGCAGGATGGCAAGGAAGGCGCTTAGTCCAGCACCTTGACCATGTAGCGCGCAGCATCCTCATAGGCGGCGAGCTTTTCGGCCAGTTCGGGGCGCTCCTCGGTCACAAAGCCCTGCTTTTCCCAGAAGGGAAGGGAATTGTTGACCGCCACCAGGCTCATTGTGGGATAGTTCATCACCTGTGCATGCTTGGTGAGGGCCGCAGTGATCCTGCCGGCGGCGCCGACCCCGCGGGTCAGCGGCAGCAGCGCCAGGTCATGGATATAATAGCTGTCGGCATCGGCCGGGATGGCGCCCAGAAGCGTATTGAGCGCGGGCAGGCTGCCGCGCTTCCAGGGGTGACTCAGCACATAGCCGGCCGGCTTTTCGCCCACTTCGAGCAGATAACAGCCCTGCCCATAGAGCGCGAATTTTTCCGCCAGCACCGTTTCGGCCTCGAAGAAGCCGGGATGCACCTTGTTGGCGATCTCGAACACGGCGCCAAAGTCATAGCCGCTCATGGCGCGCCAGGCGAGGTCCCTGAATTGGATCATGATCGTCTTTCGCTAAAAAACGACCCGCACCATGCGGCGCGGGTCGAAGACTTGCTGCAAGGACAAGAGGTCTTACTTCTCGTCGCGGCCCTTGAGCGCGGCGCCCAGGATATCGCCCAGCGATGCACCCGAGTCGGACGAACCGAAATTGGCCACAGCTTCGCGTTCTTCGGCGATTTCGAGCGCCTTGATCGAGAGCTGGATGCGGCCGGTCTTGCGGTCGTACTGGGTGATGCGTGCGTCGACCTTCTCGCCCTTGGAGAAACGCTCCGGACGCTGGTCGTTGCGGTCACGGCTGAGGTCGGCGCGGCGGATGAAGGCCGTCACGTCGCTGTCGGCGATACGGACCTCAATGCCCCCATCGTTGACTTCGATAACCTCGGTGGTGACCACGGCATTCTTGCGCAGGCCGGTACCATCGGAAGCGCCGGTATCGGCAATGCCGTCAGCAGCAAGCTGCTTGATGCCGAGGGAGATGCGTTCCTTCTCGACATCGACGTCGAGCACCTTGGCCGAAACCATGTCGCCGCGATTGTAGTCGTCCAGGGCGATTTCGCCCGACTTCTGCCAATCGAGATCGGAGAGGTGAACCATGCCGTCCACATCGCCTTCCAGGCCAATGAACAGGCCGAATTCGGTCTTGTTCTTGACTTCGCCCTCGATGGTGGAGCCAACCGGGTTCTTCTCGGCAAAGGCTTCCCACGGGTTCTGCAGGGTCTGCTTGAG
>CBFGTF010000219.1:0-4126 GCA_965651655.1 uncultured Devosia sp.
GACTTTTGACCCGCGCGCAAGAATTTCAGTAAATTTTTACCGCGGAAAATTTACTGCGCGCTTTCGCCCGGCAAGGCGCGGGTGCTGGAACGCCAGACAATGCGTGACGCCAGGCTGATCTGCTTGGCCAATTCCCTTCCGCCAACCCGCTCCAGCAGCAGTTCTACCGCGGTCTCGCCGATCTCCTCGGCCGGCAAGTGGACCGTGGTGAGCGGGGGATTGAGAAACTGGGCGACCGAGATGTCGTTGAAACTGGCGACGCCGATATCGCCGGGGATCGACAGGCCGGCCTCGTGCAGGGCCCGGTAGACCCCGATGGCCATGGAATCGTTGAAGGTCACTATGGCATCGATGGGTCGCCGCTCGGCCAGGATATCCCGGGTCAGGCGGTAACCCCCTTCTTCGGTATTGTCGCCGCTGCGGAACAGGCGATCGTCGAACCAGCCCGCCGCCGTCATCCACTGCACGAAGGCCTGAGCCCGCCGGTCGCCCCAGCCGATATAGGCCATGCGCCGATAGCCGCGCTGCGCCAGCGCGGCGAGCAGTTTCTCCATGGCGGCGCGCAGATCGGCGGAAACCGAGTCGATCTGGTCGTCAGTGGGCACATGGTCTGCAAAGACGATCTGGCGGGAATTGCGCTGCAGCCAGTCGGTCTCATCCTCGTCATGGCGGCCGATGACAATGGTGCCCGAGGCTTCCTGCAGGAGCTTCGCATCGGGCCTCGCATCGGTGTGGTAAACTTTTACCGTTTCGATCTTGAGGGCAGCGCAGCGCCGCTCGATACCGAGGCGCAGTGCGATGTAATAGGGATCGACCAGTTCACGCTCGGGCGCCAGGAAATGCACCAGCGCCAGCTTGTTCAAGCCCTGCTGGTTGGCACGATTGCGGTTGCGCGGGGTCGCGTAATTGAGCGCTTCGGCCGTTTCGATGATGGCCTGCCGCTTGCGGTTGGAAATGGACAGGGTGGAATCGTAATTGAGGACGCGCGAAACGGTGGCGCTGGAAACGCCCACGGCAGCAGCAATTTCTTTGATCGTAACCATGGCCGGCACGCTACTTCCCGGCCCGTGTCGGGGTCAATCAAAATGGCCGACTTGCCTCAGGCCCGCAGGCCAGGCTCCAGCCGGTCCTGCCAATCGATGACGCCGGGACGGCCCAGGAGGAAACCCTGCGCCTCGGTGCAGCCCTCCTTGCGCAGCACATCGAGCTGCTCACGCGTTTCCACACCCTCGGCCAGCACGGGAACGGCAAGGCTACGGCCCAGCGCCAGGATGGCGCGCACGATGGCCTTGGACTGCTCGTTGCTTTCCACCTCGCTCATGAAGGAGCGGTCGAGCTTGATCTTGTCGAAGGGGAAGCTGCGCAGCGTGTCGAGCGAAGAATAGCCGGTGCCGAAATCGTCGATGGCGATGGAGACACCCATGGCCTTGATCTGGCGCAGGATATGCAGCGCCCGCTGCTTGTCGCCGATGATCGAGGTTTCGGTGACTTCCAGTTCCAGGCGCTCGGGGGCCAATCCGGACATGAACAGGGTGTTGCGCACCGTCTCGATCAGTTCGACCTGCGCGAGCTGCACGCCCGAGACATTGACGGCAATCTTGTAGGGCTCGGGCCAGGACGCAGCCTCAAGGCAGGCCATCTTGAGCACCCATATGCCGATGGCGCCGATGGCCCCGCATTCCTCGGCAATCGGGATGAACTCAGACGGGGAGACTTCGCCATGGCCCGGCCGGTTCCAGCGCAGCAGCACCTCGTAGCCGGTGATGTCGCCCGAGGCGACGGATTTCTGCACCTGATAGGCCAGGTAGAAGCCGTTCTGGTCCAGCGCCGTCCACAGGTCGCGCGCCATGTCGCGGCGCTGGCGGGCCTGTTCGTCCATATCGTGCTCATAATAGCAGATGCGGCGGTCGAATTCGGCCTTGGCGCGATACATGGCAAGATCGGCATTGCTCATCAGCTTTGACAGGTCCCGCCCGTCATCGGGGTAGACCGCCACGCCGATACTGCCGCCAGCGGTGACGGTCAGTTCATCGGTCTCGATCCGGCGGGTGAGGGCATCCTCGATGCGGACCAGAAATTCACGCAGCGCCTCCATGCCGGAAAAGACCTTGATGGCGGCAAACTCGTCGCCACCGAGGCGGGCAACCACCTCGCCCTCGCGCAGCAGCGCATTGAAGCGGCTCGCCAGGGTCTTGAGCACGAGATCGCCGGCAGCGTGACCGTGATTGTCGTTGACCTCCTTGAAGTGATCGAGGTCGATGGCGATGACGGCGAGCTGGCCGTCGCTTTCATGCGCCTTGGCCAGGGCCCAATCGAAGGATTCATTGAAGCGGGCACGGTTGGGCAGGCCCGTCAGCCCGTCGTGCCGGGCCAGATGAGCAATCGCGCGCTGAGAACGGTGGCGCTCGGTGATGTCGTCGATGGTGGTGACCCAGGAGCCGTCGCCGGTGGGGCTGTGGCTGACCTGAAGCACACGGTCCTCGGAAAAATTGTGCACGATCTCCCCGCCCTGCTCGATCAGCGGGCTATGGTTGATCACGACATTTCTGGTGCGTTCCTCAAGATCGGGGGGGACATCGCCGGTTCCGATGATCGAGAGGCGACAGGTCTGCTCGAAACTGATGCCGGTGAGGTCCAGCGCCGGGTCGATGCCGAGCAGAATGGGGAAGCGCTGGTTGTAGAGCTGCAGGTTTCCGCTGGCATCATAGAGCCCCAATCCCTGGGCCATGTGCGTCATGGCGACTTCGAGCCTGGTCGTGACGGCTGTGATCTGTGCGGCGTCACGCTGTTCCCGCTGCTGCTCGCGCTCGGTGCGGCGGCGGTCGGCCTCGTCGAGCGCGGTGCTGCCCAGCGCCAAAGCCAGCAGCAGGACGGAAATGAACGCCAGGGCGATGGAGAGCCAGAAGCTGTCGAGGCCGCCATCGGCGGACAGCGGGAAACACAGCGAGAAGTCGGCCGAGGCCATGGCGGTGAAATGCATGGCGCAGATGGCCAGGGTCAGCAGCAATGCACCAGCGAGGAGGCGGCGGATATTGCCCTGCATGCCGGTGGCGAAGGCCAGGCCGCCGAGCACAATGCCGGCGATGATGGAGGTGGCGACAAGCGCCGGATTCCAGACGAGACTGCCGCCCATGACCAGCGCCGCAATGCCGGCATAATGCATGGACGAAATGGCGACACCAACAATTGCGCCGCCGAGGAAACGGTCCATGGTGCTGGTGCCGCGAATGGCCATGGCGATGCCGGCGCCGCAGACCAGGATGGCGATGAGCAGCGAGAGAGCGGTCAGCCAGAGATCGTAGCCGAGTGTAAAGCCGGGCCGGAAGGCCAGCACGGCCACGAAATGGGTGGCCCAGATGCCAAAGCCCACGGCCAGCGCCGCCACCGCGGTCCAGGCGGTGCGCATGCGCCCTGCGGCACGGTGTGCATGACGCAGCAAGCCGATGCAGGCATAGGATGAAATCAGGCAGATGACCGCCGCAAGGACGATGAGGCCCGGCTCATGGGCCGTGAAGAAGAAGTCAATGATCGGCACCGGCGGGCCTATGGAATTGTCCTTATCGAACCATAGTCCTGCCGGACCAGCCCTTACCGAACCGTCACCTTTGCCGGATAAAAACGCAAATATGATCGAAAACTAGGCATTTTCTCGCTTCGTCTATAGCATCGCCTGCAATGACGGCCCCGGACTCATCATGACCGATACGCTCTATCCGCAAGATTTCTATGCCAATCGCCGCCAGCACACCCGGCACGCGGCACGCCGGATATTAGAGGCCCTGCCCGTGGGCCTGACGCGAACGCGCATTGCCGATATCGGCTGCGGGACGGGGACGTTTCTTGCGGCGGCGCTGGACCTCGGCACCGAGGCGGCTTTCGGCATTGAGGGGGACTGGGTCAAGCCGGACATGCTCGATGATCCGCGCATCCGGTTCGAAGCCCGTGACCTGGAACAGGGTTTCGAGGGGCCAGGAGTGGACCTGGTGCTGTCGCTGGAAGTGGCGGAACATCTCTCTTCCGAGCGCGCGGCCGGCTTCGTACGGGACCTGGTTGCCATGGCCCCTGGTGTGGTGTTCAGCGCGGCGATACCGGGCCAGGGCGGGGTCGGGCACGTCAATGAGCAATG
>CBFGTF010000220.1:0-4080 GCA_965651655.1 uncultured Devosia sp.
TCGAAGTGGACGATGTCTGCCCCGGCGGCGAGTACGTTGTCCACTTCCTCACCCAGGCGGGCGAAGTCGGCGGAAAGGATCGACGGGGCGATGGCGAAGGGTTGCATGGCGCACCTCTGAGTGCTGGATCACGGTGGCGCGCATTGTAGCGGCTGTGGCGCCCGTGATCGACAAGCGCAGGAGACAGTGGGAGGCGCTTTAGCGGCGAGCTTCTGGCTTTTGTGCCAAGCCGGTCGCGGCTAAAGCCCCTCCCACAATAGCGACCTGATTCAGATACCGCCGAGGCAGAGGTACTTGATCTCCAGATACTCGTCCAACCCGTACTTGGAGCCTTCGCGGCCCAGGCCGGAGGCCTTGATGCCGCCGAATGGCGCCACTTCGTTGGAGATCAGCCCGGTGTTGATGCCGACCATGCCATACTCCAGCGCCTCGCCGACGCGGAAGGCGCGGCCCAGGTCGCGGGTGTAGAAGTAACCGGCCAAACCGAACTCGGTGTCGTTGGCCTGGCGGATCACTTCGGTTTCGTCGCTGAAGCGGAACAGCGGCGCCAGCGGGCCGAAGGTCTCCTCACGGGCTACGCGCATGTCCGGCGTCACGTCGACCAGCACGGTGGGGGCGAAAAAGTTGCCGCCCAGCGCCTTGCCGCCCTGTAGCACCTTGGCACCTTTCTCCAGGGCATCGGCCAGATGGCTCTGCACCTTGGCCACGGCATTGGCGTCGATCAACGGGCCGGTGGTCACGCCGGCCTCGGTGCCCGCCCCGACCTTGAGCTTTGCCACCGCCGCCGCAAGCTTCTCGGCGAAGGCGTCGTAAACGCCGTCCTGTACATAGATACGGTTGGCGCATACGCAGGTCTGTCCGGCGTTGCGGTATTTGGCGACCATGGCGCCCTCGACCGCGGCATCCAGGTCGGCATCGTCGAAGACGATGAACGGCGCGTTGCCGCCCAACTCCAGGGACAGTTTCTTGAGGGTCGAAGCGCATTGCTCCATCAGTTTGATGCCGACACCGGTGGAGCCTGTGAACGACAACTTGCGCACGATGGGGTTGGCACACAACTCACTGCCCACCTCGCGAGACCGCTCGGCGTCGGCCGGCAGCACGCTGAACAGTCCAGCCGGGATGCCGGCGCGTTCGGCCAGCACAGCCAGCGCCAGGGCACTGAAAGGCGTCTGTGGCGCAGGCTTGAGCACCATAGCGCAGCCGGCGGCCAGGGCAGGACCGGCCTTGCGGGTGATCATCGCCGCGGGGAAGTTCCACGGGGTGATCGCCGCCGTCACGCCAACGGGCTCCTTGGTCACGATCAGGCGCTTGTCGGCCTGATGGCCGGGAATGGTGTCGCCATAGACGCGCTTGGCTTCCTCGGCGAACCATTCGATGAAGGAGGCGGCGTACAGCACTTCGCCACGGGCTTCGGCCAGCGGCTTGCCCTGTTCGGCGGTCATGATCTGCGCCAGGTCTTCCTGGTTGGCGAGCATCAGCTCGTACCATTTGCGCAGGCGCGCGGCGCGCTCCTTGGCGGTCAGCGCACGCCAGGCTGGTTGCGCGGCCTGGGCGGCTTCGATGGCGCGGCGGGTTTCGGCTGCGCCCAGGTTCGGTACATGGCCGAGGGACTCACCGTTGGCCGGGTTGAAGATCTCCGTGACGGCGCCGTCGGGCGCGTCACACCACTGGCCGTCGATATAGGCCTGGTGGCGCAGCAGATCGGGGTCGTTGAGTTGCATGGATCGCTCCTCCCGCCAGGGCCTTGGCGCCCTGGCGGTACTGATGGATGGGACAGGATCACTCGCCCGGCGGCAGATCCTTGGTGAAGGTCTGGTCGTTCTCGCCGCGGAACATCTGCGCCCCGTAGATCAGCGCACACAGGCCGACGCCGATGGCAAAGGCCCAGCCGGCGCCCTTGATCGCCAGCACCGCGCCGATCACACCGGCGATACCCAGGTCGCGCTGGCTGCGCGCTTCCATGATGCCCAGGCGCACGCTGACGTAGCCCTGGATCAACAAGGTCAGCGCCAGCGCTACGCCGAGAATCGGCTGCAGAAGGGTGACCACTGGCAGCAGCAACAGACCGGTGTTGGTGCCCCAGCGGAACGAACCGACACCGCCATAGATGGACTTCATCGCCTGGGCGCCGCCCTTGAAGCGCTCGGTAATGACCACCTGCATGGCCGACCACTGTGGGCCGCACATGGCCACGTCCGGACCAAAGATACTCATCAAGGCATTGCGCCCACCGAAGATCATGTGCGAACGGTTCGGGTTGAAGTCGACCTTCTCGTCACTGCGGATATGGTCGGCCTCGGAGAGGATTGCCCTGGCGCCCAGCACGTCGCCGAACACTACCAGGTAGGCGGCGAACACGGTGGGAATGGCGGTGACGAACATCATCAAAGGCGGCATGCCGAGGCCGAACACCGTGTACTCGTTCCACAAGGTGACGAAGTCCGGCTTGCTGATGCCCCACTCGATGTTCGGCCAGGGCGCCTCACCGAAGATCGGCGCGACGAACACCGCCAGCAGGATGATCGGGAAGATGCCCAGCTTGGCGAAGTTCCACCAGAAGCGGCTGCGCTTCTTCAGTTGTTGGAAGTGCAGGGAGAACACCAGGTAGAAGGCGATACCGACGGCGATGGAGATGGTCCAGGGGAAGGCGTCGAAGCGCCCGCCTTCCTTGAACACGGTGACCACCGCACTGAGGCCGGCCCCCATGATGATGCCGGCCTTGAGCGCCGAGGGCACCAGTGACACCACCTTGCGCGCCATGCCCGTCATGCCCAGGCCGATGGAAAATATCCCCAGCATCAACTGGAAGGCGATCAGCGCATGCACCCGCTCCGGACCCTCCGGGAACTGGCTGCAGTAGGCCATCAGCAGGGGGATCGCCGGGGTGATCCAGCCTGGCACCACCGGGTCGCCGAGCAGATGGTGAGTCAGGTACAGCAGGCCGTTGAGCATGACCACCGCCAGTGCTACCTCGAACGGCATGCCGAGGAACTCGGTCATCAGCGGAATCGCCGCCAGATCCACCGCACACATGAGCAGGCCCTGCATGTAGTCGGAGAGCTCGAAGCGGTAATGAATGAAAGGCAGACGTACCTTGAACGGCCCCACCGGCCAGTACGGGGCTTCGACGCCCAGGTCTTGTTGATGCAGTTCGGACATGTGAATCACCCAGCTTTATTAGAGTTGTAAGCAGCAAGCCCCGGCGTGGCCGGGGCTGTTGGTCATAGGTTGTGAAACGGGATCAGTAGGCGGCGCGATAGATCTGCTCGATGTCGCCGGCAGTCAGGCGCCGCGGGTTGTTGCGCATCAGGCGGTCGATCTTGCTGGCCTCCTCGGCCATGGCCGGGATGGCCTCTTCCGGCACGCCGAAGCTGCGCATGCCCTTGGGGATATCAACGCTGGCGCACAGTTCGGCCATGGCCTCGACGGCCAAGTCGGCGGCGGCCTTGTCGCTCAGGCCGTGCGTCTGCACACCCAGGGCAGTAGCGATCTCGGCCATGCGCTCGACGCAGGCCAGCTTGTTCCAGGCCATCACGTAGGGCAGCAACAAAGCGTTGCTGACGCCATGAGCGATGTTGAAGCGCCCGCCCAGCGGATAGGCCAGGGCGTGTACGGCGCCGACCCCGGCGTTGCCGAAGGCCATGCCGGCCATCAGGCTGGCGGTGGCCATGTCTTCGCGCGCTTTCAGGTCCGCCGGGTTGGCGTAGGCCTTGGGCAGCGCCTTGGCGATCAGCTTGATGGCGCCGATGGCAAGGGCATCGGTGATCGGCGAGGCATGCACCGACAGGTAGGACTCCACCGCGTGCACCAGTGCATCGACGCCGCTGGCAGCCGTCACGCTGCGCGGGCAGGTCAGGGTCATCACCGGGCTGACCAGGGCGACGTCGGGCAGCAGGTAATCGCTGACGATGCCCTTTTTCAGCTGCGCCTTCTTGTCCGAGAGGATCGACACGTTGGTCACTTCCGAGCCGGTGCCGGCAGTGGTCGGGATGGCGATCAGTGGCGGGCCCTTGCGAGTAACCTGGTCGACGCCGAACAGCTCCTCAAGCGCACCGTCGTGGCCAACGTAGCCAGCCA
>CBFGTF010000221.1:0-4077 GCA_965651655.1 uncultured Devosia sp.
GCATGTTCCATCTCTCGTTGGACGCTCGTACCGGCCGGTTGCTAGAACACCGCCGCCGCCATTGCTGGCGTGCTGCGCAGTCTGATCGCATCCTTGCTGGGCGGCGCGCCGAACTGCCGGCGATATTCGCGGCTGAACTGGGACGGGCTGTCATAGCCGACCTGATAGCCGATCTCTGCGACATCGCCGTGCTGGGCGGCCAGCATGAGCCGGGCTTCCTGCAGCCGGATCTGTTTTTGAAACTGGATCGGACTCATCGCGGTTGCCGCCTGGAAGTTGCGATAAAAGGCCGAGACGCTCATGCCGCAGATCGCCGCCACGTCTTCGACGCGGAACGCGCGGGTGTAGTGGTCGCGGATCCAGCGCACCGCCCGGGCAATATGGCTGAGATTGCTGTCGGCCAGGCCAAGCTGGCGCACAGCTGCCCCCTGCTCCCCAACGATCAGCAGCCAGAGGATTTCGCGCTTTATCAGCGGCGCAAGCACGGGAATATCGCGTGGAGAATCGAGCAAGCGAAGCAGACGTGTCACAGCGTCCAGCAGCGCTGCAGGCGCGGTGCTCACTGTCATGCCACTGGGTGGACTGCCCCTGCCATCGCGCAGATCGGACGCGCCCGCCTGCAGCAGCAGTTCGGCAATGCTGGCGGGGTGCAGCACCATGCCAAAGCCCAGTGACGGACAGTCTGGACTGGCATCGATGAACTGCCCGGTCACTGGCAGGTCCAGCGAAGAGACCAGATACTCTCCTGGGCCGTATTCATAGACGCAGTCGCCGAGGGCCAGGCGCTTCATGCCTTGGGCTATCAGCGCCATGACTGAACTGGTCATCGAGGATTCCAAGTCAGAGACATCATGACGGGCTATGAGCACCCCGTCGATCGGGGTGGTCATGTCTGCCCGCGCATGGCGGTCGATCAGGCTGCGCAGTTCGTCCAGCGGCATGACGCGCTCTCCATATTGGCAGGTTCGTTGCTAGCACAACCCAGCGACGACGTCGTGCATAATTCTACGCAATGATAGGATTGTGCAAGATTGAGAGAGGATACGCCTAACGCCGGAGCAGCCACCGGTGGTTCAGTGCAGTCATCGGCGGACGACAGGGCCCGCCGGACCTGAACCACCGGAGACCATCATGTCTGAACAGAACAAGCAGATCGCCCGCCACTACTTCGAAGGCCTTGATGCTCAGAAGTCACCGCCCGCCGAATGGGTGACGCCGGACTTCGTGCTGCATATTGCCGGCTCGCCGGACATGGACATCAACGCGGCGCGTGAATTCTCCGTCGGGCTCGTCACCGCCGTGCCGAACCTCACCCACCCGATCGTCGAGCTGATCGCCGAAGGCGACAAGGTCTCCTATCGGGGCCGCTATGAGGGGACGCAGTCGGCACCCTATCTCGGGGCCATGGGGCCCAGCGGCGTGCTGTCCGCAACGGGCGCCGGGGTCTTCCGCATTGCCGATGGCAAGGTCGCAGAACTCTGGATCTGGCCGGACACGATGACGGTCCTGCAGCAGTTGGGCGTCCTGCCACAGCAGGGCTGACCACACGCTCCTGCAGCATGGGACCCCGTGCTGCGCAACTTATCCACATCACCAAGGAAAAAACCCATGACGATCCAACACGGCTTTCACGCCGCCATCCCGGCTCACCCAGGTCAGGGCGACGCCCTTGTCGCGCTTCTCCTGGCCGCCCCATCGCTGGGCAATGATGACTGCCTGGTGTTCCTGGTCAGCCGCTCGGCCAGCAATCCCGATCTGGTCAGCGTTGCAGAAGGCTGGAGCAGCCAGGACGCACACGCAAAATTCTTCGCCAGCCCGGCGGCGCAGGCCTTCGTCGCCCAGCTGGCCCCGTTGATTGCCGGGGAGTCCATCTACTCCGACGCTATCCCCGTGGGCGGCAAGGCCATCCTCGCCTAGCGGCCAACCTCCCCTAGCCCACCCAGCCTACGCCCGGACGACGTCCGGGCGCGCCTCCCCACACCCACATAACGGAGCCTACCATGTCCATTCCCCGTCCCGCCCTCGACCCCGAACTGAGCACCAGGCTCGCCGACTTTCCGCTCGGCGTTGATCTCAATCCCGAATTGCTGGCGCAGATGCGCCAGTACGCGGTGCCCGCCGAAACCTATCTCAATGGCCGTGCGCTCGAGCGCCGCGAGATCGCGGTGACTGCCGCCGATGGCGCCAGCCTGCCCGTTACCGTGCTCCGGCCGTCGGCGCCCACACAGAATGCCCCCTGCATCTATTGGCTGCACGGTGGTGGCATGGTGATGGGCGATCGCTTCGCCAATCTTGATATCCCGCTCGATTGGCTCGACCAGCATGGCGCGGTGGTGGTGACCATAGACTATCGCCTGGCACCCGACGTGTCGGGCACCACGCTGGTGGAGGACTGCTACCAGGGCCTGCTGTGGCTCGCCGCCCATGCCCGGGACCTCGGCATTGATCCCGACCGGATCGTGGTGGCTGGCGCCAGCGCCGGTGGCGGCCTTGTGGCGGGCATGGTGCTGATGGCGCGCGATCGCAACGGCCCGCCTATTGCCGCGCAGATCCTGATCTGCCCGATGCTGGACCATCGCAATGCGACGCCGTCCAGCCAACAATATGCGGGCGAGCCCGGCGTCTGGACGCGCGAGAAGAACCTTTTCGCCTGGCAGGCGGTGCTTGCCGGCCAGACGGGCGAGATCTCCAGCTACATCTCGCCGGCGCTCGAAACCAATCTGGCGGATCTGCCGACCACCTATATCGATGCCGGCACGGCCGAAGTCTTCCGCGATGAAGACGTCGCCTATGCCAGCAGGATCTGGGCGGCGGGCGGACAGGCCGAGCTGCACATCTGGGCCGGTGGCTTCCATGGCTTTGATGCCATGTTCCCCGATGCTGGTGTGTCCACGGCAGCACGCGCTGCCCGCAGCGCCTGGCTCAGCCGCATCCTCAAGACCCTTGCCTGAACCCCGGGGCGAATCCGGCCCCAAACTCATCCCAACCAAAGGAAATTTCTCATGAAAACCGTTCTCATCACTGGCACCTCTTCCGGCTATGGCCTGGAAACGGCCCGCTACTTCCACGACCAGGGCTGGAAGGTCATTGCCACCATGCGCCGGCCGCAGCCGGACCTGTTGCCCCAGTCCGACCGCATGAGCGTACTGCCGCTCGATGTCACCAATGCCGACAGTATCGCGGCCTGCCTGGCGGCTGCCGGCCCCATTGATGTGCTGGTCAACAACGCCGGCATCGGCATGGTGGGCGCCTTTGAGGCCTCCCCCATGGCGCAGGTGCGCCGTCTGTTCGAAACCAATACATTCGGGGTCATGGCCATGATCCAGGCCATCCTGCCCATGATGCGGCAGCAGGGCGGCGGCGTCATCGTCAACGTCACCTCAAGCGTGGTGCTGTCGCCCTCGCCCTTTGCGGCCGCCTATACCGCGACCAAGACCGCCATCGAAGGCTTTTCCCGGTCGCTGGCCAAGGAACTGGTTGCCTTTGACATTGGCGTCAAGATGGTCGAGCCCGGCTATGCGCCCACCACGCGGTTTGGGGCCAATGTCGAACTGCCGATCGCTGACCTGATCCCGCCAGCCTATGCCGATTTTGCGCGGCCGATCTTCGAGGCCTTTGCTGTTCCCAGTGTCACGACGCGGGAAATCGATGTGGCCGAGGCCGTGTGGCGGGCCGCCAATGACACCACGGGCCAGCAGCGCTTCCCGGCCGGGCCCGACGCCGTGGCGCAGTGGGAGGCCTCGCGATGAGCACGCGCGCGATCCTGGCCACAACCCTGCGCTGGCACCTGAGCAAGGCGCGGCGGAGCTTTCAACTGCTCGGCCGCTGGCTGACCCAGCCCGAACCGTCCCCGAGCCTTACGGGCGTGCGCTGGGGGTGACCAAGGCCCACTCGCATCGTCCTCCGAGACCGGAGGAGCTAGAGGTCAAGTTCAGGCGCGCAGAAAGCGCGCCTGGACCCTCCGGAGCGAAGCACGCCACGCGCAACCGCGATAGGACGACTGCGTTTCGCGTTCGTGGTCAGGGACGATCAGACGGCGGCAATGGGCTGGAGCCCGCCAGGCAGCAACGCGCCCCA
>CBFGTF010000222.1:0-4009 GCA_965651655.1 uncultured Devosia sp.
GACCTGCCTGGCGTCTGGGCTGATCTGAATGCCGCCGGCATGGTGTCGGGCGCCGCCTATGCCAAGGGGTTGCGCACGGTCAAGACCTGCGTCGGTTCGGACTGGTGCCGGTTCGGCACTCAGGACTCGACGGGGCTGGGCGTCCGCATCGAGAAGTTCATGTGGGGCGCATGGACGCCGGCCAAACTGAAGATGGCCGTGTCGGGTTGCCCGCGCAATTGCGCCGAAGCCACCTGCAAGGATATCGGCGTCATCTGCGTCGATAGCGGCTACGACATCCACTTTGCCGGGGCCGCGGGCCTCGACATCAAGGGCACCGAAGTTATCGGCCACGCCAATACCGAGGATGAAGCCCTCGAGATCATCGTTGCGCTCACCCAGCTCTATCGCGAGCAGGGACACTATCTCGAACGCATCTACAAATGGGCCAAGCGCGTCGGCAATGACAGCATCAAGGCCGCCATCATCGACGATCTCGACAAGCGCAAACACTATTTCGACCGCTTCGTCTATTCACAGCAGTTTGCCCAGATCGACCCCTGGGAGGAACGCGTCAACGGCAAGGACGCCCACGAATTCGCCGCCATGGCCGAGTTCGGGCTTCCGGTTGCAGCGGAGTGATGGCGATGACATCCCCCTCGCAAGTGGAAATCACGAAATGACCGAATGGATTGAGCTGGGCAGCCTGACTGCCGTTCCCGTGCGCGGCGCCCGCTGCGTCAACACCCCTTCGGGCAAGATCGCCGTCTTCCGGACTGCGGAAGACCAGGTCTTTGCCATCGACAATCGCTGCCCGCACAAAGGGGGACCACTTGCCGAGGGCATTGTCCACGGCACCTCGGTCACCTGCCCCCTGCATAATTGGGTCTTCGATCTCCAGACTGGCGAGGCTCAGGGCGCCGATGAGGGTTCGGTGCGCACCTATCCGGTCATGGTCGAGGACGGCACCATCTACATCGCCCCCGATGTGCTTGTGGCGATGGCGGCGGAGTGATGGTCCATTTTGCAGGCGCAATAGTTGGCGGCCCCATCGCCTCCCTCCCCCTTGAGGGGAGGGACCGAGGGTGGGGGTCCATCAGCGGTCCGCCGGACCACCCCCTCCCCAGCTTGGCCAGGCTTGCAGCCAAGCTGCGCTACCCTCCCCTCAAGGGGGATGGGGGCAAGGTCCGCAACGTGTGTGACGGTCTTTTCCAATGACCACGACCCGCACCACCTGTCCCTATTGCGGCGTCGGCTGCGGCGTGCTCGCCACCCCGCAGGCGGATGGCAGCGTGACCATTGCCGGTGACCCCGACCACCCGGCCAATTTCGGCCGCCTGTGCTCGAAGGGTTCGGCCCTCGGGGAAACCCTCTCGCTCGACGGGCGCCTGCTGCATCCTGAAATCGCTGACAAAAGAGTGTCCTGGGACGAAGCGCTGGACGAAGTTGCCCATCGCTTCAAGCAGGCCATCAGCGAACACGGCCCGAACTCGGTGGCCATTTACGGCTCCGGCCAGCTCCTCACCGAGGACTATTACGTCGCCAACAAGCTGATGAAGGGCTTTGTCGGCTCGGCCAATATCGACACCAACTCGCGGCTCTGCATGGCCTCGTCGGTGGCGGGCCACAAGCGCGCCTTCGGCTCGGACACGGTGCCGGGCAATTACGAAGACCTTGAAGAAGCCGACCTCATCGTGCTGGTTGGCTCCAATCTCGGCTGGTGCCACCCTGTGCTCTATCAGCGCATCGTCGCCGCCCGCGCCGCCCGCCCGGAGATGAAGGTGGTGCTGATCGATCCGCGCCGCACCGTCTCGGCCGATATTGCCGAGCTGCACCTGCCGGTGGCGCCGGATGGCGACTCTGCCCTTTTCGTCGGCCTTCTGGCCCATCTCGATCATCTGGGCGTCACTGACAGCGACTACATTTCCAGTTTTACGACCGGCTTCGAGGCAGCGCTGCTGACCGCCGAGGATTGGGACATTGCCCGCGTGGCCGAAGCCACCGGCCTTTCGCCCCTGTCCATCGCCCGCTTCTACGATCTGTTTGCCCGCACCCAGAAGGTGGTCACCGTCTATTCCCAGGGCGTGAACCAGTCGGCGGCCGGCAGTGACAAGGTCAACGCCATCGTCAACTGCCACCTTGCCACCGGTCGCATCGGCAAGCCGGGCATGGGGCCGTTTTCGGTCACCGGGCAGCCCAATGCCATGGGTGGCCGCGAAGTGGGCGGGCTGGCCAATATGCTGGCCGCACATATGGATTTCACTGCCGACGCCGTGGACCGGGTTTCCCGCTTCTGGGGCAGCGAGACGGTCGCCAAGGCCCCGGGGCTCAAGGCGGTTGATCTTTTTGCCGCCATGGCGCGGGGCGAGATCAAGGCCGTCTGGATCATGGCCACCAATCCGGTGGATTCCATGCCAGAGGCCGATGCCATCCGCGATGCCCTCAAGGCCTGCCCCTTCGTCGTCGTCTCGGACATGAACCGGCAGACCGACACGATGGACCTGGCTCATGTGCGCCTGCCGGCTGCCGGCTGGGGCGAGAAAAATGGCACCGTGACCAATTCGGAACGCCGCATTTCGCGCCAGCGCCCCTTCCTCGCCCTTCCCGGCGAGGCCCGACCCGACTGGTGGATCATCAAGGAAGTGGCCAGGCGCCTCGGCCATGGGCACGCCTTTGCCTATTTCGACCCGGCCCAGATCTTTGCCGAGCATGTGGCCCTGTCCGCCTTCGAAAACGAGGGAAGCCGCGATTTCGATCTGTCGGGGCTTGCCGGGGCCGACTACGAGGCCATGGCGCCGGTGCAATGGCCGGTGCGCTCAAGGCCGACGGCCCGCATGTTCGGGGATGGCAAGTTCTACACCCCGGACGGCAAGGCCCGATTCCTGCCCATCCAGCCACCGCCGCCCTTTGCGCCGGCGCCGGGCAGCTTCATCCTCAATACCGGGCGGGTGCGCGACCACTGGCACACCATGACCCGCACCGGCAAGGCGGCGCGCCTTTCGGCCCATATGGCCGAGCCCTATGTGGAAATTCATCCCGCCGACGCCAATGCGCTGGGCGTGCGCCGCGCGAGCCTGGTACGCCTCTCCAATCGCCATGGATCGACGCTGGTTCGGGCGCTGATCACCGACAGGCAATTGCGCGGCCAGGTCTTCGTGCCCATGCACTGGACCGACCAGTTTGCCTCCAATGGCCGGGTCGATGTCCTGGTCACCGGCAAGACCGACCCGGTTTCCGGGCAGCCGGCACTCAAGATGGCGCAGGTACACGCCGAGCCGGTGGGCATGCGCCTCTACGGCTTCCTCGTGGCGCAGAACCGGCCAAATCTCGCCGCCGACTATTGGGCCATTGCCCCGGCCACCCATGGCTGGCGCGGCGAAATTGCCCTGGTGGACGAACCGCAGGACTGGGCCGGATATCTGGCCGCTACCTTCGGCACCGACCAGGCGTTCCAGTCCATCCGCGACGAGCGCTCCGGTCGACGCGCCTTTGTGCTGGTCGAAAACGGGCGGCTGGTGGCGGCTCTCTATACCGCTCCGGATCCCGTGCTGGTCTCCCGCCAATGGGCCGTGGACCTGCTCGGGGAAGCGAACCTGACCGCCTCCACCGTGCTGGCCGGCCGGCCCGGCGCAGACCGGCCCGATGGCGGGGCAATTGTCTGCTCCTGCATGGGCGTGGGCATCAATACCATTACCCAGGCCGTCACCCGTCACGGCTGCACCAGTGTTGAAGCCGTTGGCGCCCTCACCCGCGCCGGCACCAATTGCGGCTCCTGCCGCGCCGAAATCAGGGGGATTGTCGATGCACACCGTCTCATCGCCGCCGAGTAGGGCCCGGATTGCCCCGCTCGCCGTCCTGCCGGTCTTTTTTGACCTTCACGGCAAGCGCGTCGTCGTCATCGGTGGCTCCGAGCCGGCTGCATGGAAGATCGAATTGCTCACTGCCGCCGGGGCGCAGGTGGACGTTTATGCGGTGTGCGAAGAGCTCTGCGCTCTCGTCTCCATTCCTCCCCTCCCCCTTGAGGGGAGGG
>CBFGTF010000223.1:0-4004 GCA_965651655.1 uncultured Devosia sp.
GCGTTCAGCGTCTCGGTCGATTCATGCAGGCCGAACATGCCGGTGAACGAGGCGGAAAGCGCCGTCAGCACCGTCTCATTGGTCGAAAAGAACGAGATCGACTGCTGATAGACCCGCTCCTTGGCATTGGTGGTCTGCATCAGCCGCGCCATCACCACTTCCGACGTATTGTAGGAAATGGTCAGGTTGTCCGAGAGGTCCTTGGCGATCTGGTAGCGCTTTTCCTCGTTCTGCATTTCGCGCAACCGCTCGTCGCGCGCCATTTCCAGCCGTGCCCGGTCGGCCGGCACATCACCGGCATAGGCCGCCAGGTCATCGGCGGCCTTTTGCAGGATGTCCTTCTTCTCGGCCAGACGCTTTTCGGCGGTCTGCAGCACTTCGAGCGCCATCACCTCGGACTGTTTCAGCGCCCCGCGGAAATCGCGATAGGCCTCGAGGATCGTGTGTTCGCGGTCGATCTGGTCCTTGGTATCGGCGGTCACGGCCAGATAGGTGTCGCGGATCTTGTTGAAGCGGGTGGCGATGTCGCCCCGGCTGACCTTCATCCACACATTGGCGGTCCGCTCGAACAGGTCGATCTTGTTGTCGGCCAGCTGGTCGACCATGCCCTTGGCATCGTCGCGGATCGAATCGAAGCCCTTGGTGATGTCCTCGTAGCGTTCGCCGATCTTCATCGCCGCAACCTGCTCGCGCACCACCTCGTTGAAGGCGCTGGCCTGCGACAGGGTCCGGCCGATCAGGATCACGCGGGTCTCGTCCAGCTCGGTGATCTGCTGCAACAGGCCGGTGATGGGCTGCTCGCCCTGGTTCTCGGGCCAGATGCCCAGGTCGCGGATGGCATTGACCGCCTTGTCCAGGTACTGCAGCGGCTTTTCGGCCAGCACCGATACACCCGGTGCGCTCGTGGTGGCGGCATTGGTCACTTGGTCGGTCATCCCTGGCTCCCTTAGATAGGCCGATCTGGCGAAACTGCCTGTCTGCCCTAGATTGCGTCTGCTGCCCCGCCTGACAATTGCAACTGCACGGTCGGGCAACTATTTAGTCCATATTGGTGCGAAAAAGCCGCACGTAAAGAGTTGGACCGCCGCCATGCCTGCAAAGCCGCGCCGCCTCGCATTTTCGCGACACTGCCAGGGATTTCGGGCCTGATGGAATTTGGTGGACGCTATCGCATCGATGCTGGCCGCACCGCCGTGTGGGAAGCGCTCAACGATCCCGAAAAGCTCAAGGCGGCCATCCCCGGCTGCAGCCACATCGCCTGGTCGGGCCCCCAGAGCCTGGACCTGGAAATCACCGTCAATCTCGGCGTCGTCAAGCCTAGTTTCAAAGGCCAGCTGGCGCTTTCCGATGTCGTGCCGGCGCACAGCTACACGTTGTCCGGCAAGGGCAAGGGCGGCCTGATGGGGCTGGCCGAAGGCGCCGCACGCATCACCCTGGTCGATGACGGGCCGGCGACCCTCCTGGCCTTTTCGGCCGAAGGCGGCGCCTCGGGCCAGCTCATGAAACTGGGCAAGGCTATTGTCGGCAACTCGGCCCAGAAGGTCATCGATGGCTTTTTCGAGCGCTTCGCCACGGCCATGGGCGCCAGGATCGAACCCCTCGGGCCGGCCTGACCGGCGTCCGGTTCACGAAAAATCAACCACGCCGCAATTGCCCGCACAATGGCCATTATTCCGCCTTGGGTGATCCGCTAGACAGGAGGCGGTTCAACGCAATTTGTTTCAAATCCCGTCATGTCCTCCCAGTCCCGCGACAGCATTGCCCTCTATCTCATCGCCGCGCTGGCCGTGATGGTGACAATCTATGCCGATCTGGACCTCTCCGGCCTGTTCCAGGCACTGCTGGACCGCTTCTAGGACAGAAGCCCGTCTGCCTCGGCCCCATATAGCCCGATCGCAGGCGCCGTCCCCGGTGCAAATTTTGACCAACCGGAAAAATTTCGTGCCTTCCCTCTTGCGGCAGAGGCCATTGCACGATTTTATTCCCTGCTAGCGCACGCAGATAGTCCTTCGGGCTCTGGTCCCGGTGCTGGTGCGAGACAGGGAGACTCAATCAATGAAAATTTCTAGCCTTTCCAAGGCCATCGCCGGCGGTGTTGCACTGAGCGCAATCATGGCAGGCGCCGCTTTTGCCGATGGCGCGCTGGTCTATGACGGCGGCGGCAAGTTCGACAAGTCGTTCAACGAATCCGCCTATACCGGTGCCGAGCGCTTCAAGGCCGAAGGCGGCGCCTATCAGGATCTGGAAATCTCGGGCGATGCCATGCGCGAACAGGCCATCCGCCAGTTTGCTGCCCGCGGCAACAACCCCATCGTGCTGCCCGGCTTCTCCTGGGAAACCGCTCTGCGCGCCGTCGCGCCGGAATTCCCCGATACCAAGTTCACCATCATCGACTCCGTGGTCGATCTCCCCAATGTGCAGTCGGTTGTCTTCAAGGAGCAGGAAGGCTCCTATCTCGTGGGCATCCTGGCTGCCATGAAGTCCGAGACCGGCAAGATCGGTGTCGTGCCGGCGTTCAACTTCGACCTGCTTGAAGCCTTTGCCTGCGGCTATGCCCAGGGTGCCAAGTCGGTCAATCCCGATATCGAAGTGCTCGAAACCTATGTCGGCACCGGCTTTGATGCGTTCAATGATCCGGTCAAGGCCACGGAAGTCGCAAAGTCCCAGCTCGATCAGGGCGTGGACGTGATCTTCCAGGTCTCCGGTGGTTCGGGCGCTGGCGTGCTCCAGGCTGCTGCCGACGCCGGCAAGTTCGGCATCGGCGTGGATAGCAACCAGAACTACCTGCATCCCGGTTCGGTCCTGACCTCGATGATCAAGCGCGTTGACGTGGCCACCTACAACGCCATGAAGGGCGTCGAGGATGGTACCTGGGCTCCGGGCGTCATCGTTCTGGGCCTGGCCGAGGAAGGTGTTGGCGCTGCGTTCGACGAGAACAACGCCGATCTGATCACGCCGGAAATGCAGGCTGCGGTCGATCAGGCCACTGCCGACATCGCTTCGGGCGCCGTCACCGTGCATGATTTCCGCACCGACAAGACCTGCCCGTCTCTCTAAGGCTTGAAAAGGGGTTGGACTGCGATGACAGGTCTGAACCCGGCAAACGAGCAGCGGTCCTCCGGGGCCGCTGCCTCAGCGCTCGCTATCGAGCTTGTCGGCATCAACAAGCATTTCGGTCCGGTTCACGCCAACAAGGACATCCACCTGGCCGTCAGGCGCGGCACGGTGCATGGCATTGTGGGCGAGAATGGCGCCGGCAAGTCGACTCTGATGTCGATCCTCTATGGCTTCTACACCGCAGACAGTGGCACCATCCAGGTCGATGGCGTCCAGCACAAGATCACCGACAGCCGCCACGCGCTGGCGCTGGGCATCGGCATGGTGCACCAGCACTTCATGCTGGTCGACAATTTCTCCGTGCTTGAAAACGTCGTGCTGGGGGCCGAGGATTCGGCTCTGCTGACACCCACGCTCAATCGGGCGCGCGATCATTTGAAGCAGCTCGCCCGGGACTACGGTCTCGAAATCGATCCCGACGCCATCGTGGAAAACCTTTCGGTTGGACAGCAGCAGCGGGTGGAAATCCTCAAGGCGCTCTATCGCGGCGCCGAAACCCTTATTCTGGACGAGCCCACTGGCGTGTTGACGCCGGCAGAGGCCGACCATCTCTTCCGCGTGCTGGGCAAGCTGCGGGCCGAGGGAAAGACCATCATCCTGATCACGCACAAGCTGCGCGAGATCATGGCCATCACCGATGAAGTCTCGGTCATGCGCCAGGGCGAGATGGTCAAAACCCTCGATACCGCCTCCACCAGCCCCGAACAGCTGGCCGAACTCATGGTCGGCCGCCGCGTGCTGCTGCGCGTCGAAAAGGGCCCGGCCAATCCCGGCAAGGTCATGCTCGACGTCAAGAATCTCATCGTCACTGACGATTTCAAGGTTCCCCGCGTCAAGAATATCAGCTTTCAGGTCCGCGCCGGCGAGATCGTCGGCATTGCCGGCGT
>CBFGTF010000224.1:0-3992 GCA_965651655.1 uncultured Devosia sp.
CAGGGCGAGGAACTGGAGCCGGCCCGCAGGAAGGCCGAGATGTTCGGCATCAAGGACATCTATATCGAAGACCTGCGCGAGGAATTCGTGCGCGACTTCGTCTTCCCGATGTTCCGCGCCAATACGGTCTATGAGGGTCAATACCTGCTCGGCACCTCCATTGCCCGCCCGCTGATTGCCAAGCGACTGGTCGAAATTGCCCACGAAACCGGGGCCGACGCCATTTCCCATGGCGCGACCGGCAAGGGAAATGATCAGGTGCGCTTTGAGCTGACCGCCAATGCGCTCGATCCTGCCATCAAGGTCATCGCACCCTGGCGCGAATGGGATCTGCGCAGCCGCACCGCGCTTCTTTCCTATGCCGAGGCCAATCAGATCCCGATTGCCAAGGACAAGCGCGGCGAGGCCCCGTTTTCGGTCGATGCTAATCTCCTGCACACCTCGTCCGAGGGCATGGTGCTGGAAGACCCGGCAGTCCCCTATCCCGATTATGTGCCGCAGCGCACGACTGATCCGGAAAAGGCGCCGGACCAGCCTGAAATCATTACCATCGGCTATGAAAAGGGCGATCCGGTCTCGATCGATGGCGAAAAGCTGTCGCCGGCAGCGCTTCTTACCAGGCTCAATGAGCTGGGCGGCAAGCATGGCGTCGGCCGGCTCGATCTGGTCGAAAACCGCTTTGTCGGCATGAAGTCACGCGGCCTTTACGAGACGCCTGGTGGCACGATCCTGCTTGTGGCGCATCGCGGCATCGAATCGATCACGCTGGATCGCGGCGAAGCTCACCTCAAGGACGAGCTGATGCCGAAATATGCCGAGCTCATCTACAATGGCTTCTGGTATTCCCCGGAGCGCGAAATGCTGCAGGCGCTGATCGACAAGAGCCAGCATTATGTCACCGGCGAGGTGACGGTGAAGCTCTACAAGGGCAGCGCGAGCGTCATTGCCCGCAGCTCGCCGCATAGCCTTTATTCCATGGACCTCGTGACTTTCGAGGAAGGCGCGGTGGCCTATGACCACAAGGATGCCGAGGGCTTTATCCGCCTTAATGGCCTGCGCTTGAAGACCTGGGCAGCGCGCAATGCCAAGGCGCGGGGCTGAGACCAGTTGGAAGCGTGCGGCGACAAAGGCTTCGCCGCACGCATGGAAACGATTCAAACTGTCACATTTAATCCCCCGTTAAGCCGCGCTCAGTAGCTTTCAGCCAGCGTCGCGAAATGGCTTTTGGACTTGGGGGGTTCGATGCGGTCCGATGACGTCGGCAAAGAAGGGGAAGTTGCCGAGGCTCTGCTCCTGGATGCAGCGCTGGAAAGCATTCCCTATGGCTTTTGCGTGTGGTCGCCGCAATTCCGCCTGCTGATGTGGAACAAGCATTATCGTGACTTCTACGGATTTTCCGAGGATGCCATCCACCGCGGCATGACGCTGGAGGATGTGGTGCATCTGTCTGCACGGCTGGGCAACCATCCCGGCCAGAGCGCCGACCACTTCTACGAGCATTATACCAGCGAGCTGCTGGCAAATCGCGGCGGCGCGCGGCAGAAGGCGCAGGAAGTGGTGCATGGCGGCCGCATCATCGAGACAGCCCATGTCTATTCGGAAAAGCTGGGCTGGGTGGTGACTCACGAGGACATTACCGACGAAATCGCCCGCTCGGAAAGCCAGCAGAAGCGCAAGCTCGAACTGGAGCGGCAGAACATCCGCCTCGATGCGGCGGTCAATAATATCTCGATTGGCCTGTGCATGATGGATGCACGCGGGCGTCTGGTCATCTGCAACGAGCCCTATGCCCGCATCTACAATCTGCCCATCCAGCTCCTCAAGCCCGGCAGCCAGCTCGAAGACATCCTGGCCCATCTGTTCGACGAGGGCATGTCCACCGGGGGCACCAAGGAAGACTATATCGCCTGGCGCCGCGACGTGATTGCCCGCCGCGAATACGGCAAGAACATCCACGAACTGAACAACCGCACGATCCTGATGCAGCACCATCCGATGAAGGATGGCGGCTGGGTCTCGACCCATGAAGACATTACCGAGCAGCGCCAGGCCGAAGCCCGTATCCAGCATCTGGCGCGCCATGATGCGCTGACCGACCTGCCCAACCGCATCGAGTTCCTCGAACAGATGGCGCGAGCCGAAGCGGGACTGCAGCGCGGCGAAATGGCGGCAGTTCTCTATATCGACCTGGACCACTTCAAGGCGGTCAACGATACGCTGGGCCATGCGGTGGGTGACGAGGTCATCAAGCAGGCGGCGGTGCGGCTGTGGGGCACAACACGTGAAACGGATCTCCTGGCGCGACTGGGCGGCGACGAATTCGCCCTGCTGCTGCGGCCCATTGACGGCGTTGACATGGCTGCCAAGGTGGCCGACCGCATCGTCAAGGCCATGCGCGCGCCCATGAATATCGGGGGCCAGCAGATCGAGATTGGCGCCTCGGTCGGCATTGCCGTAGGCCCGGGCGATGGCACCACTACCGATCAATTGGTCAAGAATGCCGACCTGGCGCTCTACAAGGCCAAGTCGGAGGGGCGCTCGACCTATCATTTCTTTGAAACCGGCATGGATGCCGAATTGCAGCAGCGCCGCTCCATCGAGGCGGGCCTGCGGCTGGCCATGAGCCGGGACGAATTGCGGCTGATGTTCCAGCCGCTGCTGGGGCTGGAGGAGAACCGCGTCACCTGTGTCGAGGCACTGTTGCGCTGGGACCATGATGACCGCGCCATCTCGCCGGTCGAATTCATTCCGGTGGCCGAGGAAACCGGGCTGATCGTGCCGATCGGCATCTGGGTGCTGCAGGAAGCCTGCCGGACTGCGGCAACGTGGCCGGGCGATGTCCGCCTGGCGGTCAATCTCTCGCCGGTACAGTTCCGCAACAAGGACCTGGTGGGTCAGGTCAAGGCCGCGCTCAGCGATGCCGGGCTGGCGCCGACGCGGCTGGAGCTGGAAATCACCGAAAGCCTGCTGTTGACCGACAGTGAAAGCACGATTGTGGCGCTGCACGAATTGCGGGCCATGGGCGTGCGCATATCGATGGACGATTTCGGCACTGGCTATTCCTCACTGAGCTACCTGCGAAGCTTCCCCTTCGACAAGATCAAGATCGACCGCTCCTTCATGCGCGACCTGACGACCCGGACCGACAGCCAGGCGATTATCAAGGCGGTGATCGGACTGGGACAGTCCCTGGGCATGTCGACCACGGCCGAGGGCATCGAGACCGAGGAGCAATTGGCCATGGTGCGGGCGCATGGCGTGTCCGAGGTGCAGGGCTTTCTGTTCTCGCCGCCCCTCAAGCCCAAGGCCCTGGCCAATCTGCTGCATTCGGAAGCGGCCATGGACCAGGCGCGCCGGAAGGCGTCCTGAGCCTATGCTTGCCGGTTGGCACGCGGGCTGACAGTCTTGATCCATGCGCACGCGTCTCCATGACAGATTGATCGCCATTGCCCGACGTGAGGTGGGGGCTCATCTGGCCGAAGACGTGGTGCAGGACGCCCTGCTTGTGGCGGTGGAGGCGGGCCGACTAGACCTTGGCGATGCCGATACGGGTCGCTGGCTTTGCGGGGTAGTCCGAAACCGGGCCAGGATGAGCGCCCGGACAGCCCGGCGCAGTCTCTGGCGCGAGAATTCCTGGCAGGCCGGCCGGGCGCTGCAATCGTCTGGCGAAGCGTTTACGCCAGATGACACGCTGGCCGGATTGAGCCCGGCCCTGCGGACACTGGCGGCACTTGTGCTTACCGGGCATAATCGCCGCGAAATTGCCTATCTGCTGGGCCTGCCGGATACGGCCCTGAGGCAGCGCATCAGCGCCCTCAAGAAACACCTGATGGCAAGGGGACTGGCGGCGCCTGAAGAGCTGAGCGGGCTTCATCTCGATCTTGCCTATGGCCGTATTCGCGATGCCCTGTTGCCCGCGCTGGTCCGGCATGGCGGGGCGTTCGCCAGCCATGATCCGGACGGACATCTTTTTCTGGTGCGGCGCTCACAAA
>CBFGTF010000225.1:0-3984 GCA_965651655.1 uncultured Devosia sp.
CTGGGCCACGAGGTCATCACCTCGCTGGCGGGGCGCACGCAGGATCCGATCCTGCCTGAGGGCGGCCTGCGCATGGGGCCATTTGGCGGCATACCGGGCCTCTGCGCCTATCTGCGCGCCGCCAGTATCGAGCGGCTGGTGGATGCGACGCACCCCTATGCGGGACTGATTTCGATCAATGCCGTGGCCGCCTCCAGGGCCACCGGCACCAGGCTGGTACGCTTTATGCGGCCTCCCTGGGAACCCGCGCCGGGCCAGCAATGGACGCTGGTAGAGACCCCGCAGGAGGCCGCCGACGCCTTGCCGGCGAATGCCAATGTGCTGCTGACCACCGGCCATGCCGGGCTCAGAACCTATCTCGAGCGCGACGATTGCCGCATCCATGTGCGGGTCATCGAGACGCCGGAATTTGACTTGCCCCGGCATGCTGAACTGATCATCAGCCGACCGCCCTATGGGCTGGACGACGAGTTGTCGCTGCTGCGGCGTCACGGCATCACCCATCTGGTCAGCAAGAATTCGGGCGGCGGGCAGACCGCCGCCAAGCTCGAAGCGGCGCGGCAAATGGGCGTGCAGGTGATCATGATCGCGCGGCCGATCTATGGACCGGCGCTGGAAGTGGCCAGCGTCGAGGCCGCGCTCGATGCGCTGGACCTGCTGGCGCCCGGCGCATAACGAGACAGGGCGCAGGTGACGTTGGCGCCCCGTTGTTTTTCGAGCAGCAGCGGTCCAAAGGCGAGGGCCGCCGCTTCGGCAATTGAAGGCAGGCCTATGGCCGTCAAAACCCGGCCTGAGGGATTGGGAACTGCCTCGGCCAAGGCATTGGCCCGGAGCGGCAGCACAGGCAGGTCCAGGATCGCCGCAGCCTGCTGCAGGGCCGGATGATCGGATTTTCGATCCAGGGATGTCAAGGCGACAAGGTCCTGGCGGACCAGACCCTTGAGGGCGAGGCAGGTATCGATCAGCGCCAGCACATCCGCGATGCTGGCCTGTTCGCGCAGACCGAGGCCGGCGATTATGCCGGATCGGGTCAAAGCTCGCTGGGCCGGGACATGCCCGACAGAATCGTCAATCATTTATCGCCTCGGTGACACGAGGCAGGTCCGCTCTAAAACCTTAGCAGCCCCGGATTTGGTCCCTCATTTGGTCGACCGCACCGGGCTCTGTTTCAGTTCCGTCCTGGGAACGCTGCGCTGCTCAGGTTCTAGGCGCGGCAAAGCATGTGGTCAATCAATGGCTTGCACCAATATTCGGGTCAATAAGAATGCTTCTGAAAATCGTTTGCAAATACAATGACTTGCAGCACTTCCGCAGGTCCGCTATGGCCTGAACTACATGCAGAGGAGGCGCGTCATGGCCGCCAATCGCACTCTCGCCATCGCCACGACCAGCATTCTGATCGGGGTGATCGTGCTGGGGCTGAAATTCCTGGCCTGGTGGGTGACCGGCTCGATTGCGCTATATTCGGATGCGCTGGAATCGATCGTCAATGTGGTAACGGCCATTGCCGCGCTGATCGCCGTGCGGCTGGCTCAGCGCCCCGCCGACGCCATTCTGCCCTATGGCTACCACAAGGCCGAGTATTTCTCTGCCGTGCTGGTGGGGGTGATGATCATCGTTGCCGCCATCCTGATCCTGCGTGAGGCCATATTCGGCTTTCTTGCCCCCGAACTGCCGGAGGCGCCGGTGCAAGGCCTGGCCGTGAGCGGGGTGGCAACACTCATCAACCTGGTCTGGGCCCTGGTGCTGATCCGCGAGGGCCGCAAGGCACGCTCGCCGGCTATTGCCGCCGATGGCCGGCACCTGATGACAGACGTCGTGTCCACCGCAGGGGTGCTGGTGGGGCTTGGACTGGTCTATGCGACCGGCTGGGCACAGCTCGACGCGGTTCTGGCGGCGCTGGTGGCAATCAATATTCTGTGGTCCGGCTGGGGCGTGATCCGCGAAAGCGTGGGGGGGCTGATGGATGTCGCAGTCCCGTCCGATACGCAGAAAACCATTCGCGATGTCATCGCCACCAATGCGGAAGGGGCGCTGGAGGCGCATGACATCCGCACCCGCCAGGCCGGGCGCATGACCTTTATCGACTTTCACCTCGTTGTGCCGGGGGCCATGAGCGTGGACGCCGCGCATACAATCTGCGACGCCATCGAGGCAAAGCTGCGCGAGGCGGTGGAGGACGTGCAGATCACCATCCATGTGGAGCCGGAAGAAAAGGCCAAGCATGCCGGTATTGTTGTCTTGTAGTATTGCCAGGCGCGCATACAGAAAATACCGCGCCCAGCATTGCCCGAATCAATTTTGGTGCTAGCGTGACCCCGCTTGAACTCAAGGGGGACATCATGTTCAAAGCATTTCTATCGTTCGATACGTTTATCCTGCCCAAGATCACCAATATTATCTACTGGATCGGCCTGGTTCTCATCGTTCTGGGGACGCTGGCGGCGGCCTTTGGCGCCCTGGCGATGGGCAATTCGCCCTATGGTCCACCCGGTGGAGGCTTTTTTGGCTTCCTGATCGCGCTGGTGGGCGGCGCGGTGGGCATCGTCATCTGGCGTGTTGCTGTCGAGCTGTGGATGGTCCTGTTCTCCATCTACGACGTGCTCAAGGAAATCCGCGACCAGCGCCGCTGAAAATCTGGGGATTGCGGAGACGGCAGGCCGCTGGCAGATTCGAGCAATGCGCCTCGTTATTGCTTTTCTTCTCACCTTGGCCCTGTCGTCTCCTGCCCTGGCGCAGTACTGGACGCATTATGACAATGCACGCTTTGGCTATGGCATCGACGTCCCGCCGGGCTTCGAGGGCCAGGGCGAGAGCGACAACGGCGATGGTCAGGTGTTTTACCTGCCCAATGGAATGCAGGAACTGACCGTCTGGGGCGGATGGCTCGGGGTTTCCGCCGACACGCTCGAGGGCGAGGCCGCAACCCGTTCAGGCTCAGATATGGGGGCGGGCTGGGCAATCAGCTATTCGGCCGCCACCCCACAATGGGCCACGTGGTCTGGCACGCAGGGTGACAGCATTTTGTACCAGCGCATGATCCTGCTCTGCGATGGCGAGAGCTATGCGGCGTTCCGGTTGACCTATCCGGCCCGAGACCTGGCCCCGATGCACTCGGTTCTCGAGGGCCTCGTGCGCTCGTTCGTACCTTCGGGCTGCTAGAACTCGATCCCTTTTTGCGCCTTCACGCCGGCGCGGAAGTGATGCTTGATCTCGGTCATCTCGGTGACCAGGTCGGCGATCTCGATCAACTCGTCCTTGGCATTGCGGCCGGTGACAATAACATGCTTGCTGGCTGGCTTGTTGCGGAGGAATTCGACGACTTCGGCGATCGGCAGATAGTCGTAGCGCAGGCAGATGTTGAGTTCATCAAGCAGCACCATGTCGTATTCGGGGTCGAGGATGAGCGCCTTGGCCTGTTCCCAGGCCTTGGCGGCGGCAGCCAGATCGCGCTGCCGATCGGCGACGTCCCAGGTGAAGCCTTCGCCCATCGCATTGATGGTCACCGAGTCGGGAAACTTGTCGAGCACGGTGCGCTCGCCGGTGTTCCAGACGCCCTTGACGAACTGCACCACGCCCACGCGCATACCGTTGCCCAGGGCGCGGAAGACCATGCCGAAGGCCGCGGTGGATTTGCCCTTGCCCTTGCCGGTATGGACGATGAGCAGGCCCTTCTCCTCGGTCTTGGTGGAGAGGATCTTGTCGCGCGCCGCCTTCTTCTTCTTCATCTTTTCAGCGTGATAGGCATCGCGCTCGGCCTCCGTCATGAGGTCGGTCTTCTTGAGTGGCTTTTCGGGCGTATCGGTCATGGCGTGTCCTCCAGATAGGCGAATACGGAATTGGAGCGGGGCGACCAGAGGCCGCGCTGGCGGGCGTCCTGGAACTTGGCGAGCAGTTCATCATAGCCGAAGCGATTGGATTGCTTGAGGAAATCGCGGACCGCTTCGTCCTCGACAAAGGCCTCGAAGGCGAGGTCGAAATGGT
>CBFGTF010000226.1:0-3981 GCA_965651655.1 uncultured Devosia sp.
CAGCGCCGGACCAGCCTCACAGCGCGCCAATATTGGGCGGACCGCGCCCAGCTCCTGCCCGAAGTGCTCGCCGCTTTCCGCGACCTTGCCGCGACTGCCGACTATGTTCTGGTCGAAGGCGCCGGCAGTGCGTCCGAGGTCAATTTGCGCTCCGGTGACATCGCCAATTTCGGCTTCGCCCGCGCCGCCAAGGTGCCGGTCGTGCTCATTGGCGACATTCACCGCGGCGGTGTCATCGCCTCCATTGTGGGCACAATGGCGGTCATCGACCCTGAGGATGCGGTGCTGGTCCGCGCCAGCCTCATCAACAAGTTCTTCGGCGATCCCGCGCTGTTCGAGAGCGGCAAGGCGTTCCTGTCCGAGCGCACCGGCCTGCCATGCTTCGGCCCCGTGCCCCATTTCGCCGACGCCGCAAGACTCCCCGCCGAGGATGCCCTCGCCCTCGACGCCTATTCGGGCGGGTCCGGCGCTTTCCACATCGCCGTGCCGCGCCTGCCGCGTATTGCCAATTTCGATGATCTCGATCCACTTCGCGCCGAGCCCGGCGTCACCCTGACGCTGGTGCAGCCGGGCGATACCATTCCCCGCAACGCCGATCTCATCCTCCTGCCCGGGTCCAAGGCCACCCGCGCCGACCTTGCTGCCCTTGTTGCCAATGGCTGGGACGTGGACATCAAGGCCCATCACCGGGCCGGTGGCACGGTCATCGGCATCTGTGGCGGCTACCAGATGCTCGGTCGCACCATTGCCGATCCGGACGGCATCGAGGGCGCCCCCGGCGCCAGCATCGGTCTCGGCCTTCTCGATGTCGACACCGTGCTGGCCCCCACCAAGCAATTGCGCCTTGAGACGGCTGTCCACGCGGCCTCGGGCGAGTCCATGTCGGGCTATCACATGCATATGGGTGTCACGGCCGGGGCGGATCGGGACCGCCCTTTCGCACACGTTGGCGGCGACCCTGAAGGCGCTGTCAGCGCTGACGGTCGCGTCACGGGCACATATCTCCACGGCCTCTTTGCCGCCGACGCTTTCCGCCGCGCCTTTCTGGGCCATGCCGCCAGCCCCGATCTCGCCTTTGAAGCAGGCGTGGAAAGCGCGCTCGATAGACTTGCGGCGCATCTCGAAACCCATATCGATATCGACCAATTGCTGGCGCTTGCCGGCCCGATAGAGACCTGACACATGGATCCGCTCATCTCTCCGCTGGCCCTCGCCATCGAACGACAGCTTGGCTACCCGCAATCGCTGGTGGCGCGGATCGGTCATCCGGTCATCTGGTTCGGCAAGTTGATCACCTTCTGCGAAACCCGCCTCAACATACCCAGCCGCACCCCCGCCCAGCGCAGGCTCGCCGGCATTGTGGCCCTTGGGCTCCTGGTGCTGTCCGTTCTGATCGTCACGGTCGGCATTCGCACCATTCTGTCCTGGTTGCCGCTGGGCTGGGTGCTTGAAATGCTGCTCGCCACTGCCTTCCTCGCCCAGAAGGAACTCGGCCGCGCCGTTTCCGCCGTCTCCGAGGCCCTGCGCAGCTCCCTCGATGCCGGCCGCGAAGCGGTCAGCCATGTCGTCGGACGGGACCCTCAGGCCCTGGATGAGCCGGGCGTTGCCCGCGCCGCCATCGAGACGCTCGCTGAAAGCACTTCGGACGGTGTCGTCGCGCCCTGGGTCTTCCTGCTGCTGTTCGGACTTCCGGGCATCGCGCTCTACAAGGCGGTCAACACCGCCGATTCGATGATCGGTCATCGCGACGCCCGCTATCGGGACTATGGCTGGGCGGCGGCAAAACTCGACGATGTCCTGAACTGGATACCGGCCCGCCTCAGCGCCGTGCTGATCACCGCCGCCTGTTTCTTCGTGCCGGGCGCCAGTCCCGGCAGGGCCTGGGCGACGGCGCGGCGCGATGCGCAAAAACATGATTCGCCCAATGCCGGCTGGCCAGAGGCCGCCTTTGCCGGTGCGCTGAATTTCCAGCTTGGCGGTCCCCGCAGCTATGACGGCGAACTGGTCGACCTGCCGGCCTTTGGGGATGGCAAGGCGGGACTGGGCCCCAGCGACATCATGCTGGCCCTGCTGCTCTATCGGCGGACCCTGGACGTGCTGCTCGGCGTTAGTGCCGTCCTGGCGCTGATGGTGCTGGTCAGTTGAAGCGGGCCGGAGGATCGCCCTTCATCACCAGGGGCAGACCTGCGGCGATGAAATAGACATCGTCGCAGATCTCGGCCAGGCGCTGATGGGCCGACCCGGCAAGGTCGCGGAATGTGCGGGCCATGGCATTGTCGGGCACAATGCCCAGTCCGACCTCATTGCTGACCAGGATCACCTTGGCCTGCTGGAACTCCATCAGTGTCGCGCAGAGTTCGCCGACGGCAGTGGCGACATCTTCATTGGCGATCAGCAGGTTGGTGATCCACAGGGTCAGGCAATCGACCAGGATGACATCGTGGCTGCCCCCGGCCTTGAGTATGGCATGGGAAAGCTCTGTCGGTTCCTCGATCGTGGTGAAGCGTTCGCCTCGGCTGGCCTGGTGGCTGCTCACCCGGTCGCGCATTTCACCATCCAGAATGTCGGCCGTGGCCAGATAGGCCGGGCGCGACCCGGCATGCAGGGCCAGCCGTTCGGCAAAAGCTGTCTTGCCCGAGCGCGCGCCGCCCAGAACCAGGCAATGTCGTGTCATGATGCGTTCCTCTTCGGGCGCCGCCGCTGCCCAGATTGGTGCTTGTTACCTTCGCCCCAAACGGGTCTGCTGGGCAAGCCGTTCCGCTTGACCGCGATACATGCACGAATGCCATGCACAAGCGGGGCTTGGCAGGTGTATTTTATTGGCCCTACTACTTTCGTCTTAGCGTCTTTCGCATTATGGTCCGCGCCGAAATGACCCCCTAGTCTGGGACGGCGGGGTTGGGCCGGTCAGTCCGGGCCCCTCGCTTCCCATTCCACCCACGGAGATGCCTTTCGTGCCGCGATATTACCTTGGCGTTGACGGTGGTGGCACCAATTGCCGCGTGCGGCTGGCCAACGAACATCTCGAAACGCTGGCTGAGGTCAAGAACGGCCGCTCGAACCTGCAGATCGATGGCGGCGAACCCGCCTACAAGGCCATCAGCGATGGTGCGCGCGACGTTTTCAAGGCCGCGGGCATCGATTTTGCAGAGGCCGCCAATACCTATGCCTGTTTCGGCATGGCCGGTGGACGCATGGATTCGGCGCGCGATGCCTTTGCGGCGCGCCCCTGGCCCTTTGCCGGGGTCAAGGTCTATGACGATATCGATATTGCCCATGCCGGCGCCCTGGGTGGCGAAGAGGGGGGTGTCGTCATCATCGGCACCGGGTCTGCCGCCATGTCCATCGTGGATGGCACACGCCATCAGGCCGGCGGCTGGGGCTTTCACATCGGCGACCAGATGAGCGGCGCCATTCTTGGCCGCGAACTTGTCCGCTACGCGGTTGAGGCCGAGGACGGCATGGTCGAGGCCTCGCCCCTGACCCGCGCCGTGGCCGCCGCACTGGGCGGCAATAACCAGGCCATCATGACCTGGTCCTTCGCCACCGACATGGATCTCACCCTCACCAGCCGCGATGGCTCCGAAGGGTGCGACGACGCACTGATCGGCCGGGCTCCCGGTGAGTTCGGCAAGCTGATGCCACTGTTTTTCGACTATCTCGAACAGGATGATCCCGTGGCGCACAAGCTCCTCGCCATCCAGCTGGGCTATGTCGATACCTATGTGCGCTGGTTCAAATCCCATGGCGCTTCGGTCATGGCCATTGTCGGGGGGCTGGGCCATCGCCTCTTCCCCATCCTCCAGCAGCAATATGGTGACTTTGTCGCCCTGCCCAAATACGAACCCCTGCATGGCGCGGTCATCCTCGCCCGGCAGAATTTCGCGTCAAACTAAGGACCTCCGCTTTGTCCAGCCGCATTATCCCCGTTCAGCCCTTCGACTATGTGGTGTTTGGCGCCACCGGCGACCTGACCAAGCG
>CBFGTF010000227.1:0-3964 GCA_965651655.1 uncultured Devosia sp.
GACTGGACGTCGCCGTCATAGTTCTTGCAGGCCCAGACATAGCCGCCGGACCACTTGAGGGCCGCCGCGACCATATCGTCGATCAGGCGGTGCTCGTACCAGATCTTCTTGGCTTCGTACTGTTCCTTGAACTCGGCCTCGTAGATCTCCTGGAAGATATCCTTGAAGCGGCCGTCATAGACCTTGAGAATGGTGTTCTTGGTGGACAGATAGCAGGGCACGCCGCGCATCAGCGCATAATTGAGCGAGGCGCGGGCGAAATCGGCGATGGATTCGTCCAGGTTGTACATGCCCATGGCGATGCCGGCGGAGGGTGCGTCGAACACGTCCTTCTCGATCACGGTGCCGTCTTCACCGACGAACTTCATCGTCAGCTTGCCCTTGCCGGGGAACTTGAAATCGGTGGCGCGATACTGGTCGCCATAGGCATGGCGGCCGACGATGATCGGCTGGGTCCAGCCCGGGACCAGGCGCGGCACGTTCTTGCAGATGATCGGCTCGCGGAAGATCACGCCGCCCAGGATGTTGCGGATGGTGCCGTTGGGCGAGCGCCACATGCTCTTGAGCTTGAATTCCTCGACGCGGGCTTCATCGGGGGTGATGGTGGCGCATTTGATGCCGACGCCGTGCTTCTTGATGGCGTTGGCCGAGTCCACGGTCACCTGGTCGTCGGTGGCATCGCGATTCTCGACCGAGAGGTCGTAATACTCGATGGGCAGGTCGAGATAGGGATGGATGAGCTTGTCCTTGATCGCCTGCCAGATGATGCGGGTCATCTCATCGCCGTCGAGGTCGACGATGGGGTTGGCGACTTTGATCTTGCTCATCGAATTGCTCCCTTGCAAATACGCTTTTTCGGCCCTTGGCCAAGTTCGGCCGCCCGTATAGCACCGCCAGAGCAAAGCGCAAAGACAGGCTCGGCATGGGGGCTTGCCGGATGGGCCGGAGCTATTTCTTCGGCAGGGTTTTTACAAAGGCACGGGCGCGATCGATCCATTCGCCGAGGGCGAAATCTTCCTCGATGGTATCGCCGCTGACTTCCACAAAGCCATTCATGGCCCGTCCGCCCATTTCCATGATCCGGGCGCCGGGCTGCCGGATGGCATGTTCCATGCCATGCTTGCCGACCCGGACCAGCATGGAGCCCTCCTTGGTCGGGGCGACCAGCATGTTGCCGTCCAGCATGAAGGCGATGCCGCCGAACATCTTCTGCTCGTGGATGTTTTCCTCCGGAGGGAGCAGGGCCCGGATGCGCTCGGCCAGTTCTTCCGATGCCATGCTCATGCCGGTTTCTCCGGTCGATAGGCGGCGTAATGGGGGATGTGATCATCGATCAGGTCCCAGGCCGCCTGGCTGCGGGCGAAGATCAGCTGATTTGGCGTGAACCAGTCATTCTGTCCGGCGAAGAGGCCGGCAGGAATGATCAGCAGGGCCGGGGCGCGGGACGATCCTGCAAACAGTGTCGTGCCGCATTCGGGACAGAAGTGACGTGTGAAGGTCGCGCCGGAATCGGCTGGCCGCGCATAGCTTTTCGTCGTGCCGCTGACGCTCACACCGGCGGCCGGGAACAGCACGATCGAAGAGTGGCCGCTGCCTGAGGCTCTCTGGCAATTGTGGCAGGAACACTGGAACATCGAGACGGGCCGTCCCCTGACCGCAAGGGTGACCGCCCCGCAATCGCAGGTTCCGGAAAGGTCCAGTTCGGGCATGTCCTTGGCACTCATGCGCCCCACGCTGGCACGCGCCGGACCCGTCTGCAAGAGCTTGCCATCGCGGGCCGCAGGCGCAAGAGTGCCGCGGCCTTGGCCGGGAGTGACAATGGCGCTGCACCCAGATTATCCGCTGACCACCCAACGGCTGTCGCTTCGTCCGTTTACCCGGGGCGATGTCGATGCGGTCTTTGCCTATCGCGGGCGGGAGGATGTGGCGCGCTATCTGTTCGATCCTCCGCTGAGCCGCGATGAATGTGCCCTGGCCATCCAGCAGCGCACCACCCAGACCCGGCTCGAGGAAGAGGGCGACCGCATCGTGCTGGCCGTCGAGACGCTCGACGGTCAGGCCCTGGTGGGCGAGGTCTCGCTGATCCGGAGATCGGCGGAGGCGCGGCAGGGCGAACTGGGCTGGATTTTCCATCCGGCCCACCAAGGGCTCGGCTATGCCAGCGAGGCCGCAAACAGGATGCTCGACCTGGGCTTCGCCATGGCGGACCTGCATCGCATCTTTGCCCGCTGTGATGCGCGCAATGATCCATCCTGGCGGCTGATGGAGCGCCTGGGCATGCGGCGAGAGGCGCATTTCCGCGAACATGCCCTGTTCAAGGGCGGCTGGGACGAGGAATTCTACTACGCCATGCTGCGCGACGAATGGCGGGCCCTGCGCCAATCCGGCGCGCCATGAGCCCCCGTCAACCTCCTGTCGGACAGGCAAGATATTCCTTCCTCGGGCAGGAACCGGAAACTGAACCCGACGTTCTCGTTTCGGTGCCTGCGGAACGCCAGTGGAGGAAGTCGGATCATGTCGTCATTGCGCCTGCCTATCGAGACCGATCACCTGCTGCTGCGTCCCTTCGAGCGCAGTGATGTCGATGCCGTCCGGCGCTATCACACCTTGCCCGCCGTCCAGCGCTATGTCGAGCGCCCCACGCGCTATCCTGAGGATGTCGCCTCCGCCGTGGCGCTCATGCGCAGCCAGGTGGAACTGCATCGTCCGGGCAATACGCTGACACTGGCCATGGTCCGCAAGGGCGACCACAACCTGCTTGGACAGGTCAGCCTCAAATGGTCGGATGCGACGGCCGGGCAGGGGGAATTGCGCTTTGCCATCGACCCGGCGCAGAGCGGCAAGGGCTATCTCACCCAGGCCCTGACAGCCGTGATCGACCTGGCTTTCGAGCATTTCCGCATCCACCGCCTCATGGTGCGCTGCGACGGGCGCAGCCACCATTCGATCAAGCTGATGCAGAAACTTGGCCTGCGGCTCGAAGCCCATTATCGCGAGCATGCCCTGTTCCAGGGCGAATGGGACGAGGAACTGCATTTCGCCATTCTCGACCGCGAATGGCGGCCCAGCGCCAAGGTGCATGAACTGCCCCGGCGCGACCGCGTCGCCTGAATTGCCCCGGCGCGGCAATTGAGCTATGCCGCCGCGACACCTCAGCGGATTGGCGGCAATGGCAGGCACCGACAGCTCACAACCCATCACCCTGGCGCCCACGCCGGCGATCATCCTGTGCGAACCGCAACTGGGCGAGAATATCGGCGCGGCGGCGCGGGCCATGGCCAATTTCGGGTTGTGGGATATGCGCCTGGTGCGGCCGCGTGATGGCTGGCCCAATGAAAAGGCCATCGCCGCCGCCTCGCGCGCCGATCATGTGCTGGAGCGGGTCCGTGTCTTCGAGACGCTGGAAGAGGCCATGGGTGATCTCACCCTGGTCTATGCCACTACGGCACGCTCGCGCGACATGCAGAAGGAAGTGCTGGGGCCCGAAGAGGCATCCGGCAATATGGCGGGCCATATCGCGGGCGGGCACAAGGCCGGGCTGCTGTTCGGGCGCGAGAAATGGGGACTGCTCAACGAGGAAGTGGCCATGGCCGACGCCATCGTCACCCTGCCGGTGGAGGCAGCCTTTGCCTCGCTCAACATCGCCCAGGCCGTGCTGCTGATGTCCTATGAATGGCGCCGCACCAGCGCGGAGGGCAGGGCACTGCCCTTTTCGGACGGGCTCGCCGAGGCCGCGCCACGCAGCGAGCTGGTGGGCCTGTTCGAGCATCTCGAAAGCGTACTGGACCAGACCGGCTTTTTCACCACGCCCGACAAGAAGCCCAGCATGGTCAACAACCTGCGCACGGCGCTGACCCGTGGCCGCTTCACCGCGCAGGAAATCCGCACCCTGCGCGGGGTGATCTCTTCCATCGACCGCAAGCATGAGCGGCCCAATCCGAACCGCATGAAGAAGGCGGAGGAG
>CBFGTF010000228.1:0-3950 GCA_965651655.1 uncultured Devosia sp.
AAAGGGCCCATCCCCCCGCCGATCACCGCTTCCGCATCGACGACAATATGCGGCCAGAAAGCCTTTATGCGCGAATGGGTTAGAGAAAGTCAGGCCCTAACGGAATCGCCGGTTCTTCGCCTCCAGGAGGGGGTTCAGGCCTGTCAGCAACCCCCTAGCCACGGGAGCACGCTGCGCCTTCAGAACCCCCACCCCGGCCCTCCCCTCAAGGGGGGAGAGAAAGAGCCGAGCCTGCGGCGCGAGCTTTCAGTTGGCGGCACCCCGCCAGTGTTCATCGTCTCCCTCCCCCTTGTGGGGAGGGATCAAGGGTGGGGGTGCTGGACCCTTCACAAATACGGGACGTGCGGGCGGTTCGACACCCCCACCCTGCTCGATTCAACGGACTTGGCTGAAGCTAAGTCCTATCTCGCTTCCTTCCCCGTAAGGGGGAGGGCGGGCAGGAGCCGAAGCACTGGCAGTCCAAATTGAACACTCCCCCTCAAGGGGGAGGGGAGCCGCCCCCATCGTTTCCGTCAAAAACTGACGGAGTCCAGGTGGCGACAAGGCCACGCTGTCACAAATGCAATTGTCACCCCGGCCCAGGGGTCGCTTCGCGCCCGGCGATAAACTCCGTCCGGGCCCATCCCCGGATCTCAGGATGGATCCCGGCCTGCGCCGGGATGACTTCATCTGTGTGGCGCGGCCTAGGGCAAGGCAGCTTCACTAGGCAACAGAACGCCCTAGCCTTCGCTTTCGTGATTGCGGCGATCGCGCTCCCAGCTGGCCCGCCATTCGCGCTCCAGCGTGGCGCGGCGCTTGCCATAGCGCTCTTCGGTAATGGTGAGGCAGACAATGCGGTCGGTGCGGAAATTGCGGAAATCCTGGCGCAGCAGGCACCAGGCGGCAATGGTCTGCTTGCCCTCGTAAAAGGCAAGGCCCACCGGCCAGATGGTGCGGCTGGTGGCGCGGCCCTGCTCGTCCTCATAATCGATGGTGACGGCCTTTTCCTGGCGCATGGCAAGGCGGATGTCGCCCAGGACCGGAATGGGCTTGCGCTGGCCCCAGAGGGCAACCGGCCAGAGCGCGGTGTCGCTGATGCGATCGCGCAAATCCTCGGGCGAGGCGGTGGCGATCTTGGCCAGGGCATTGCGCGCGGCGGCACTCAAACCGTCGTCGGGCTGGGTTTCCACCCAGCGGGCGCCCAGTACCAGCGCCTCGAGCTCCTCGGGGCTGAACATCAGCGGCGGCAGGAAGAAACCGGGCTTCAGCATATAGCCAACTCCCGCCTCGCCATCGATGGGCGCGCCCAGCCCGATAAGGGTCTGGATGTCGCGATAAAGCGTGCGCACCGACACGTTCTGCTCTTCGGCCAGGGCTGCCGCGGTGATCGGGCGACGATGCCGCCGGAGCGCGTCCATGATCGAAAACAGCCGCTCGGTCTTGTCCAATTCCATCCCTCCATCGCGGCCTCCTGCCAGCGTCACCGGCAGGAGAATGGGCGTTCGGGCTGACAGACCGCGTCAGCAGGTCATTGCAACGAGATGGTTCAGCCGATCTCGATTTCGCACCAATGGCTATAGGGCCGTTCGGGCGAATGAATGACATTGGGGAAATGCGGATTGTGCACCGCATCGGCAAAGCTCTGGTCTTCGAGGCAGAAACCGGCATGCTTGCCATAGCGCCGGCCATTGAGGCCCGGCACCGGCACATCGGTCCAGACGCCATTATAGACCTGCACGCCGGGCCGGTCGCTCCAGAGCTTCAGCGTCAGGTCCTGATCGGGCGACACCACGGTGGCAATCGGGTCGCTGGTCTTGCGGCCGGTATCGAGCGCCATGCCGATATCGTAATCCACCGGCGTCCCATTGGCATCGCGCATGGTGCGCGGTGAGCGCAGGTCATAGATCGTCCCGGCCGAGGGCAGGATGGCGCCCGTGGGCGCCAGGTCCGCGCCCAGCTCGGTATAGGCGCTCGAATTGACCTGGATGCTGTGGTCAAGAACCGTGTCGGTGGTGCCCAGGTTGAAATATTGGTGCTGCACCAGGCTGATCGGCGTCGCCCGGTCGGTCGTGGCGGTCAGTTCGAGCCGCAGCCGGTTTCCAGACAGGGTATAGGTCGCGGCAAAATTGACATTGCCGGGATAGCCCATGGCCCCATCGGGCGAAAAATGGCTGAACCGCACGGCATTATTGGCATTGTCCACCTGGCCCTGCCACACCTGCCGGCCCAGGCCCTCTTCGCCTCCATGCAATTGCAGGTCGCCGGCATTGGGCGGCAATTTGTAGGTGACGCCATCGAGATCGAAACTGGCGCCCTTGATGCGATTGGCCACGCGCCCGGCCAGCGATCCGAAATGCGGGCTATGGGCGGGATAGGCGTCAAACTGCTCAAAGCCGAGCACCACCGAGCGCTCGCCATTGGCCAGGGGCACGCGCCAGTCGCGCACCACCACGCCATAGCCGATGATGTCGACGCTGACGCCGGTGTCGCTGGTCAGGCGGAACTGGTCCACCCGCTGACCGCGATACTCGCCGAAATTTGAAACTGCGATTGCCATTGTCGGATCCCCCGTCCCATGCTCCGGGCGGGAGCTGTAGCCCTATTCGGCCTCTGGCTGCAACGCTGCACTTGACCTTTGGCCCCGCGCCAACAATCGTGCTGGGCGCAATGCGAGTGCGGGTGGGGTGAAGGTTTGAGCGAAGAAACGGTGAAGCGCCGGGCCACGGTTCACGATGTGGCGCGCGCGGCGGGCGTGTCCCTGGCAACGGTCGACCGGGTGCTCAATGGCCGCCCCGGCGTGCGGGCGGCAACGGCGGAAAAGGTCGAGCAGGCCATCGCCCAGCTCGGTTTTGCGCGCGATCTCAATGCCTCGCTGATGGCGCGGGCGCGCGATCTCAACGTGGTCTTTTTCATTCCCGATGGCTCCAACGAATTCATGGACAGCCTGGCCGAAGCGGTGCATCGCCGCTCGCCGCTGGCGCTGGCCGACCGCATCCATCTCGACATGCGCCGTGTGCGGGCCCTCGATGCGGCTGCACTGGCAGCGGGCCTCAACCAGCTTGACGCGCGCATCTGCGATTGCGCCGTGATCGTCTCCAGCGACGAGCCGGAAATCCTGGGCGCCATCGACGCCGCGCATCGTCGCGGCATTGCCGTGATGACGCTGGTCTCCGACCTGCCCGCGTCGGCGCGGCGCAATTTCATCGGCATCGACAATGTGGCGGCCGGGCGCACGGCCGCATCGCTGCTGGGCCGCTTCCTGCCCCAGGGCGGCAAGGTGGCGGTCGTGGCCGGTTCGCTGCACCTGCGCGACCATGCCGAACGCCTCGACGGCTTCCGTGCGGCGCTGGCTGCCGAATTTTCCGGGCTTGAAATCATCGGGCCGCTCGAGGGGCATGACGAGCGCACCGAGACGGCCCAGATCATCACCCGCCTGCTGGCCGACCATCCGGACCTGGCCGGGCTCTACAATCTGGGCGCCGGCAATGCGGGCCTGGTGGCCGCGCTCGAGCAATCCGGGCGGGCCGGCAAATTGCGGGTCATCGCCCATGAACTGACCGCCCCCACCCGGGCGGGCCTTAAAAGCGGAGCCATCGACGTGGTGCTCGACCAGAACCCCGATGGGGAAATCCGCGAGGCGATTGCCGCGGCCCGGGCCCTGGCGCTGGATGGCGGGCGGCTGGCCGCGACCGATCCCATCGAAATCGGGATATTCCTGCGGGATAATCTTAGGTGAGGGTCGAATTTGCGACGCGCGCAGGTGCAGCACCTCCCCCTTGACGGGGGAGGATGGGTGGGGGTGCCAACGCGCTGGGTGCAGAGTTTGTGAACACCCCCTCCGAGCTTCGCTATGGCCCTGCGGGCCAAGCTCCGCTTGCCTCCCCCGTCAAGGGGGAGGTGTCGCACCGAGTTTGAGCGACGCCGTTTACCGACCGGAAGATTCCAGGAAGTTGCTCCACTGGAGCGATTTG
>CBFGTF010000229.1:0-3937 GCA_965651655.1 uncultured Devosia sp.
AGGTGCCCAGATAGATGACCTGCCCCTTGCCATGCATCCGGCGGGTGGCCGCTGGGGAGCCGGCCAGCCAGCGGTCGGTCCACTGGCCAATGGCCTCCGTCCCGTGGTCGAGCTCCAGCTTTTCATACAGATGCCCGGCGCGGAACTCCGTATTGCCCACGGTGAAATGCTGCTCTCGCTGTGCGGAGGATGCCGGGAGGGGTGCGGGATTGGCATAGGCACCGGGGTAGCGCTCACTCGACACCATGCCAAGACCGCTGGCACCGGGTGCGGCGAGGCGCCCGAACTCATAGACCCGCACGCCGGCCAGTTCGGCCAGTCCCGCAGCCGGAGCCTGAGTCCTGTGGATGTGATTGTCGGTGTCGCGGGTGCCGGTCAGCGCAGTCAGGATCAGGGTACCGCCCTCTGCCACGAAATCGGCGACCCGCGCCGTCCACTCCGGCTTCCACATCACCCAATGCGGGACATAAAGCACCTTGAGGCGCGACAGGTCATCCTCGGGATGGATCAGACCGCAGGCAATGCCGCGATGATAGGCGGCGCGGTGCAGCAGAGCAGCGTCATCCGAGGGTGCGGGCAGACCGATGGCATAGGTCTTGTGGGCCTCCTGATTGTCGAAATCGGCACCGGCGATACCAAGGTCCATCCGGACATGGGTGCCCAGAAGATCACTCTCCAGCCGCGCCATTTCGCTAAAGAACTGGGTTGCCTCCTCGTAGCGGCGGCGAGGCACATCATCGTGGTCGATGACCCCCATCCAGTAGATTTCCGCGCCGAAATGCGCGGGCCGCCAGCGAAAGAACATGACCCCGTCGGCCCCGCGAGACACGGATGTCAAAGCCATCCGCCGCATCTCTCCCGGCTCCGGGGTCATGGTCGAAAACGCGGGCTGGCTACCGAAACCGCTGGCCTGTTCGGGCACGATGAAGTTGCCCGAAAAGGCACGGCAGACGTCCAGATGCCAAGCCTGTGTCGCAGCGTGGCCACCGGTGCGGCGAAACTCGTCATACAGCATCGGATAGATGTCGAAGCCGATGAAATCGAGATCCTGGCCAAACTGTCCGCGAAAGTCGATGTCGGCCAGATTGCCAAGGTTGTGAAAGATGAACCAGTCGGGGTTCGCTTCGCGCAGGATCGTGACCTGATCATGCTGGAACGTGGCGGTCGCATCGGCCAGGAAGCGATGGAAATCCTGCATATGGCCGGGCGAGACGAAGCTGGGATTCATCTGGCGCGGCAGGTCCACGTCCTGAAACCCGTCATAGGCCAAAGCCCAGAAATCGCCGCCCCAGGCCCGGTTCAGCGCCGCAATGTCGTGATAGCGCAACCGCAGCCAGCCCTGAAACGCGAGCCGACAGGCAGGGGAATAGCTTTCCGAGACGGTGGTGTTCAACTCGTTGTCGGTCTGCCATCCAATCACATCGGGGTTGCCCTTGTAATGCTCGGCCAGCGCGCGGGTGATCCGACGGGAATGGGCGCGCAAAACCGGGCTGGTGGTGTCAGCGTGCTGGCGCGAGCCGTGCGTCATCGGACGGCCCTGCGCATCGATCCGCAGGACCTCGGGGTAGTCGCGGGTCAACCAGCGGGGCGGCGTGGCAGTGGGGGTGCAGAGGATCGTCTTGATCCCGGCAGCGGCCAGCACGTCGATCGCCCGGTCGAACAGGGCAAAGTCGAAGCGGCCCTCGGACGGCTCCCACAAATGCCAGGCGAACTCGCCCATGCGGACGGTATTGGCCCCGGCAGCGGCCAGCCGCTCGGCATCTCGCTGCCAACAGCTTTCGTCCACATGTTCGGGGTAATGCGGCGCACCGCGCAGAAACGAGGTCAGCTTTGTTGGCCGCCAAACAGACAGCGGCGACGGGGGAACACGGGTCATGAGGGCACTTTCAGCTGGATTGGGCGGGAACGGGCCGGTCTGGAGTGATCCGCGTGCCATCGGCGGCGAACAGCAGAACATCGGCGGGGTCAAAGCGCAGGGTCAGCGACTGGCCTGGCGACAGCGGCAGCGTTTGCGCCGCCTGTACAGTGAAGGTGCCATTTCCGCCTTCGCTCTCGGTGGTCATGAGGCTGGTCGCAAGAGCATAAAACACGGTGTCGCGTCCAAGGTGCTCGACATGGCTGACCTTGGCGTCCAGACCGAGCGACCCTTGCGACAGGCCGATGGATTCTGGTCGCAATCCCAGTGTTACCGTTTCGCCCGCCGGGAGGGCACGGCTTGCGGGTAGGGTTATCGGCGGCAGGCCGGAGGCCAAGACAGTGACGCTTGCTGCACCCGACCCCGTTACGGTTGCGGTGACAAAATTCATGCGCGGCGCCCCCAGAAAGCCCCCGACAAAGCGGTTGGCGGGATTGGTGTACAACTCCAGCGGGGCTCCAACCTGTTCGATCCGACCGGCGTTGAGCACGACAATCCGGTCGGCCATCGTCATCGCCTCGACCTGGTCATGGGTGACATAGACCATCGTGGCACCGAGTTCGCGGTGGAGGGTGGCAATTTCGACCCGCATCTGGGTGCGCAGGGCGGCGTCCAGGTTGGACAGGGGTTCGTCAAACAGGAACACCTGCGGGTTGCGGGTTATGGCGCGACCGATGGCAACGCGCTGGCGCTGTCCGCCCGAAAGCGCTTTCGGCAGCTTGTTCTGTTGATCCTCAAGCTTGAGAATGCGGGACGCACGGGCGACGGCAGCGTCGATCTCGGCCTTGGGCCGACGCGCCATCCTCAGGCCGAACCCCATGTTCTGCGCCACCGTCATGTGCGGATACAGCGCGTAGGACTGGAACACCATCGCGATGCCCCGGTCGCCGGGCTCGACCCGGGTCACATCCTTGCCCGCGATGTCGATCCGGCCCGAGGTCAGGCTTTCCAACCCGGCGATCGTTTTCAGCAGCGTGGACTTGCCGCAGCCAGAGGGGCCGACCATGACGATGAACTCGCCCGGCTCGATGGACAGGTTGATGTTCTTCAGCGCGTGATGACGGCCGTAGTGTTTGTCCAGATCAGTGATGGTGACGGTGCTCATCGGATCATCCCTTGACCGCGCCCATGGTCAGGCCCGCGATGAAATGGCGTTGCATCGTGAAAAACATCAGGACCGGCGGGATCGCGATGAACAGCGTGCCTACCGCGACCAGATTCCATGCCGTGGTCCATTGGCCGCGCAGATTGTTCAGGCCCGCAGTGACCGGCTTCACCGAGTCTGACTGGGTCAGGATCACCGCCCAGAAATAGTCGTTCCAGACAAAGGTGAAGATCAGGATCGCCAGGGCCGCCAGTGCTGGGCGCATCAGCGGCAACACGACGTGGACAAGGACCTGACCGGGCGACGCCCCCTCGGCCCGAGCCGCCTGAAACAGCTCCGACGGCAGGGACGCGATGAAATTGCGCATGAAGAGCGTCGCAAAGCCGGTCTGGAAGGCGGTGTGGAACACAATCAAAGCGACATGAGTATCGTAGAGCCCGAAGCTGACCATCTGATCACGGACCGGAATCATCATGATTTGTGCGGGCAGGAAATTGCCGCCGATGAACAGTGCAAAGATCAGCGTGGCACCCGGAAAGCGGTAGCGCGACAGGACAAATCCCGACAGCGTGGCAAGGATCAACACCAGCACCACCGTGGGCACGGTGATCAGCAGCGAGTTCAGGAAGTACCGGGTCATGGCGGTCGAGCCGAACACGGTGCGGATATTGTCGATCAGCGAAAAATCCTGCACCAACCCCCAGTAGTTACCCGCCATTATCTCTGGATAGGACCTTGTGGCGGTGAGCATTACCGCCAGCAGCGGCAATAGCCACAACAGCAGGATCAGGCCCACCATGCCGCCGTAAGCCAGGCGCAGGCCGGGGCGATCTTCAGGCAAAGGTTTGGGATACATCAGGCCGCCCTCTCCTCGGCCCGCAGCAATCCGCGGATGTACCAGATGATGAAGACCAAGG
>CBFGTF010000230.1:0-3922 GCA_965651655.1 uncultured Devosia sp.
AGCAGCATGCCGATTTCGAGCCATTGTTTCTGGCCATGGCTGAGATTGGCGGCCAGTTCGTCCTTGCGGGCGATGAGGCGCACGGTTTCCAGGATTTCGGTGATGCGGGCGATATCGGCGTTGCTGGCCGTGTAGAACAGGGCCGAGAAAATGCCGCGCGGCTTCTTCAGCGCCATCTCCAGATTGTCCCAGACGGTATGGCTTTCGAAGACAGTCGGCTTCTGGAACTTGCGGCCAATGCCCAGATTGGCGATTGCGGCTTCGTCCAGCTTGGTGAGGTCCGTGCGGCCATCGAACAGGACCTGCCCCGCATCGGGGCTCGTCTTGCCGGTGATGATGTCCATCATGGTTGTCTTGCCCGCGCCATTGGGGCCGATAATGGCAAGCATTTCGGCAGGCTTGACGATGATGGAGAGGTTGTTGATGGCCTTGAAGCCGTCAAAGGCAACCGAGACGCCGTCGAGATAGAGCATGGTGTCGGTGGCTGTGCTCATGGCTCTCACTCTGCCGGCTTGGGTTGGGGATTATCGCCGAAGCTCGACGGGTCCTCGCCGCGCTCGATATCGGCTGACTGGGTGGGCGTGGGAGCCTCGGGCTGGTGACTGTCGACCGCGGGACGCCTGCCGAAGAACTGCGCCCACAGGCCCACTATGCCCTTGGGCAGGAAGAGGGTGGTGAAGATGAAGAGGGCGCCCAGGGCGAAGAGCCAGAATTCGGGGAAGGTGGTGGTGAACCAGGACTTGCCCAGGTTGACCACGATGGCCCCGATGATCGGGCCGATCAGCGTGCCGCGCCCGCCCACGGCGGCCCAGATGACCACTTCGATGGAATTGCCCGGCTCGAACTCGGATGGGTTGATGATGCCCACCTGCGGCACATAGAGAGCGCCTGCAATGCCGGCCATTATTGCGGATACGGTGAAGGCGAAGAGCTTCACATATTCCACGCGATAGCCGAGGAACCGGGTGCGGCTCTCGGCGTCGCGGACGGCCACCATGACCTTGCCGAGCTTGGAATTGACGATCATCGAGCAGATCAGCACCGAGATTGCCAGGGCGATGGCGGTAGCCGCAAACAGGGTGGCGCGCGTGGTCTGCGCCTGCACGGGAGCCCCCAGGATGTCCTTGAAGTCCGTGAGGCCGTTATTGCCGCCAAAGCCCATGTCGTTGCGGAAGAAGGCCAAGAGCAGGGCGAAGGTCATCGCCTGGGTGATGATGGACAGATAGACGCCGGTGACGCGGCTCCTAAAGGCGAAGAAGCCGAAGATGAAGGCCAGAAGGCCCGGGACAAACACCACCATCGCACAGGCGAACCAGAAATTGTCGAAGCCCAGCCAGTACCAGGGCAGTTCCTTCCAGTTGAGGAACACCATGAAGTCGGGCAGGACAGGATTGCCATAGACGCCGCGGGTGCCGATCTGGCGCATGAGATACATGCCCATGGCATAGCCGCCGAGTGCGAAGAAGGCGCCATGCCCCAGCGAGAGAATGCCGCAATAACCCCAGACCAGGTCAAGCGCGAGGGCAAGGATGGCATAGGCCAGATACTTGCCCATGAGCGAAACGAGATAGGTCGGCACATGGCCGAACTGGCCCGGCGGGATCAGCAGATTGGCCATGGGCACCAGGATGGCGACGGCCAGGAAGATGCCGATGACCCAGATAGCTTTCTTGTCGAGAGCGCGGAACAGGGCTTGGGTCAGCATGGAATAGTACTCCGCAGGTCGTCGAACAGGCGGGGGCCATGAGGCTCCTTCGCCTCCCTCCCCCTTGAGGGGAGGGATCGAGGGTGGGGGTGGTTGTGTGGTCCATTGACGGACCCCCACCCCCAGCCCCTCCCCTCAAGGGGGAGGGGTGCACAAGAACCGTTGGATCCTGAACTGTTCATCACTGCTCCACCGCCCTTCCCTTGAGGGCGAACAGGCCTCGTGGACGCCGCTGGATGAAGAGGATGATCAGCACCAGGATCAGGATCTTGCCCAGCACGGCGCCGGCATAGGGTTCGAGGAATTTGTTGGCGATGCCCAGGGTGAGCGCCCCGACCAGTGTGCCCCAGAGATTGCCGACCCCGCCGAAGACCACAACCATGAAGCTGTCGATGATGTAGTTCTGCCCCAGGTTGGGAGAGATATTGTCGATCTGGGTCAGCGCCACGCCGGCCAGGCCGGCAATGCCGGAGCCCAGGCCGAAGGTCATGGCATCAACGAAGGGGGTGCGAATGCCCATGGCCGAGGCCATGCGGCGGTTCTGGGTGACGGCGCGCATCTGGAGGCCCAGCGGCGTGCGGTTGAGGATCAAGAGCAGCAGGCCGAAGACAATCAATGCAAAGATGACGATCCAGAAACGGCCGTAAGTGATGGAGAGGCCGAAGAATTCCGTCGAACCGGACATCCAGGTGGGCGCGATGACCATCTGGTTGGTGGGGCCGAAGATCGAGCGCACGGTCTGCTGCAGGATCAGTGACAGACCCCAGGTGGCGAGCAGGGTTTCGAGCGGCCGGCCATAGAGCCAGCGGATGATGCCGCGCTCGATGCCAACGCCGATGGCGCCGGTGACGAGGAAGGCAGCGGGCAGGGCGATGAGCAGGGAATAGTCGAGGAGGCCGGGAAAGTTCTGGCGGATGATTAGCTGGACCATGAAGGTGGTGTAGGCGCCGAGCATCACCATTTCGCCATGGGCCATGTTGATGACGCCCATGACGCCAAAGGTGATGGCGAGGCCGATTGCGGCCAGCAGCAGGACTGAGCCCAGCGACACGCCAAACCAGACATTCTGCAGCGCTCCCCAGACCGCGCGCTCCTGTTCGAGGCCGGCAATAGCGGAAGCGATGCTGGCCTGCAGTTCGGGTGGCGCATCGGCACCGGCGGCATTGAGAATGGTTATGGCATTGCGACCGGCGCCAGAGGCGATCAGGGCCACGGCGGCCTGGCGGTCTTCCAGGCTCTGTTCGGGGTCCTTGAAGATGGTGACGGCGCGGGCCGTCTGCATGGCCTTGAGCACACTGGCATCGGTCTCGGCGGCAATGGCCTCGTCGAGCAGCGGGATATTGGCCGGGTCGGGATTGGCAATGAAGCCATTGGCCGCAGTGAGGCGGGTGGCGGGATTGTCACTCATCAGCGTCATGCCTGCCAGCGCGGCGGCAATATCGCGACGAAGTCCGTTGTTGACACGAATGCGGGAAAGATCGGCATCGGCGCCCAGTTCCACGGCGTCGCCCGTTACCGGATCGATATGAGAGGCACCGCGCTGGATGACGACGGCGCCGGAAGTTTCATCGAGGTAGAGGTCGCCGGCGCCAAGCGCGGTGAGGGCCGGCACGACGGATGGGTCGCCAGTACTGGCGAGGTCGACCACGATCTGCGTGAGTTCCTTAAGGCTGGCTTCGCCCATGGCGGCGATGCTGGCGGGGATGTCGACGGGGGTGTCCTGCGCGCGGATGGCGTTTGCAGGCAGCAGCAGGAACGGCAGGGCCAGGAGCACCAGGCGGAGAGCGCGGAGGATCAGCATCGCAGGGCAAGTCCTTGTCGTTCGTCAGAAGAAGGCTGGAGGGGCTGGTATTGGTTGCCACCCCCTCCCAACCTCCCCCTGAATGAGGGGGAGGAGCAGATTTGTGTTTGTGGGCAATTGCTTGCCAGGGCCCCCGGACCGTTCCTCCCCCTATTCAGGGAGAGGTTGGGCAGGGGCGCTTCTTACATCGCCGAACCGCAGGTGCTGGTTTCGGTGTTGTAGTTGCCGCAGTTGATGGGCGCGGTCCAATCGGCTTCCAGCATCTTGGATTCGGGCAGGAAGTCGGACCAGGCATCACCCGGGACGAGGTCTTCGGTTTCCCAGACCACGAAGAACTGGCCGTCATCCTGGATTTCGCCGATCAGCACGGGCTTGGTGATGTGATGGTTGGGGAGCATCTTGGCGATGCCGCCGGT
>CBFGTF010000231.1:0-3917 GCA_965651655.1 uncultured Devosia sp.
TCGCTGCCGTTGCTGCTCCTTTCAGGTCTGGAGGACCTGACGAGTTATGCCGATGTGCTGATGCTGACGCTGCTGGCCGAGCCGGAGGCGGTGGGCATCTATTTCGCCGCAGCGCGCAGCCTGGCGCTGGCCGGGTTCGTTGCCTATGCGATGACGCTGGTGGCGGGGCGGCGCTTTGCACTCGACCTGGCGGGACGGTCGCGATCCGAATTGCAGGCGAGCATGATTGAGAGCACGCGGCTGACCCTGTGGGCCACGATTGCCGCCGTGGCATTGGCCCTCCTGGCCGGCCCATTCCTGCTGGCCGCCTTCGGCCCCGAATTCGTGGCCGGGCAGGCGGTGATGTGGGTGCTGGGTGGCGGCATGGTGCTCCGCGCCCTTGGCGGGCAGGCCGGGGAGGCGATGATCGTGCTGGGCCGGCAGCGCGAGGGCGTGATGGTGGGGCTGGTGGTGCTGGCGGTGACAGCGGCACTCGCACTTGTCCTGGTGCCGCTGTTCGGAATTGTCGGCGCCGCCCTGGCCAGCGCCGTGGCCATGGCGATGCGGACGCTGGCACTGGCGCTGGTCTTGTGGCGGACCGAGGGCCTGCGGGTCGTTGCTGCCGGCTTTCCCAGGATCGGCAGGGGCAGGGGCTGAGGCGCTAGCGCGGTTCGCCCGCGCGCATGAGATAGACCGAGCCACCGACCTCGGCGCGGCGGAAAGCAATGGCCTGGAGCTGGTCGTCATTGACCAGGGTTTCGCGCCAGACCGCATCGATGCTGGCCTCCTGGCCGAGATGGCGGTCGATGCCGATGAAGCGATAGGGTTCGGGGCCATCGGCGGCCTCGGGGTGCTCGCCCCCGGTCCACTGATATTGACCGCTTTCGGCGTTGGCCCAGAAGCCGAAGACCGCCAGCTCGGCAATGGCATGGGCGGGGGTGGAGGTCTCGTCCGATTCAGTGGTGTAGAGTTCAGGCCAGGTCGGCACCTGGCCGGGGATTTCTTCCCATTCGATGGCGTCGAAGCCGGCATAGAGATCAAGGCATGGGCGCCCCATGCAATCGGACTTGGCCGCTTCCTTGTTGGAAATGACGCGGCTGCTGGCTTCGAGGAGGATGGCGGCGTTGTTCATGACCGGCTGGAACACAAAGCGCCAGGCCATGTGGTCGCCAGTGCCGAATTCTTCGACGGGCGCGGTGTTTTCCGGACCATAGGCGGCTTCGGTCTCGGCATGCAGGACGGCGGCCAGATTGTAGTGCCGGACGTCGATGAAGCTGAAGGGAGTGCCGTCTTCGGCGATCATTTCCCCATATTGGATGTCGGTGCGGGTGCGAATGCCCTCGATGGCCTTGTCGGCAATGAGCATGGCCTTTTCCAGCGGGCCGACCGAGCCGCCGGGGGTCATGACGGTGAGGTCATGCCACTGATCGATGAGGCGCACTTCGAGTGCCGGCACATCCGCGGCCTCGAAGCCGGGGGCATAGACGAAGTCGCGGATGTGGTCGTCCATCGACTGGGCGGAGGCGAGGCTGGTGCCGGCGAGCAGCAGGGCGGTGGTGGCAAGCATACGGATCATGGGGTCCCCCGGTAGCGATACGCCTTGTTATCGCCCCCAATGTGAACCGCAGATGACTGGATTGGGAAGGGGCAGGGCCGCACACCATTTCTCACAGCAGAAGGCACCCCTACCTAGCTCTGCCAAGGCCGTTCCGGCCTAGCGGCGCTACCTCCCCCATCAAGGGGGAGGAGATAAACCGCTTGTGTGGACGTTATGCCGCGAAATAGTCCTGGAGGGCGCGGACCTGGAGACTGCCCTGCTTGAGGGCGACGATGCCCTCCACGGCGGCGAGGGCGCCGTCGATGGTGGTGTAGTAGGGGATCTTGCTCAGAAGAGCGGTGCGGCGGATGTCGCGGCTGTCGGAAATCGACTTGAGGCCGTCGGTGGTGTTGATGACCAATTGCACGCCGCCATTCTTCATGGAGTCCACGATATGCGGACGGCCTTCGAGCACCTTGTTGATCTTGGTGGCCGGGACGTTGTTGTCGACCAGGTAGCGCTGGGTGCCGCCGGTGGCGAGGATTTCGAAACCGGCTTCGACCAGGTGGCGGGCCATGTCGACGATATATTGTTTGTCATCGTCGCGCACGGAAATGAAGGCCTTGCCCGCGGTGGGGACCTTGGAGCCGGCGCCCATCTGCGACTTGGCGAAGGCCATGGCGAAATCGGTGTCGAGACCGATGACTTCACCGGTGGACTTCATTTCCGGGCCAAGCACGGTGTCGACGCCGGGGAAGCGGTTGAACGGGAACACGGCTTCCTTGACGGCGATGTGCTTGAGCGTCTTCTCGGTGAGATTGAAGCTGGCAAGGCTTTCGCCGGCCATGATGCGCGAGGCGATCTTGGCGATGGGTTCGCCGATGACCTTGGCCACGAAGGGCACGGTGCGCGAGGCGCGGGGGTTTACTTCGAGGAGGTAGATGACGCCGTCCTTCAAAGCAAACTGCACGTTCATCAGGCCGCCGACCTTGAGCGCGAAGGCGAGTTCGCTGGTCTGGCGCTTGAGCTCGGTGATGATCTCGGGCGAGAGGGTGCGCGAGGGCAGGGAGCAGGCCGAGTCGCCGGAATGGATGCCGGCTTCCTCGATATGCTCCATGATGCCGGCCACGAACACATCCTTGCCGTCGCAGAGGCAATCGACGTCGATCTCGGTGGCGCCGGAGAGATAGGCGTCGAAGAGCAGCGGGTTGTCGGAGAGAACCGAGTTGATCTGGCCGGTCTTGTCGTTGGGGTAGCGCTGGAGAATATCGGGCGGGACGAGGCCGGTGAGGGTGTCCTGCACATAGCGCTCGAATTCATTGGCCGAATGGACGATGGCCATGGCGCGGCCGCCCAGCACATAGGACGGGCGGATGACCAGCGGATAGCCCAGGCGCTCGGCGACGAGGCGGGCCTGTTCGAGCGAATAGGCGATGCCGTTCTTGGGCTGGGTCAGTTCGAGCTTGTTGAGCAGCTTCATGAACTGGTCGCGGTCTTCGGCGAGGTCGATGGCGTCGGGCTGGGTGCCCAGGATCGGCACGCCGGCTTTCTGCACGGCTTCGGCGAGGTTCAGCGGGGTCTGGCCGCCGAACTGGACGATGACGCCATGGAGCGTGCCGTTCTGCTTTTCGGTGAGCAGGATCTCGATGACGTCTTCCTCGGTCAGCGGCTCGAAATAGAGGCGGTCGGAGGTGTCGTAGTCGGTCGAAACGGTTTCGGGATTGCAGTTGACCATGATGGTTTCATAGCCAGCGTCAGCCAGCGCGAAGGCGGCGTGGCAGCAGCAATAGTCGAACTCGATGCCCTGGCCGATGCGGTTGGGGCCGCCGCCGAGAATGACGACCTTCTTGCGGTCGGAGGGGCGGGATTCGTCCGCGACCTTGCCGGCGAAGGGGGCTTCATAGGTCGAGTACATATAGGCGGTGGGCGAAGCGAATTCGGCCGCCGAGGTATCGATGCGCTTATAGGCGGGCCTGACTTCGAGGCTGTGGCGAAGCTTGCGGACGTCATTAGTCTTGAGGCCGGCGAGCTGGGCCAGGCGCGCATCGGAAAAGCCCATGGATTTGAGCTGCCGGAGGGTGACGGCGTCCTGGGGCAGACCGAATTCCTTGACCTTCTGTTCCATGTCGACGATGCCGCGCATCTGTTCGAGGAACCAGGGATCGATCTTGCAGGCTTCGAAAATGTCCTCGTTGGAGACGCCCAGCCGCATGGCTTCGGCCACATGCAGCAGGCGCGACGGTGTCGGGGTGCCAAGGGCGGCCTTGATGGCGTTCTTGTCCTCGCCTTCGCCCAGGCCCGGAATGCCGACCTCGTTGAGGCCGGTGAGACCGGTTTCGAGGCTGCGCAGGGCCTTTTGCAGCGATTCCTGGAAGGTGCGGCCGATGGCCATGGCTTCGCC
>CBFGTF010000232.1:0-3913 GCA_965651655.1 uncultured Devosia sp.
GCCGTCATCGAGATGGCGACGAAGAGGCCGGTGACGATGACGCCCATGAGCATGGCGCCCAGGGCCGAGAACCCGGCGGCAGGACCGGCGATCCAGTTGATGAGGAAGAAGACGACGATGGGCGAAAGCACCGGCAGCAGCGAGGGGACGATCATTTCCTTGATCGCCGCCTGGGTCAGCATGTCGACGGCCCGCGCATAGTCAGGCTTGGACGTGCCGGCCATGATGCCCGGATCGGCCTTGAACTGGCGCCTGACTTCCACCACCACCGATTGGGCGGCGCGGCCGACAGCCGTCATGCTCATGCCGCCAAAGAGGAACGGCAGCAGACCACCGAACAAGAGGCCCACCACGACATAGGGATCGGCCAGCGAGAAGCTGAGCGTGCCCATGCCGGCAAAGATCGCCGGGGCGTCAGGCAGGTTGGCGAAGTAGATCAGGTCCTGCGTATAGGCTGCGAAGAGGACCAGGGCGCCAAGACCGGCGGAACCAATGGCATAGCCCTTGGTGACCGCCTTGGTGGTATTGCCCACCGCGTCGAGCGCGTCGGTATTATGCCGCACCGAGGCGTCGAGACCGGCCATTTCAGCGATACCGCCAGCATTGTCCGTGACCGGGCCGAAGGCGTCGAGCGCCACGATCATGCCGGCAATGGCCAGCATGGTGGCAACGGCAAAGGCAATGCCGAAGAGGCCCGCCAGCGAATAGGTGACGATAATGCCGGCAATGATGGTGATGGCCGGAAGCGCGGTGGATTCCAGCGAGACGGCCAGACCCTGGATGACATTGGTGCCATGGCCGGTGACAGAAGCCTCGGCGATGGAATTGACCGGGCGCCGATTGGTGCCGGTGTAATATTCGGTGATCACGATGATCAGGCCGGTGATGACCAGGCCCACCGTGCCGCACCAGAACAGGTGCCAGGGGGTGAAGGTCTTGTCATTGGCCTCGATGGCGACGTTGAGATCGCCGAACAGCAGCCAGAGCACCGGCAGCAGCGCCACCAGCGAGAGCACGCCCGAGGCGATGACGCCCTTGTAGAGCGCGCCCATGATGTTGTTGTCGGCGCCCAGCTTGACGAAATAGGTGCCGATGATCGAGGTGACGACGCAGGCCCCGCCAATGGCCAGGGGCAGCACCATGCCGATCAGCTTGAACTGCTCGGGCAGGATGATGGCGGCCAGCACCATGGTCGCAACGATGGTCACCACATAGGTTTCGAAGAGGTCGGCTGCCATGCCGGCGCAGTCACCGACATTGTCACCCACATTGTCGGCAATGGTGGCCGGGTTGCGCGGATCGTCTTCGGGAATGCCCGCTTCGACCTTGCCCACCATGTCGCCGCCAACGTCTGCACCCTTGGTGAAGATGCCGCCGCCGAGGCGCGCGAAGATGGAAATCAGCGAGGCACCGAAGCTCAGGGCCACCAGCGCATCGATGACGGTGCGGCTGGTGGGCTCAAAACCCATGCCGGTGAGCACCATGAAATAGAGCGTAACGCCCAGGAGCCCCAGCCCTGCAACCAGCATGCCGGTAACCGCGCCGGACTTGAAGGCCAGATCCAGGCCCTTGGCCAGCGAACCGACGGCCGCCTGGGCGACACGGACATTGGCCCGCACCGACACATGCATGCCGATGAAGCCGGCCGCGCCCGAGAGCACGGCACCAATCAGGAAGCCGATGGCGGCATAGATGCCAAGCAGGAAGAAGGCGGCCACCAGGATGACCACGCCGACAATGGCGATAGTGGTATATTGCCGCTTGAGATAGGCCGACGCCCCCTCACGCACGGCTGCCGAGATTTCCTGCATGCGAGCCGAGCCCGCATCGGCCTTGAGCAGGCCCTGGGTGGTGACCACCCCGTAAACGATAGACAGACCGCCGCATAGAACGATCAGCCAAAGTGCCAGATCCATAAGAAGTCCCTCGAAAAGCTTTCCTCCGAGGGCCCGCGCTGGTCCCGGCCGGGTCTTTGTGCCCGGTCCAATCCCTGCCCTCCATCGGGCCCCCTCCGGGAAGGGAGCTTAGCGGGAATAATTGGTTAAGCAATGGGAGTTGCGCGCTTTTGTCGCAATGGAAGGTCATCAATGCGCAGAGCTTCGCCGGCCACGAGCGATGAAGTCTAGCGCAGAGCTTCTGCCCGATCTGCCAATTGGGCTGGATTGCCTTCGATGGCCAAGGTCTTCAATCGGCTGGTTTCGCCGCCGACAAGGGAAATGGTGGATTTCGGCACGCCCAGGGCCTTGGCCAGGAGCATGATCACCGCCGCGTTGGCCTTGCCTTTGTCGGGCACGGCGGAAACCCGCACGCGCAATACAGCGGACCCGTCATCGCGCATTTCGATGCCGTCAATGGCGTCGCGCCCGGCATTGGGCGTGACCCGCAGATGAAGCAGCAACCCGGTGCCGGTCAGGCGATAGGCGCTAGAGCCCGGCGCGGACAACGGCCGGATAGAGGTAATAGCCGATGATCGACTGGATGAAGAAGATCAGGAGGAAGGCTATCAGCGGCGACAGGTCCAGGCCCGAGAAATTGGGCATGAAGCGCCTGATGGGCCGCAGGACCGGCTCGGTCAGCTGGTTGATCACCTGCCAGACCATGGCCACGAACTGATTGCGCGTATTGATGACGTTGAACGAGATCAGCCAGCTCATGATGATCATGATGAGCAGGACCCACCAATAGAGCTGGAGCAGGATCAGGATGATGTCGAGCACGGCGCGCATGGGCGTCTCCGGTAAAGCGTTCGCAATTATCTAGTCGCTGGCAACGGTCGGGGCAAGGGCGGTGCCCGCGAAGGGCAAAAGCATTGGGGCCCCACATCAGATACGCGATGCAGGGCCCCGAATGGTTTTTGCGCCCGGTACGCAGAACACTTCATCCGGGCAGGCAGAGGAGTGCACAAAGCGTGCCAGTTGCCAGGGCCTGCAAATCCAGGGGCAAAGATTAAGACTTTGAGAAAATTCGCATTTTGCGGCGCGCGGCCAGATGCAGAATGCAAATGCGTTTGCACAATGCGAGGCCTCACTCCACCGGCCGGGTCGGCCGCCAGGTGACGACGCGGAAGAGGTAGATCGCCACGACAAGGCCAAGCACCAGGTAACTCAGCGGATCGAGCACCACTTCGATCATCTCGTAATGCTCATGCAGGATATAGCCGGCCAGGGTGAGGAAGGTGTTCCAGATCAGCGCGCCGGACGTGGAGGCGAGCAGGAACAGTCCCAGGTTCATCTGTGCCAGGCCCGCCGGAATGGAGATCAAGGTGCGGATGATCGGCATCAGGCGCCCGAACAGCACGATCACCGGCCCGAAGCGGCGGAAGAAGGCGACCGCAACATCGATCTCCTCCGCATTCATGGTCAGGAGCCGCCCATAGCGGTCGGCCAGCCAGCGCACCCGCCCCAGACCGAAGATGCGCCCGGCAAAATACCAGGGCAGCATGCCCACCACGGCGCCCAGCGTTGCCGTGGCCAAGACGCCGACGAGGTTCAGGTCACCATTGGCGGCGGCAAAGCCGGCAAAGGGAATGATCAGCTCGGAGGGAATGGGTGGAAAGATCGACTCGGCCAGCATGACCAGGAAAATGCCGACATAGCCGAGTTCGGATATGGTCTGGATGATCCAGTCGGTCATTGTGGCTCCTCGGCGTCTCGCGCTTGTGGCTACACCCCACCCTCATTCCCTCCCCCTTGTGGGGAGGGATCAAGGGTGGGGGGCCGGCAAAGCCTGCCCCGGCCTAAGCCGACTTGGCGGCGCGGCTCATGCGCTTGCGGTCATTGGGGTCGAGCCAGATCTTGCGCAGGCGGATCGACTTGGGGGTCACCTCGACATATTCGTCTTCGGCGATATAGCCCAGCGACTGCTCCAGCGTGAGCTTCTTGGGCGTGGTCAGGCGCACCGCCTCGTCCTTGGA
>CBFGTF010000233.1:0-3847 GCA_965651655.1 uncultured Devosia sp.
AGCGGTTCGAGCGCATGCATATAGCGGCCAAGCTCGGCCTGGATGCGATCGGCGGCGCGCTGCGCCAGGTCAGGATATTGCCTGGCCAGCTTCATGAAGGCGGTGCGGGGCACAAACAGCAATTCGCAATCGGTGACGGCTGTGAAGGTCACCGGCCTCGGCTTGTCGAGAATGAGTGCGGTCGGCGAGATGACGCTGCCCGGCTCTGAGAGGGCATAGGGCTTGCCGGCTTCGGCGCCTTCATGCCGCGCCTTGACCGTGCCCTCGATCAGCACATAGGCGCCCTGGGGCGCGTCTCCGGCCTTGTAGATGACGGCATCGGCGCCAAAATGCTTGCGGTCGCCGGCAAAGCCGAGCATGCGCAACTGCTCCTCGTCGCAGATGTCGAAAAAATCGGCCCGGGCCAGCAGCCCGGCCGCATCGTCCATTCTCATAAGCCCCAGACCCGATGCGCCAGCAATCGCCCGCAGGGCGCGGGCGACAGGAGCACTCAGCTATAAGTCAGTTCGGCACGGAAATGAACGGTTTTGTCCCGATATCAGGGGACAAGCCGATAGCCGCCATCCTCGGTCACCAGCAGGCGCGCATTTGATGGATCGCGCTCGATCTTCTGGCGGAGGCGATAGATATGGGTTTCCAGCGTATGGGTGGTGACCCGGTTGTTGTAGCCCCAGACTTCCTTGAGCAGCACATCGCGGGTGATGGTCTTGGGGCCCTGGCGATAGAGATATTTGAGGATCGAGGTTTCCTTGTCGGTCAGGCGCACCTTGATCCCGTCATTGGTCTCGAGCACCTTGGCCGCCGGCTGGAAGCTGTATTGGCCGATGGTGAAGACGGCATCCTCGCTCTGGTCGCGCTGCCTGAGGGCGGCATTGATGCGCGCCAGCAGCACCGGATAACGAAATGGCTTGGTGAGATAATCATTGGCCCCGGCTTCAAGGCCCTTGATCTCGTCGGCATCGGTATCGTGACCGGTCAGCATCAGCACCGGGCTCTTGTAGCCCTCCTGACGCATCAGCTTGACCGCCTCGCGTCCATCCATGTCGGGCAGGCCGACATCGAGAATGGTCAGCTCGACATTGCTCTCTCGCACCGCCTTGAGCGCGTCATTGGCCGAACCGGCCTGGAGAATGTCGAAATCAGGCTCGCCCTGAAGCTGTTCCACCAGGGTCTGGCGCAGTTCTGCGTCGTCGTCCACGACCAGGATGCGTCGCTTGTTCATTGTATTCTCCGGTCTTTTTCCCGCTGGATCGACCAAGGTCACATTATTGCGACCCGTTTTTGGCCAGCCAATCACAACGGCGTTATTCAACCGCAAGCAACGCGCAATGGCCCCGGAAAGTTGCATGCCGGGACCGGCCCGAGGGCCGCCTAGCGCCGGCCGAACAGGGCCGAGCCGACCCGCACATGGGTCGCGCCCATGGCGATGGCCGTTTCGAAATCACCACTCATGCCCATGGAGAGCTGATCCACCCCTGCGGCCCGGCCCAGCTCCGCCAGCAGGGCGAAATAGGGTCCGGGCGGCTGGCCTTCCGGGGGAATGCACATCAGACCCACGATTTCGAGCCCGTGCTCCTGCCGGCAGCGGCGGACGAAATCGACGGCATCGGCAATCGCCACGCCCGCCTTTTGCGCCTCGCCCCCGATATTGACCTGCACGAAACAGGGCAGGCGCCTGTCCGCCCGAGCCATTTCCGCGGCCAGAACCCCCGCCAGCTTGTCGCGATCCACCGTTTCGATGACATCGAACAGGGCCACGGCCTCGCGCGCCTTGTTGGTCTGCAGGGGGCCGATCAGGTGCAGAACCAGGTCCGGATAGCGGGCGCGCAGCGCCGGCCACTTGTCCTTGGCCTCCTGCACCCGGTTTTCGCCGAAGACGCGCTGCCCAGCGATCAGGAAGGGCTCAATGGCCTCTGCACCAAAGGTCTTGGAGACCGCCACCAGCTCGACCGCCTCGGGCGGCGCCCCGAAGCGGCGCCGGGCCTTTTCCATGCGGGTGCGGATATAGTCGAGGGCGGATTGCGCGCCTGCATGCGTCTCAGCCATGTCCTGGCCCCGTTTCTGTTGACCTGACAGGGGATTTCTGGTGATGGTCCCGGTAGCCAAAAACCCTCGAAAACGCAAGCCGCACCGCCCTTTGCGGCAGGCCATGCGTTAAATCTTGCAAGGACGAGCATCCAGTGAGCGGCGAACGCTACAATCCGCGCGAAAGCGAACCGAAATGGCAGAAGGTCTGGGACGAGAACAAGAGTTTCGTCACCGCCAATGACGACCCGCGCGATCCCTATTACGTCCTTGAGATGTTCCCCTATCCATCCGGCCGCATCCATATGGGCCATGTGCGCAATTATGCCATGGGCGATGTGGTGGCCCGCTATCACCGCGCGCGCGGCAAGAATGTGCTGCACCCCATGGGCTGGGACGCCTTCGGGCTCCCCGCCGAGAATGCAGCAATCGAGCGCAAGACCCATCCGGGCAGCTGGACCTACCAGAATATCGAGGCGATGAAGGCGCAGCTCAAATCGATGGGCCTGTCCATCGACTGGACCCGCGAGATCGCCACCTGCTCGCCCGATTATTACCGGCACCAGCAGGCCATGTTCCTCGACATGCTGGAAGCCGGGCTCGTCACCCGCAAGAGCTCCAAGGTCAACTGGGATCCGGTCGACATGACCGTGCTGGCCAATGAGCAGGTGATCGACGGCAAGGGCTGGCGCTCCGGCGCCGTGGTCGAGCAGCGCGAACTGACCCAGTGGTTCTTCAAGATCTCCGATTTTGCCGAGGACCTGCTGACCGCTCTGGACGGCCTGACCGACTGGCCCGAAAAGGTGCGCACCATGCAGCGCAACTGGATCGGCAAGTCCGAGGGCCTGCGCCTGCTGTTTGCGCTGGAGCCGAGCGAAAAGACCGACGTAACCAGCATCGAGGTCTTTACCACCCGCCCCGACACGATTTTCGGCGCTTCCTTCATCGCGCTCTCGCCTGACCATAACCTGACTGCCGAGCTGGCACAGGACAATCCGGCGCTGGCCGAATTCATTGCCGAATTCCATCGCCAGGGAACGGCCACCGAAACGCTTGAAAAGGCTGAGAAAAAGGGCGTCTTCACCGGCCTGCATGTCACCCATCCCGTGCTGGAGGGCCAGACGCTGCCCGTCTATGTCGCCAATTTCGTGCTCATGGATTACGGCACTGGCGCCATTTTCGGTTGCCCGGCCCATGACCAGCGCGACCTCGATTTCGCCCGCAAATACGACCTGCCGGTCAAGCCCGTGGTGCTGCCGCCTGGGGCGGATCCGGCGGGCTTTGCGGTGGGCGATGAGGCCTATGTTGACGCTGGCAACATCTTCAATTCCGGCTTCCTGGACGGGTTGTCGATCGATGACGCCAAGCAGAGAATCGCTGCCCATTTCGCCGCCCGCAGCGTCGACGGCAAGCCGCAGGGCACAGTCGAGGTCAATTACCGCCTGCGCGACTGGGGCATTTCCCGCCAGCGCTATTGGGGTTGCCCCATTCCGGTGATCCATTGCGAGGTCTGCGGCACCATTCCCGTGCCCAAGAAGGACCTGCCGGTGGTGCTGCCCGAGGATGTCAGCTTCGACAAGCCCGGCAATGCGCTGGACCACCACCCGACCTGGAAGCACGTCCATTGCCCGCAATGCGGCGGCGCGGCCCGGCGCGAAACCGACACCATGGACACCTTTGTCGATTCGTCATGGTATTTCGCCCGTTTCACGGCGCCCAACGCCGATACGCCCACCATTCCCGAGATCGCCGATCGCTGGCTGCCGGTGAACCAGTATATCGGCGGCGTCGAGCACGCGATCCTGCACCTGCTCTATTCGCG
>CBFGTF010000234.1:0-3813 GCA_965651655.1 uncultured Devosia sp.
TGCGATGAGCGATGCACCATGAGCGCACACGCCCCCGCTGAGCCGAACAAGCTCGCCTTCACCTATATCGGTTTCCGCTTTTTCTGGCTGACGACGCTGCTGGTCAGCTTCGCCGTCCAGATCATGTCGGTGTCCATCGCCTGGCAGATTTATGATGTCACCGGCAATGCCTTCCTGCTGGGGCTGGTTGGCCTCTGCCTCTTCCTGCCAGCGCTGCTGCTGATGCTGGTGACGGGGCTCACCGCCGACCGCTTCAACCGCCGTGGCATCATGGCGATCTGCCTCAGCGTCGAACTGGCCTGCGCGCTGGCCTTCCTGACCCTCGTCAATGTCGAGGCGCACGAGGTCTGGCCGATCTTCATCGTGCTGATTGTCCTGGGCACGGCGCGCGCCTTCTGGGGCCCGGCGGCACAATCGCTGGCGCCCAATCTGGTGCCGCCGGAGGCCTTGTCGAATGCCATCACGGTCAATGCCTCGGCCTGGCAGTTCGCCTCCATCACCGGCCCGGCGGCGGGTGGTCTGCTCTATGGCATATCGCCGACCTTTGCCTTCGGCACCGGTGCAGTCCTGCTGCTCTGCGCGGTGGTCACCGTGCTGCTCATTCCGCGTCCGGCGCAGCGCCAGTCGCACCAGGCGACCAGCCTCGAAACCATATTCGGCGGCTTTCGCTATATCTTTTCCAACAGGGTGGTGCTGGGCGCCATTTCGCTGGACATGTTCGCCGTGCTGATGGGCGGGGCGGTCGCGCTACTGCCCGTCTATGTCAAGGATATCCTGCATGCCGGGCCGGTGGAGCTGGGCCTGCTGCGGGCGGCGCCGGGCATTGGTGCCATCGTCATGGCGCTGTGGCTGACGCGCTTTCCGGTGCGCGACCATGCGGGCAAGATATTGTTCCTGTTCGTCGGGCTGTTCGGCGCCTTTACCGTCGTGTTCGGCTTTTCCACCACCGTCTGGCTCTCCATACCGGCGCTGGCGCTGGTGGGGGCTTCCGACATGGTCAGCGTCACCATCCGCGAGACCATCATGCAGCTCTGGACGCCCGAAGAGGTGCGCGGGCGGGTCAACGCGGTCAATTCGGTGTTCATCGGAGCGTCCAACGAGCTAGGCGAGTTCCGCGCCGGCACGGTGGCGCATCTGATCGGCCCGGTGCCCGCCGTGGTCATCGGCGGATTTGGCGCCATGGCCGTGGCGGTCATCTGGAGCCGCATTTTCCCCGAACTGCGCGAACAACGGCATATCGACAAGCGCATGGCGTGAGTTTGCGCTAAACCGGGGTCATGACGGATTCGCCTTGGAAGTCTGCCAACAACCATGCCCTGTCGCGCAGCGGCATGGCGATCATGGTCCTGGCCGTCACCATCGTGCCCATTGGCGATGCGCTGTCCAAGTCGCTCACGTCGCATTTGAGTTCGTTCGAGATATCGTTCTGGCGCTTCTGCTTTCAGCTTCTGGTGCTTGGCTTGGTTGCGCTGGTCACCCGGCGAGGCCTGGACAGGGGGCCGTGGGGATTGATCGTCCTGGGTGGAGCAACCTCTGCAATCACTCTTAGTGCCCTGATCGGCGCATTTGCGACCATGCCCATCGCGACGGCCATCGCGATCTTTTTCGTTGAACCGCTCATTCTCACAGTGCTCTCCGCGCTGTTTCTCAAGGAGAAGACGGGATGGAGGCGCTATCTGGCCGTAACCATCGGGCTGGCTGGCGTTCTGGTCGTTGTCCGTCCCAATTGGGATATCTTCGGCTGGGCCTCATTGCTCCCACTCCTGGCCGCGCTGGCCTTCGCCATCAATGCCATCGTGATGCGGTCCCTGTCAGTGCGCATGAATTCGGTCTCGATCCAGTTCTGGTTCACCCTGGTTGCCGTCATGCTGCTGGGCACGGGACTGGTGTCATTTGGCAAGATGGAACTGATGTCGGGCTCGGGGTTCGACCTTTCCGGGCCCTGGGGGCAGTTCGCGCTGATGGGGGCCTTGTCCGCTTTCACCTTCTTCCTGTTCGCCGAGGCCTTTCGTCGTGCGCCTGCCGCCACTCTGGCGCCCTTTCAGTATCTCGAGATCGTCGGGGCGACGGTGGTCGGTTATCTGGCATTCGGTGATTTCCCCGATGCGTGGACCTGGGTGGGTACCGCCATCATCCTGGGGTCCGGGCTCTACGTGTTCTACCGCGAAAGGCAGGCGTCCCTGCTCAGGCCGGCTTCGCCGTCCAGTTGATCGCGTCGCGATAAAAGCGCTCGACGATGGGTATTGCCAGCGAGAAGGGTATTGCGCCCAGCGCCAGGACCTGTAGCCAGAAGGCCCCCTCGATGTCGAAATGGCCCCGTTCGGTGTTGAGCAGCAATTGCGCCGCCGTCTGGAACGCCACATGGAAGCCGATGCCGGTCCAGACCGAGCCGGTGATGATCCGCAGCATGCCCAGCACCGCGCCCATGACATAGAAGAGCGAGGCATGCAGCGGATCGAGCCCGCCCGAGGTGATGAGCCACATGGCCACGCCCCAGCTGCCGAACAGCGCCGCCTGGATGGTCACGGCCAGCCAGGGTTCGAGGACCCTGCCGAGATTGGTCTGGATATAACCGCGAAAGGCCAGTTCCTCGGGCAGCGCTTCGAGCAGGAAGACCAGGACTATGAGCAGCGGCAGGAAGGCCAGGATTTCATACCAGGGCGCCAGCGCCGTGATGTCCACAAGGCCAAAGCCGAGCAGGGCTGCGAGGCACAGCGCAAAGGGCACGAGCCAGGAGAGCAGCCCGACCAGCAGGGGCCGAAGTGCGGAGAGGTCGAGCGCCAGCCCGAGATCGGCAAAGGGCTCCCTGTCGATATAGCGCCGGGCCAGGACGATCAGCGGCACCACCAGCGCGCTCGACAGCAGCGCCATGACCACATGACGGGGAATTGTATAGTCGGGCCCGAACAACAGGATGGCCAGTTGCGACTTTCCCTGGAACACGGCGAGCAGCGCGACCCAGACAAGGGCAACGCGCAAAACGGGTGAACGGACCATCTGCATCTTGCCCTCCTCGCATGCATCGGTTCTTTGGTAACTGGTGCCAAGGGCCGGCAGAATCAAGCTTTGCCCCAGCCGCGCTTGCTTCCCTGGAGCCTCATTTACCCCGAACTACATTGGCAACCGCTACACGCGGATGGCGTGAGCGTGCGGCCGCCGACTTGATCACCGTCAAGACGGCGGGTCCTGCTCCGCATCAAGCTTGAAAGGCATCGCCTACCGGGGGCCGGGCTGGTCCCCGGATCGGTGCGGGTTTGATGAGGAGGCTCAATTGCCACGTACAGTTCTGGCCATGGCTGGCATTCTGCTCGGCGTGATGGCGAGTACGACCTATGCTCAGGACACTCAGATCGGTTCCGACGCGTACACGGCGGCCTGTGCCGTCTGTCATGGCTCCGACGGAAAGGGCGGCGGCGAATTTGCCGATGTTCTGACCGTCAAGCCGCCCGATTTGACGGTGCTGCGTGCCAACAATGACGGCGTGTTTCCCTATCTCGATGTCTTCCAGGTCGTGGATGGTCGCACGACCATCCGTGCCCATGGTACATCCGCCATGCCGATCTGGGGAAACACCTTCAAGCAGGAGATCGGGGAATTTGCCGGACCTTTCGGCTCCGAACTCCTGGTGCGCGCCAGGATTACCGCGCTGGTCGACTATATTGAGTCGCTCCAGCAATAGCCGCTGCGAAGGGCGCGCGCGTCCGCGTGCCCTTCGTCCTTGACTCTCCGGCCTCTGCCCTCTATGACGCGGCCACCTATTCCGGCCTTCGGGCCCATAGGCGCACCCGGGATTCTCTGTTGGGAGTCTGTCGG
>CBFGTF010000235.1:0-3809 GCA_965651655.1 uncultured Devosia sp.
CATCGGCTGCATCCGTCAGAAAACCGGCGTCCTGCCGCAAGGCTTCAAGCGTGCGCGGCTCCGGCTGTTCGCCATGCCAATCCTCAAAAGCAAATGCCACTGGAATGCTCAACTTATGCTTGGAAGCACATGCAACCCACTTACACGTCCAGATTGCTGACGTTCAGCGCATTGTTCTGGATGAAGTCGCGGCGCGGCTCGACGAGGTCACCCATCAGGGCGGTGAAGATTTCGTCGGCCTCGTCGGTCTGGTCGATTTCGACGCGCAGCAGGGTGCGGGCATTGGGGTCGAGCGTGGTTTCCCAGAGCTGCTCGGCATTCATCTCGCCCAGGCCTTTGTAGCGCTGCAGCGAAACGCCCTTGCGGCCGGCATCGGTGACGGCCTTGAAGAGGCTTGCCGGACCAAAGATGGGAATGGTCTCGCCTTTGCGGGTCAGGGTCGGTACGCCGCCGAACAGTTCATCGAGCCGCCCGGCCAATTGGCGAAGCTTGCGCGCGTCGGCACTCTGGAGCAGGGCCCGGTCGATATAATGCGTCTCGGTGACGCCGCGCACGGTGCGCGAGAAGGCCAGGGCCTCCTCTTCGTTGATCTCGCCGCTCCAGCCGCGTTCCAGCTCGTCCGAAATACGGTCAAGCCGGTTGGCGACGCGCAGAAGTGTCTCGGCGCTCTTTTCCGGGTCCGACATGCCATCGGGATCGAGCCCGCCGACAATGGCCGCCTGCTCCACCAGATTGCGATTGTAGCGGGTGTTGAGATTGTTGATGGCTTTGACGATATCGCGAGCCTGCTGCAGGATGCTCATCAGGTCGGCGCCGGCATGCTCTGCCCCGTCGCGGGTCTTGAACACGGCGTCTTCCAGCCCGCCTTCGAGCAGGTAATCCTCCAGCGCCACCTCGTCCTTGAGATAGAGTTCGGAGCGGCCGCGCGTGGCTTTGTAGAGCGGCGGCTGGGCGATGTAGATATGGCCGCGCTCGATCAGTTCGCGCGTCTGGCGATAGAAGAAGGTCAGCAGGAGCGTGCGGATATGGGCGCCGTCCACGTCGGCGTCGGTCATGATGATGATCTTGTGGTAGCGCAGCTTGTCGGCGTTGAATTCCTCGCGGCCGATGCCGGTGCCGAGCGCGGTGATCAGCGTACCGACCTGGTCGGAGGAGATCATGCGGTCAAAACGCGCGCGCTCGACATTGAGGATCTTGCCGCGCAGCGGCAGCACCGCCTGGTTGGAGCGGTCGCGCCCCTGCTTGGCCGAGCCACCGGCCGAGTCGCCCTCGACGATGAAGATTTCGCTCTTTGCCGGATCGCGTTCCTGGCAGTCGGCCAGCTTGCCGGGGAGCGAGGAGATTTCGAGCGCCCCCTTGCGGCGGGTCAGTTCGCGCGCCTTGCGGGCGGCTTCGCGGGCGGCGGCGGCCTCGGCCACCTTGCCCACGATGATCCGGGCTTCAGTGGGATGCTCCTCGAACCACTGGCCGAGCTTCTCGTTGACGATGTTCTCGACCACGGGCCGCACTTCGGAGGAAACCAGCTTGTCCTTGGTCTGGGACGAGAATTTGGGATCGGGCACCTTGACCGAAAGCACGCAGGTGAGCCCCTCGCGGGTGTCGTCACCCGTCATGGTCACCTTTTCCTTCTTGGCGATGCCCGAGCTGTCGGCATAGCCGATGACCTGGCGCGTCAGCGCGCCGCGCAGGCCCGCCAGGTGCGTGCCGCCATCGCGCTGCGGGATGTTATTGGTGAAGCACAGCACGTTCTCGTGATAGCTGTCGTTCCACTGCAAGGCGACCTCGACGGTGATACCGTCCTTTTCCGAGACCATGGTGATGGGCTTGTCGACCACGGGCGCCTTGGACTTGTCGAGATAGCGCACAAAGGCCTCGAGGCCGCCTTCATAGAAAAGCTCGACCTCGACCGGCTCGGGATGGCGATGATCGCGCAACAGGATGCGCACGCCGGAATTGAGGAAGGCCAGTTCGCGCAGGCGGTGTTCGAGCGTCTTGAAATCGAACTCCACCATGGTGAAGGTGAGCGGGCTGGGCAGGAAGGTGATTTCCGAGCCCGAGCGGCCTTCATAGGTGCCGGGCTGCCGGTTTTCGACATAAGAGCCGATAACCTTGAGCGGCGCATCGGCCACGCCATGAGTGAAGCTCATCTCGTGGACTTTGCCATCGCGGCGGATGTTCAGCTTGAGAAAGACCGAAAGGGCATTGACGACGGACACGCCCACGCCATGGAGGCCACCCGAAACCTTGTAGGAATTCTGGTCGAACTTACCGCCGGCATGGAGCTGGGTCATGATGACCTCGGCAGCGGAAACGCCCTCTTCCTTATGGATGTCGGTGGGAATGCCACGGCCATTGTCGTTGACCGAGCAGGAGCCGTCGGCATTAAGGGTCACCGTGACGAGGTCGGCATGGCCGGCCAGCGCCTCGTCGATGGCGTTGTCGACCACCTCATAGACCATGTGATGCAGGCCCGAACCGTCATCGGTATCGCCGATATACATGCCGGGGCGCTTGCGCACGGCATCAAGGCCCTTCAGCACCTTGATGCTGTCGGCGCCATATTCGTTCGGTGTCGGATTTTCACTATCGGTCATGGGGTCCGAATCAGTCGATTTAACGATGGTTTTGTTCTAGCGGAACGGGGGTCAAACCCCAAGGAAATTGGCCATTTTGGCGGCATTTGCCGGGGATTTTCAGCCCCTCGCCGTAACCCGCCCCTCGCGCACCCCGATCCGCTGCGCCCGCTCTTCGAGCGCCTCGAACAGCACGGCATCGGTACCGGTCAGGAAACACTGGGTTTCGAGGCCATCGAGCGCCACAAACAAGGCCCTTCTGCGGTCGGGATCGAGATGGGCCGCGATCTCGTCGAGCAGCAGGAAGGGCACGATGCCGGTGCGCAGGCGCACCAATCGCGCATGGGCCAGGATCAGGCCGATCAGCAGCGCCTTCTGCTCGCCGGTCGAGCCCAGGGCGGCCGGCATGGCCTTTTGCGCATGGACCACGTCGAGATCGACACGATGCGGACCTGATGTGGTGCGCCCGGCGGCCCGGTCAAGGCCGCGCAGCGCATGCCAGCGCTGCATGAGGAGGGCTTCGAGTTCCGAGGAGGTGGCGGGCTCCGCCATGTCCTCGAACAATGGGCTCAGCGACAGGGTGGCGGCGGGGAAACTGCCATCATCCAGGCTTTCGGCAATCAGCGCCTGGAGGGCAACCAGGCTGTCGCTGCGGCTGAGATGGATGGCGGCACCCAGTTCGGCCATCTGCGCCTCCACGGCGCCCAGCCAGCGCGGGTCCGCTTCCTCGTCGAGCAGCTTGTTGCGCTGCCGCATGGCCTTGTCGAAATCGGACACCGCTGCAGAGTGGCCCGGGATGAGGGTGGTCACCAGCCGGTCGAGAAAGCGCCGCCGGTCCCCGGCAGGGCCGGAGAACAGACCGTCCATGGCCGGGGTGAGCCAGAGCACGCGCAGATAGTCGCTCATGGCCTCGACCGAGCGGGCATTGGCGCCATTGATGCGCACCCGCCGCCCGCCATCGGGCAGGGCGCCGGTACCGATATCGGAGGGGCCCTGATCGGCCTCGATGGTGGCCGCCACGGCCCAGGGCACGTCCGATCCATGCGCCTGCAGGCTGTCAAAGCCCGCCCCGCGCAGGCCGCGCCCGGGCGAGAGCACGGAGATGGCTTCAAGCAGATTGGTCTTGCCCGAGCCATTGGGGCCGGTCAGCACCACATGGCGCGCATCGAGATCGAGCGCGGCAGAGGCATAATTGCGAAAGGCCGTGAGACGCAGGCGGGAGATGTGGCGGATCAT
>CBFGTF010000236.1:0-3790 GCA_965651655.1 uncultured Devosia sp.
TTCCTGCAGATCGACGCGGCGGTCAACACCGGCAATTCCGGCGGCCCGGCCTTCAACACCGAGGGTGAAGTGGTTGGTGTCAATACCGCCATCTATTCGCCCAATGGCGGCAATGTCGGCATCGCCTTTGCCATCCCCGCCCGCACGGTCAAGCAGATTGTCGACCAGCTGATCGATGACGGCACGGTGACCCGTGGCTATCTCGGCGTTTCCATCCAGGATGTCACCCGCGACATCGCCGACAGCGTTGGCCTGCCCAATGCCCGCGGTGCCATTGTCCGCGAGCCCACCGAAGATGGTCCGGCTGGTGCCGCAGGCGTCCAGTCCGGTGACATCATCCTCCAGGTCGATGGCGAGCAGATTGACGATGCCCTTGATCTCAGCCGCACCATTGCCAGCAAGTCGCCCGACTCCACGGTCGAGCTGACCATCTGGCGCGATGGTGCCGAGACCTCGGTTTCGGTGCAGTTGCAGCAGCTCGATGAGACCGCCGTTGCCGAGACGCCCGAACAGCCGGCTCCGCCCGAAGCCCTGCCGGAGGCCGCCACCAGCCTGGGCATGACCCTGGTGCCCAATGGTGATGGTTCGGGTGGCCTCTTGATCCAGAATGTCGAAGGCGACAGCGAAGCTGCCACCCGCGGCCTGGCCACCGGCGACGTCATCCTTGAGGTCGACAACAAGCCGGTTTCGGCGCCGGCTGACTTCGATGCGGCTCTCCAGGCCGTGCGGGACCGGGGGCTGAACACTGCCCTCATCAAGGTCGCCCGCGACGGTGAAGCTCGCTTCATCGGCCTGCCGATCGGCGAGTAATGCCTACCGGCCCCGGGGCAATCCCCGGGGCCCTTCCAACCCTGCGGAGCGTCAGCCGTGAAGATTTTGCTCATCGAAGATGACCGGGAAGCGGCGAGCTACCTCATCCAGGCCCTCGATGAGGCCGGCCACGTCACCCACCACGCGGCGGATGGCGAAACCGGCTACGCCATGGCCTCGGGCATGGACTATGACGTGCTGATCGTCGACCGCATGCTGCCACGCCGTGATGGTCTGTCCATTGTCGAAAGCCTGCGCGCCGAAGACGACAAGACCCCCGTGCTCATCCTCTCCGCGCTGGGCGAGGTCGATGACCGTGTAACGGGCCTTCGCGCCGGCGGAGATGATTACCTCACCAAGCCATATGCCTTCACCGAACTGCTGGCGCGGGTGGAAGTGCTGGCCCGCCGCTCCAGCCCCGCCGAGGCCGCCACCAGCTATTCGGTTGGCGGTCTGTCGCTCGATCGTCTCAGCCGCAAGGTCGAGCGCGACGGCGAGAACATCCTGCTCCAGCCGCGCGAATTCCGGCTGCTCGAATATCTGATGAAGAATGCCGGCAAGGTGGTGACGCGTACCATGCTGCTCGAAAATGTCTGGGACTATCACTTCGATCCGCAGACCAACGTCATCGACGTCCACATGTCGCGCCTCCGGTCCAAGATCGACAAGGGCCACGCCAGTCCGCTGCTGCACACGGTGCGTGGCGCCGGCTACATGATCCGGGAGTAGGCCGTGAGCCGCTTCGCCCAGGTCTGGCGCACCTCAACGGTCCGCCTGACCGCCACTTTCATCGCCATCTTCGTCGTCTTCGCCATCCTGCTCATGGCCTTTATCGGCTGGCAGTCGAGCGTGCAGATCCAGCGCCAGCAGACCGACGACATCGACCGCGAAATTCGCCTGTTCCAGCGCATCGAGGCCAATCAGGGCATTCGCGCCCTGGCCTTCGCCGTCAATCGCCTCTCGACCCAGCCCGGTCCCGGCATCTATTTCCTCGGCGACGCCTCCGGCCTTTATCTGCTGGGCAATGTCACCGATGTCCCGGCCGAGGTGGTCATCTCCCCCGGCGTCTACAGCTTTGACTATGAGCGGCCAAATCCCCTGGGCGAGGACGCCGCAGGCGAGGAGACCCTCCAGGACCGTCCCGACCGCCAGCGCCAGGGCGTCGCGGTGGTCCGCTCCATCGAGCTGGGCAATGGCATGCGACTGGTCGTCGGCCGCGACGTGGTCGAGCGCCGCGGCTATTCCGCCATCATCCTCCAGAGCTTCCTCTTTGGCGTTTTGGGCATCATTCTGTTTTCGGTGATTGCCGGGGGCATCACCGCGCGGCGCGTGTTGCGGCGCATCGATACCATCCAGCACACCTCCACCAAGATCATGTCGGGCAATCTGTCCGAACGCGTGCCGGTGACCAGCCGCAATGACGAATTCGATGCCCTGGCCACCAATCTCAACGCCATGCTCGACCGCATCGAGCAATTGCTGCAGGGCCTCAAGGAAGTCACCGACAACGTCGCCCACGACCTCAAGACCCCGCTGACCCGGCTGCGCAACCAGGCCGAGGCGGCCCTGCGCGATACCGCCAGCGAGGAGACACGGGAAAAGGCGCTGGAGACGGTGATTGCCGAGAGCGACCGCCTGATCCAGACCTTCAACGCCTTGCTGATGATTGCCCGTGCTGAGGCCGGTGCGCCCTCCGGCGCCCTTTCGGAGATCGATGTCAGCGAGATTGTTGCCGATGTGGCCGAGCTCTATGGTCCGGTGGCCGAGGATGCCGGCATCACCGTCGAGACCAGCGTCGAGCCGGGCGTGACCCTCAAGGCCAATCGCGAACTGGTGGGCCAGGCCATGGTCAACCTGCTCGAAAACGCCGTGAAATATGCCCGTCCCGAAGACGGCAGCCCTGGCCGGATCGCCGTTGAGCTGCGCCGTCACGGCGGGCAGGTGCTGATCGCGGTTGCCGATAATGGCTCCGGCATCCCCGAGACAGACCGCAGGCGGGTGCTGGAGCGTTTCGTGCGTCTCGAAAAGAGCCGCTCCGAGCCCGGTTCCGGCCTCGGTCTGTCGCTGGTCAATGCGGTGGCGCGTCTGCACGGCGGCAGTTTCCGTATCGAGGACAATGGCCCCGGCGTCCGCGCCGTGATCGAGCTGCCGGACAGCTGATACCACGCCTTGCGAGGGCGATGGGGCCGGGGTATGCCTCAAAAATGAGCACCACCCTGTCACCCCTGCCGCCCATCGATCATCCGCAATTCGACGCCGTACTGGCCGACCTGCCGGCGGGCAGCGTGGCGGGTCTGCGCATGGCAGCGCCGCTCCTTGGTCCACTCCTTGAGGCGGCGCCCTATCTGCTCGATCTGACCCGGCAGCATGCCGACTGGCTGGCCGAGGCGCTCGAAAATGGTCCTGATACGGCCTTTTCTGCCCTGCTCGACGCCGTGGCCCATGCTGGCCGCCAGGATGACGAGGCCAGTGTCGCAACCATGCTCCGCGCCGCCAAGGGACGAACCGCGCTGCTGGCGGCGGTGGCTGAAACGGGCGGCGCCTGGAGCACCGCGCGGGCGACTGAAGCGCTATCGGACCTGGCCGATGCGGCATTGGAGGCGGCCCTCGACCTCCTGATGCGGCAGGCCTTCGAGAAGGGGCAGCTATCGGTGCCGGTCGAATCCGCAACCGCCGCCAATTCCGGCCTCGCCATCTTCGCGTTGGGCAAGCATGGCGGGCGCGAGCTCAACTATTCCTCCGATATCGACATCGTGGCTTTCTTCGATCCGCAGAAGCCGGTCCTGGCCGACCCGTCCGAGGCGACGAAGATCTATTCGCGCATGGTGCAGAAATTGGTCGGCCTGATGGAGGATCGGCAGGTGGGCGGCTATGTGTTCCGCACCGACCTGCGCCTGCGGCCGGACCCTGGCTCGACCCCGGTGGCCATCTCCTTTGACGCAGCCCTGGCCTATTATGAAGTGCGTGGCCAGAACTGGGA